>NZ_JBHTSW010000026.1:0-76450 GCF_042794945.1 Rhodococcus sp. NPDC056506 | reverse complement strand
CTCAAAGAGCGTCTCGACTTGCTGAAGGCCAAGCGTCGCGGCGCATGAACTAGCACTTCGATCAAGACCGTCCGGTTCTACACCGGGCGGTCTTTCTCGTTCTTCGGGGAGTGATCGTTCACAAGTCGACGTCATACTTCGGCCCTTCTTCGACGTGGCAACTCCAGATGCTTCGCCGTACTGAAAGATATTTCAGTACAACGTCATTCAGCATCCAGGCGCACTCGCGAGCCGACAGTGCGCGAATGCTGGATTCGCGCTGGAGAACCATCGGCACTGCTTCGTGCACCAGTGTGAGCTGTATCCCCCACCCTGCGACACACCAAACTTCGGTGCACCAAACTTCGATACGGCGTGAAACTTCGACACGGCATTGGGACACCTCGGATACGGTGTCGAAATGAGACCGTCAGGAATGTTTGTCGGCGCGGGCGCACTGCTTCTCCTTGTGGGCTGCGGAAGTGCCGAGTCCCCGGTGCTGGGCTCCGCCCCGGCTCCCCCGACAGCCGATCTTTCGATGCTCGAGCCGGCGACCTGCCTCGCCGACAATCTCGGCGCGTCGCTCGGCACCGGAGTGCTCGTTTCCGAACCGAAACCGATCCCCGACGGATTCACCCCCACTCACGTGATCACTTTCGACTTCGGTACTGATGGCGATGACAATGACAATGACAATGACAATGGCAGGGGCGATGGCAGGGGCGATCACACGATCGGTTGGGTCGAGCAGCATCGTAGGGGCGATCTGTCGGCGGTACTGTCCGCCTTCAGAGTGCCCTCCGACCCTCGGGATCCTTCTTGCATGACAGACCAGCTTGTTCCGCCGACCGTGTGGCTTGTGGACGATCAGGGGTACGGTATGCGGCCGCTCGTTCCCCAGGGCACATGCGGCCAGTACAGGTGGGATGCGATCGAGGCGGTCAACACTCTGCCGGTCACCGAAACAATCGTGCACCAGGTTTCCGTCGGCGCGCGATGACTGCGACCTTCTAGTCGACCGTGAATCTTCGCATCGCCAGATATCCGAAAACGCCGACCAGGATCAACGTGACGCCTGCGGTCACGGAAACGGAGTCGGTCACCAGCCCTGCGATTCCGGTCACGGCTATGAACACCGGCAGAAAGTCGAACAGCCGGAAAATCGACTGCGGGGGTTCGGTATCGAGGCCCTGCGCCTGAGCGGCCTTGTTCGGCGCGTACTCGGGGTACCACTCGGTGAACGAGATCGCGAAGAAGGTTCCGAGCAACTGCAGAATCCATCCGGTCCAGAAGTTGTCACCGTCGTGCAGCCGTGCATCTCCGAACAGGCCCACCGCAGCCGACCAGGTGAAGGCGAGCGCCCATACTGCCGTGATGACGTAGTTGATGCGCAGAAACAAGGGCGTCGTCCAATACTCCTCGGGCGTCGACTCTTTCGCGTACTGCAAAGTGAAAGGATTGCGGAGCAGGATCGACCCGAAGGCGAAGACCACCAGTGCGATGTTGGTCAGTTCGCCTCCCCAGAGTTCGAACCACCGAATCGTGTTCGCCGACGCGAGTAGCCCGATGGCCGCCAGAACGCCGAAGAACGCGACGTCGAAGACCTCCAACAGCTTCACGGTGCCACCGCGCCGGTGACTGGCCGCCAAAATCAGCAGTGACAACCCCAGCGCGGCAGCTGCGGATTCCTCGAACCTTCCCGGCCCGGAGAGTAACGACAGCAGGATCCACGGCGACAGGCCCGCGAGCGGTGATTGCAGAACCGCATCGACCACGCTCGTATTACGAACTGCAATCTGTCGCTCGGCCTTTTCGGGCTCGGTCTTCTGTGGCTGGGTCTTCTCGGGCTCGGTCACGGAACGCCGCCTTTGCGCTGGAACGGGTGGCACAGCGAGTACCCGCGAAGACGGCCCCTGAAGCGTCAGGACGAGTCGCGGTAGCTTTCCGCCACTGCGGCGGCGCGGCTCAACAGGGCAATGCGCAGCGACTGCGGGGCCAACGCCTCCGCATCGACGCCAAGCTGCCACAGCGCCCATTCGGCATGTCGCGAATCTTGGAAGGTGACCTCCATTCGCAGCCATCCGTCGTCTCCGTCACTCTCGGCATGCACGCCCAGCGCTGTCTCGACCAATTCCTCCCTGCGCGCCGGATTCAGCCGCAGCCGCACGGCCACCTGGTCTCCGCCCGCCCGAAAGCGCGCACTGCGTTCCTGCCAGATCTGTTCGAGATCGACACTGGCCGGCCGCTCAGCGAGTTCGTCGAGTTCCTCTGCGGCCAGAATCCGAGACAACCGATAAGTCCGGTCAGCGCCCGAGGTCACGGTCAACAGGTAGCCTTTCCCGCGCACCGTGACCAGGCCGACCGGATCCACCGTGCGCCACTTCGGCGCCCGGTTCACCGCTGCGTAGTGGATCCGCAGCTTGTGCCCGGCAAGCACCGCACGCCGGACCTCGATCAAGACCGCGTCGGGCACTTCCTCGGTGACCGATCGCCGTGAGAGCAGATCCTTCTCGGGGTCGATCAGAAACCGCTGGGCGGCAATGTCCGCGAGAACTCGATTGCTTTCGGGTAGCGCGTCGACGACCTTGCGCATGGCTGAAGCGAGCTCCGAGCCGAGTCCGAAAACCTGCTCGCCACGCGCCGATCCCGCGGTCAGCAGTGCAAGTGCCTCGTCGTGGTTGAGTCCGGTCAGTTCGGTTCGGAAACCGGGTAGCAGCGCGAAACCTCCGTTTCGACCGCGTTCGGCGTAGACCGGTACCCCGGCCGCAGACAAAGCCTCGATATCGCGCAACACGGTACGTGTGGACACCTCCAACTCACGTGCCAGTGCGTCCGCGGACTGCCGGCCCCGTTGGCGCAGTATCAGCACGAGCGAGACCAACCGATCAGCGCGCATTCCGAAAATGTACCGAAATACATGACAGAGGGTGTCGTGATTTATTGGCAGGCTTCTTCCACGACGGTGGAGACGGGGGCTGTCGAGCCCCCGCCCATACGTTTTTCGAACAATCGAATGGAGTCGACGTGGCAATGGAGCGAACGGCAGTCAACCCGGTGACGTGGTCGGCGGACATGGGATTCAACCAAGGTGAAATTGTCTCCGGGCAGACTCGGACCCTGTTCATTTCGGGCCAGACGTCGATGAGCGAAGACGGTCGACCTCGGAATGAAGGCGACATGGCTGCGCAAGTAGCACTCAGCCTCGACAACATGGAGGCAGTGCTCGCCGAGGCCGGCATGAGTCTGGCAAACCTGGTCCGTCTCAACGTCTACACCACAGATGTGGACCTGTTGTTCACGCACTACGGCATGTTGGCCTCACGGCTGGCCGCCGCCGGGGTCGCACCAACCACGACGATGCTCGGCGTGGTTCGGCTGGCAATCCCGGGTCAGATGGTCGAACTCGAGGGGACTGCCGTCGCGTGATGCGGCCTTCCCTGTTTCCGTCCCTGTTGGTGGGGAGTGATTCCCGAGGCTCAGGTTGCTGCCGTCTTTTCGGCAGGTAGCTCGGCCTTGTCCCGGCGCCTGGCGATCACTGCCGAGGCAATCGCGCCGACAGCGATGATGCTGAGCACGATTTCCGGCGCCGGGCCTACTCGGGTGGCGAGGGTGGTGCTGGTCGAGAGCGGCACCTTCGCCACCAGTGCGGCAGGCACGAACAGTTCGGTCTGCGAAGTCACCGCGCCGTCGGGACCGATGATCGCGCTGACACCACTGGTCGCAGCAACGACCACCGCGCGGCCGTGCTCGACTGCCCGCACGCGCGACATCGCCAGCTGCTGATACGTCATCTCGGTGTCGCCGAACGTGGCGTTGTTGGTGGGTACCGCGAGAAGTTGTGCACCGTTGCGGACCGACTCCTGGAAGGCTCGGTCGAACGCAACCTCGTAACACGTTGCGACGCCGATGGGTACGTCCGCTGCGTGGACGACCCCGTTGCCCTCGCCGGGCACGAAGTTGCCCGCGCGATCGGCATAGGACGAGAAGTTCCGGAAGAAGCTCCGGTAAGGCAGGTATTCGCCGAACGGCTGGATGATCTTCTTGTCGTGTTGTTCCTGAGGACCGTCGGCGCCGTCCCACACGATCACCGAGTTCGTGGTCGTGCGATCGGCATTCACGAGTACGGTGCCGACAAGAATCGGCGCCCCGATCGCTTCGGAGGCTCGGGTGATGTCGGCGGCGGCATCAGCGTTTCGCAGGGGGTCGATGTCCGAGGCGTTCTCCGGCCAGATCACGACGTCAGGCCGATCGACACGGCCCGCGTCCACCTCGGCGGCAAGTTTCACGGTTTCGCTCACATGATTGTCGAGGACCTGCTTGCGTTGCGAATTGAAGTCCAAGCCCAACCGCGGAACGCTTCCCTGAATCGCGGCGACGGTGATCGTTCGGTCGCCGGAATCCATGGTGGCCAGGAACGGCGACGCCACAAGGGCAATGATCACGGGCACGAGGGCAGCGGCAACAGCTCCGAAGAATCCTCGGTCCCACCGCTTGGCTGCGACAGCGACGGCAATTGCTGCCAAGCCGGTACCGGTCAGGGCCACCGCGAAGCTGAGCAGCGGCGCACCGCCGACACTCGCAAGGGGAAGGAGCCACCCTTCGGATTGACCGAATGCGAGCCTGCCCCAGGGAAATCCGCCGAAAGGAACGCTGGAACGAAGCCACTCGGTGAGCGTCCAGGTCGCGGCAATCCACAACGGTGCCCACGGCAACCTCGCCACCAGGACAGCGAGCAACCCGAACAGTCCGATGAACAACGATTCCACCGCGGCCAACGCGATCCACGGGACCGCGCCTACGAACACACCGATCCACGGAAGCAGCGGCACCAGGAATCCGAGACCGGCCAGGTACCCGTAACCGAAGCCGGCACGCAGGCGAAGTCCGCCGCGGCCGAAGTTGGTCAACACACACGTCAGAAGAGCGATCCCGACGGGCGCCAAGAACCACAGTGGGCGGGGTGGGAACCCGGCAAAGATCAGGAATCCACCTGCGGCTGCGTAGAGCGAACGCAGCCATGCCGAACCGGTGAGCACAGCGTTCACGCGGGAGCGATCGTTGCCGGGCGCCTCGGCGCTGCGCTCACTCACTCGTCGAGCTGCGCTGATAGACGACGCGTCCGCGATGCACGGACTCGATGCAGACCGGTATCGGCGCATCTTCCGCGAGCCTCGGCAGAGCGGGTACTCGCGAGCGCGGATCGGTGGACCATCGCTGAACCGAGTCGGCCGGTGCACTCACTTCGAGTTCGCCTGCCTCCCACAACACGTAGGAGGCCGGTGCGCCCGGATTGAGCGTTCCCGCGGCGCCGTCCCGCACGCCGCCCGCGCGCCACGCACCGCGTGTTGCTGCGGAGAAGGCCGCGCGGGGCGAGATCCCACTTCCATTGGTGCGGTGCTGAACAGCGGCGCGCAGCATCGCCCACGGCTCGATCGGGGTGACTGGCGCATCGGAACTGAATGCGAGTGAGACGCCCTTACCGGCAGCGGGGGCAAACGGATTCAGGGCCGCCGCGCGGTCGAGGCCCAGGCGTGTCGCGTACAGGCCGTCGGTGCCGCCCCACAGTGCGTCGAACACCGGCTGGACACTCGCGATGACGCCCAAGGCGGCAAAGGTTTCCGCGTCGGCCATCGACATCATCTCCGCATGTTCGAGGCGGTGACCCAGCGCGGCGACCTTGGGGCCACCCAGTTCGTCGGCCACTTTCCGGAACGCGGCAGCTGCCGACGACACGGCGCCGTCACCGATGGCGTGGAATCCGGCCTGGACACCCGCGAGGGTGCAGGCCCGGATGTGTGCGGCGATCGCGTCGACGTCGAGGTAGGCGTTTCCCGTCGAATCAGGTTGGTCTGCATAGGGTTCGAGCAACCAGGCGGTGTGCGAACCGAGAGAACCGTCGATGAAGAGATCCCCGCCGAGTCCGTGTGCACCGGTCTTGTCGAGGAGCGCGCGCGCGTCCTCCTCGCTGTCGACGCGTTCACCCCAGTAGCCCCGAACCTCCACGCCGTGGTCGTGGGACAGGAGTTCCTGAAAGTCGGTCAATCCCGAGATTTCCGGTCCCCCGCACTCGTGAACGGCCACGATTCCGCGTGAGGCGCAGAGATCGAGCGCAGCGGTACGAGCAGAAGCGCGCTGAGTTTCCGTCAGCAGATTCCGAGCGGCATTGCGCGCCAGGTGGTGTGCGTCGAACGTCAACGGGCCCTCGGCTGAGTATCCAGCGGTGTCGGCGAGGCCGGAGATGCCGTCGCGCAATGCGCTCGAGCACGCGGCCGAGTGAACATCGATCCGCGAGAGGTATACCTTGCGGCCAGGTGCCGCGGCGTCGAGATCTGCGGTCGACGGCGGCGTCTGCTCGGCCCACTCGGTGTCGTCCCAACCGTGTCCCCAGATGACTGCGTCGGGATGGGCAGTTTCGGGGTTCGCGGCTGCGAATGTTCGTACTCGCGAGAGGCATTCGTCCAGAGAGCTCGCGCCCACGAGATCGAGGCCGACGAGATTGAGTCCCAGTGCGGTGATGTGGACGTGGGTGTCGACGAACCCTGGAGTGACAAACGCACCGCCCAGGTCTTCGATCTCCGCGGCGGGGTGCAACGCCCGTCCGGCGCGCTCGTCGCCGACCCACACGACGGTGCCGTCGGTGATGGCGATCGAGGTCGCGTCAGGTGCAAATGAACTGTAGATCCGGCCGTTGACCAGCAGACGAGTAGTCACGAGCACCCAGTCTGCCTGTTAGTACTGCGGCCCCCGCGAACGGGTGGGTGTATCCGTGTCCAGAATCTCACCCTCGAGGACCAGTTCCTTGCCGTTGCTGGCGACGTACTCGGTGGTTTCGGGTGTCTCGACGATGATCTCGCCGTCGATCACCTCGCCGTTTCCGCGCATCCGCGCCGCGTAGCCGACGGTTCCGGCAAAGGCGTCACCACCGGCAGCAAATGCTGCTGCGCGCTTGCCTGCCAGGAGGACGGCAAGCGGGCGCAGTGCCCAGCGGGTCGGCGGAATCAGAAGCAGCAGGCCCAGAACGGAAGTCACGAGTCCCGGCACGAACATCAACGCGGAGCCTGCCGCGACCAAGGCGCCGTCGGCGACCGCCAGTGACGGCGATCCCTCACCCCGCGTGGCCTTACGGAATCCGTCCATGACCCGTCGCCACTGCGAACGCATGAGGATCAATCCGACAAGCGATCCGGCGAGAAACAGCAGCACGGTCCAGGCGACACCGATGGCGTTGCCCACGATGACCAAGGCTGCGATCTCGACGATCACGTAGAGGAGGAATACGGCGGCGATCATGACGTCCCCTTTCAGACGGTCTACCCGTTCAACGCTCGAGGGGCCGGTTTTTCTCCCGACAACCATGCAGACCTGCAAAACAGACGGGTGCCGTGAGTCACATGGGGCCTCTGCGGGCCGCCGTCGACTTGCCTGGCGTTAACTAACGCTCCGCTAACGATTCTAAACCTCAAGTTGACGTTGAGAGTCTGGACGTGGTCAAGTCACTTCGGGCCGCATTTCCCGGCCTCATGAAATGAAGGAGCCCGACATGAGCCGACTCCCCGGCAAGACACTCGCCCGACGCATCCCGGCTGCCCTCGCCGGCACTGCCGCCGTCGTGGCACTCACCGCCGGCAGCACGATGATGAGCGCCGGAACCGCCGCCGCAGAACCGGTTGCACCCGAAGGTATTGCTGCGCTGATCGCCCAGGCCGCAGCCATCTCCCCCGAAGCGTCCGCCGCTGTCCAGCAGCTGATCGGCGCGGCAGGGGCCGACCAGATCACCGCAGCCCTCGATATCCCCGCCGTCGGCGTCACGAAGCCTCAGTCGTTCATGTACCCGGCACCGACGATCGGGTGCGGCATCGCCGGCGAGCCTGTCACCGTCACGCTCAGCTCCGCGCAGGCCGGTCCGAACTTCCCCTTGCCGCCGTGGGTCGAGGCCGATCACCTTCGTTTCCAGGCAATCCCGGGTTACGTGGGCATCCCCAAGACATCAGGGTTGAGTGTCGCCTGGATCAACGTGGGCACGTTCAAGGGCGGCATCGTCCCGTTGGACGAGAAGTTGCCGGTACTCGATACGCCGTTGCTCTCGAAGGTCGTCGACACCGGTGACGGCAAGGTATTTGCCGCACTGTTCGGCAATGTCGACTACGCCGACGGAAAGTCCTGCATCGTGCTCCCCACAGTGGGCGCCTTCGATGCCTGACCAGAGCGAAGCGCTCGATGCCTGACCAGAGCGAACCGCTCGCCGCTTGACAGGTGGCCGGCCTACGCGCCCGGAGTCACCAACCCGGTCTCGTAGGCCAGCACCACCGCCTGCACGCGATCGCGCAGGTCGAGTTTCGTGAGAATGCGTCCGACGTGCGACTTGATAGTCGATTCGGACAGGTACAGCTGCTGTGCGATCTCGATGTTCGACAGGCCAGTGGCCACGTGTCCGAGGACTTCGCGTTCGCGTTCGGTCAGGACGTCGAGAACAACCGGATCGCGTCGCGGCGCCGGACCGTCCACGATGAACCTCGACAGCAGACGACGTGTCACCTTCGGGGAGACAACCGCATCACCGGCCGCCACGCTGCGGATGGCCGACACCAGATCCTCGGGCGGGGTGTCCTTGAGAAGAAAGCCGCTCGCTCCGGCTCGCAGGGCGCCGAGCGCGTGTTCGTCGAGATCGAACGTCGTCATCACCAGGACTCGCGACTCGATCCCGGAGGCAAGAATCTGCTCCGTGGCTTTCACTCCGTCGACAATCGGCATCCGCACGTCCATCAACACGACGTCAGGCTTCAGCGCCACCGCCGCTGCGACCGCCGCGGCTCCGTCGCCGGCCTCACCGATGACCGAGATGTCTTCATGTGCTTCGAGCACCATGTTCAGGCCCATCCGCATGAGTTCCTGATCGTCGACTAGCAGCACGGTGATGGGCACGGCGTAAACCTATCGGGCCTGAGACGTCGGTGCCAACGCGATTGCTCCGACACCTGGTTACAGAGACATCGCCTGGATCAGTCGTGGATCTCGAGTGGTAGTTCCGCATAGACACGCCAACTGCCGTCGGCGCGTCGCCCGGTCTCGAGTGTCCCGTGCAGTACCGCCACCCGCTCGCGCATGCCGACCAGTCCGTTCCCCGAACCGTGGGAGAAGGTCGAACTCGACGTTCCGTTGTCGACCACCTCGAGCAATACCGCGGTCTCGGTGCGGCGCACGGTGACTCGTGCCTTCGGATTTGCGCCGGCGTGACGGAGGACATTGGTCAGGGACTCTTGGACGAGGCGATGAATGCCCAGGCTGACCGACGGACTGACGTCGTCGAGTTCACCGGTCAGCTCGAGCCGCACGCCGAGTCCGGCGGCACGCATCATCTCGACGACCTTGGCAATACCAGCCGTTCCGTGTTGCGGCATCGCGTCGCTGCTTACCTCGGTGCGCAGGAGCGAGACGGTCCGGCGAAGTTCGGCAAGCGCGTCGCGTCCGGTGCTGGAGATATTGCCCAGCGCCTTCTTGGCCAACGCCGGATTGGATTCGACCGCGTACGACGCTCCGTCCGCTTGAACGATCATCACGCTGACCGCGTGGGCAACGACGTCGTGGAGCTCGCGGGCGATCCGGGTTCTTTCCGTGGCCACCGCATCCTCGGCGCGCCGATCCCGTTCGTACTCGGCCACTTCGAGTCTGGCTGCCACTTCCTCGTCGTACGCGCGCCGCGCGCTCAAGAACTCGGCGGTGATCCAGGCGAGCGCATAGAGCAGCGTCGCGATGATGATCGTGAGGATCACGTCTTGACGGATCACGAGCAACGAGAGAGTCATGTCGAGGGCCAGGAAGCACGCGAAGATTGCCCCTGTGCGCCGATCTACGTACGCAACGAGTGTGTAGAGCGAGACGCCGAGTGCCAGCAGTCCTGGATGTTCCGCAGCCGGGTCCCCTGTCGCCCACATCATCAGGGTCGCGAAATACGACATGGACAATATGGCCGCTGCGGAGGTGCGGGGAAATTTGCGACGCCATACGACCGGCAGGCAGATCAGAAATCCGACGACGAGCTGAGGCCATCGTTCCTCGCGAGGTGAGCTCACGAACGTGACAACTTCGAGCGCGAAGAACACGAGCGCCAGAGCGCTGTCCGCGATCATCGGCTTTCCTCGCAGCCACAGGCTGAACCTCCGCATGTGCTCAAGAGTGTCACAGCTGTGAAAGAGTCACCGCCGTGGATATTGCTGATTGGGGACTGCTGATGACGGCAGCGACGGCGGCGGGTTGGGTGGACGCCGTCGTCGGCGGCGGCGGATTGATTCTGTTGCCCGCGCTCTTTCTGGTCGCGCCCCAATTGACCCCGCAGGCGGCCCTGGCCACCAACAAACTCACGGCCTTCACCGGGACGAGCGCCGCGGTGTACACGTTCTCCCGGCGAATCCCGATGGAGTGGCGGCAGCTGGCTCCGGCAGCTGCCTTGGCTGCGGTGACAGCCGCGTGCGGAGCGGCGGCCGTTTCACTGATCGACAAGAAGTACTTCATTCCGATCGTGATGGTCGTCCTCGTCGCTGTCGCCGTCTTCGTGACCATGCGTCCGACGCTGGGCACCACCATCGCCACTCATCGTCCGACGCAGCGTAAGACCGTTCTCGTCCTGCTGCTCTCCGCCGGACTCATCGGCCTCTACGACGGTCTGCTCGGGCCGGGCACCGGCACGTTCCTCATCATCAGCTTCGCGACCTTCCTCGGAACCGAATTCGTCCGCAGCGCAGCGATGGCGAAGGTGATCAATCTCGGTTCCAACTTCGGCGCGCTCGCGTACTTCGCCGTCACCGGACATGTCTGGTGGAGTTTGGGTTTGGCGATGGCTGTCTGCAACGTTCTCGGCGCGGTCATCGGTTCGCGGATGGCGTTGAGCAAGGGATCGGGGTTCGTGCGGATCACGCTGTTGGTTGTCGTGATCGCCATGGTGATCCGCCTCGGATGGCAGCAGTTCGGCTGAGATCGGCGGTCGTCGACTAGCGTCGTGTGCGTGACCGTCACCCGAGATGTCGATGCAGATTTCCTCGCCCTCCCGCTGCGAGCCGTCGCCGACGCGGCGCTGTCGGCAGCAAGATCCGCCGGAGCCCAGCACGCCGACGTTCGTGTCCACCGCGTGCTCACACAGTCGATCAGGTTGCGCGACGGCGTAGTTCAGGCCGTGTCCGACGGAGACGAGATCGGGGTCGCCGTCCGCGTGATCGTCGACGGCACCTGGGGGTTCGCCTCCCACGCCGAGGTGTCCCCTGACGTCGCGGCTGCGCTGGCGCGCCAAGCCGTCGAGGTTGCGAAGGCATTGCGCTCACTCAATCGTGATCCGGTCACCCTCGCCGACGAGCCCGTCTATGCCGACGCGACGTGGGTGTCGCCGTACCTCGAAGATCCTTTCGCGACACCGACGTCCGACAAGGTAGCCCTGCTGGTCGACTATTCCGGGCGGCTTCAAGCCGCTGACGGCGTGGATCACGTCACGGCGAGCGTCCTCCAGGTCAAGGAACAGACCTTCTACGCGGATCTGGCCGGTTCGTCGATCACCCAGCAACGGGTGCGTCTGCACCCCGAGTTCGAAGCCACAGCCGTCGACAAGTCGGCCGGCAGCTTCGAATCGATGCGTACCTTGGCTCCGCCGGTAGGGCGCGGATGGGAATATCTCGGGGCGGAGAGCACGTGGAACTGGGGCGACGAGCTCGCCCGGATACCGGAGTGGCTGGCCGAAAAGACGAAGGCACCGACCGTCGAAGCGGGCCCGACCGACCTCGTGATCGATCCGACCAATCTGTGGCTCACAATCCACGAATCCATCGGACATGCCACCGAATACGACCGGGCAATCGGCTACGAAGCGGCCTACGCCGGTACGTCGTTCGCGACGCCGGACAAGCTGGGAACGCTGAAGTACGGAACATCGCTCATGCACGTGACCGCCGATCGAAACCAAGAGCACGGTCTGGCCAGCGTCGGATTCGACGACGACGGCGTCGCCGCTCAGCGGTGGGATCTGGTCGCCGACGGAACACTGGTCGGGTATCAACTCGATCGCGTGTTCGCACCGAGGCTGGGACTGACGCGTTCCAACGGATGCTCGTACGCAGACTCCGCACATCACGTTCCCATCCAGCGTATGGCCAACGTCTCGCTCTCCCCCGACCCTCACACGGACACGTCGACCGAAGACCTGATCTCACGAGTCGAGAACGGCATCTACGTAGTCGGTGACAAGTCCTGGTCGATCGACATGCAGCGCTACAACTTCCAGTTCACCGGTCAGCGGTTCTTCAAGATCCGTGACGGAAAGCTCGACGGTCAGGTGCGTGACGTGGCGTATCAGGCGACGACAACAGATTTCTGGGGCTCGATGGAAGCCGTCGGCGGAGAGTCGACCTGGCAACTGCAAGGCGCATTCAACTGCGGCAAGGCGCAACCCGGTCAGGTTGCGGCGGTCAGCCACGGCTGCCCGTCCGCCCTGTTCCGCGGAGTCAACATCCTCAATACCCGTTCGGAGGCTCAGCAGTGATCGATCCGCAGCAGGTCGTCGAGCGTGCACTGGCCGCGAGGACGGTAGACGAATCGTTGGTGATCGTGACCGACGCGAGTGAAGCGTCGCTCCGGTGGGCCAACAATTCGATGACCACCAACGGAGTCTCACTGTCCCGGACGTGGACGGTGATCTCGATCGTGCGCGAAGGTGACATCGCGAAGGTGGGCACCGTCAGTTCCAGCAGTGTCGATCCGGAGCAGATCTCCGCGCTCGTGCAGGCAAGCGAAGAAGCTGCTCGCACAGCCACTCCCGCTGACGACGCATCCGACTTGATCACCCAATCGGCGGCGGAGACCGACTGGGACCTGCCGCCCGCCTTGACCGACATCGGTGTCTTTGCTCAGTTGGCTGCCGACCTGTCGAAGGCCTTCGACGGCGGCGACCAGTTGTTCGGCTTCGCCCACCACCAGTTGCACACCACCTGGCTCGGATCCTCGACGGGCGTGCGACGCAGAACGGCTCAGGCGACCGGGTCAGTGGAAATCAACGGCAAGCGCGGCGACGCGAGTGCCTGGGTCGGATCCGGAACTGTCGATTTCAGCGACATTTCAATACCGAAGCTCTTGTCACAGTTGACCACTCGACTCGACTGGGCGGGTAATTCCGTCAGCCTGCCCGCCGGCCGCTACGAGACGATTCTTCCGCCATCTGCTGTGGCGGACCTGATGATCTATCTGATGTGGACCATGGAGGGTCGCGGCGCCGAAGAGGGGCACACCGCACTTTCCTCCACCGGTGGCACCCGGATCGGCGAGAAACTTGGTGCTTTGCCACTCACGCTGACCTCCGACCCCGAGGCCGAGGGCTTGCAGTCCGCGCCGTTCGTGATCACGACGTCGTCGAGCGAATCCGTCTCACTGTTCGACAACGGTATGGAGATCGAACCCGTCGACTGGGTCCGCGACGGGGTTGTCAATGCGCTGGCGTACCCGCGCCACGCTGCGCGAGAATTCGGTCGACCTGTCGCAGTTCCCGGCGACAATCTCATCCTGACCGGTGGTGACGACACCTCGATCGAGGACATGATCGCAGGTACCGAGAAGGGACTGCTGCTCACGACCCTCTGGTACATCCGCGAGGTGGATCCCACGACGCTGCTGTTGACCGGACTCACGCGTGACGGTGTGTATTTGATCGAGGACGGCAAGATCGTCGGCGCCGTCAACAACTTCCGTTTCAACGAGAGCCCTCTCGATCTCCTGCGGCGGGTCACGGAGGCGGGCCGAACCGAGATCACGCTCCCCCGCGAGTGGAAAGACTGGTTCACTCGAACGGCGATGCCGCCGATGCGCATTCCCGATTTCCATATGTCCTCGGTCAGTCAGGCGCAGTGATGGCGAAGGTCGTGATCGCCGGCGGCACCGGCGCTCTCGGCCGCCGGATCTGCGACGATCTCGCCGGCCGCGGGTACGACGTCGTGGTCCTGACTCGGTCACCGAAACTCGGCAGGCACAGGCAGGTTCAGTGGGACGGCGTCACGGTGGGCGACTGGGCAGGAGAACTCGACGGCGCCGCGGTGATCAATCTGGCCGGCGAGTTGGTCGATCGCCGACCCACACCGGCAAACATTGCACTACTCACCAGTTCCCGAGTCGATCCGACCCGTGCGCTGGTCGAAGCGTCGAAACTACTGGCGAGCCCTGTTCCGGTCTGGATCCAGGCGAGCACGCTCGCGATCTACGGCGACGCGGGTGAGTCCCGGCTGGACGAGGATTCTCCCCTCGCTGACGGACCGCCTCAGATGACCGACGTCGCCAAGGACTGGGAGGCAGCGGTCGAGGGCGCCAACACGTCACGAGTAGTGATCCTGCGGACCAGCGTCGTGTTGGAGAAGGGCACACCGGCGCTCGAGCGACTGCTGTTGCTCGTGCGTTTCGGTCTGGGCGGACGCGTTGCCTCGGGCAGGCAGTGGACGAGTTGGATTCACATCGAGGACTGGCTGTCGATCGTGCGCTGGGCCCTCGAACCCGATTCGGCCGCCTCGGGTGTGGTCATCGCGACTGCCCCGGATCCTGTCCGAAATTCAGAACTGATGGCCGGGCTGCGCAAGCACCTTCACCGGCCACCTGCCCCGCCGACACCCGCTTTCATCGTCCGACTCGGCGCGTCCCTGCTGCGCAGCGACGCGGCCCTTGGCCTGACCGGTCGACATGCCGTGTCGAAAGTGTTGACGGACAACGGCTTCCCATTCGCCTATCCGCAGTTCGACACAGCCTTGGATGATCTGCTCGGCAAGTGACGCGCGGTCAGGCCGAAGTGATGGCAAGGCCGATCGTTCCGGTCTTGCCGCGGCGAAGGAGACTGCCTTTCATGGTGATCCAGCCGAGGATTCCGTACCGACGTGCTATCGCGTCGCGAGCATGATCGGTGCCCGGTCCGTCGAGGATCTCGGCGACGGCGGCAACCGGTTCACCCTTGGGATTTCCCCGAGCATCGCACGCAGCGACGGTGACCGACGGGTTTCGCCTGATGCGCTTGACCTTGTAGGAATCGGTGACTGTCCACATCAGGAGCTTGTCGCCGTCCGGCGCGGCCCAGAGCGGAGTCGCCACCGGCGTTCCGTCCTTGCGGAAGGTCGTGAGTAGGACGTACTTGGCCTCGGAGACACGCTTGAAGTCGGGGTTCACTCCTCGAGGATAGGTGCGAGCACCTCCCGCTGAACACCGACAGGCTTCCGCGACTATCTGGCGACTGCTCGTCCTCGACTGAACTTTGCCTCCTATGCACGTTTTATCCGGTTTCAATAGGCATTTGACACACCGTTTCGACCCCGAACTCCATCTCGAGTTATTCTGAGGCAAACCGTCGAACTGGGGAGTCGAACTTACACATGCAGCGCCGTGACATGCAGCGTCGTGACTTTTTCAAAGCGGCCGGGGCGGGGGCGGCAGTTGCAGCCGCGGCACCGCTCATGTCGACGTCGATCAGCCACGCAGCCCCCGCACCTCTGCGGGCGCTACCGATGGGTGCTGATCACTACCGCGCGCTCGTCCCCGAGTTGTTCGTACCCTCGCCCACTCCCCCGGAGCATTCCGAAGCCATCGTCATCGGCTCCGGATTCGGCGCAAGCGCCACCGCCCTCAGGCTGGCGCAGAGCGGCACCCAGGTCACCATCCTCGAACGTGGACTTCGATGGCCGCGCGATCCGCAGCGAGAGATTCACACCTCCGACATGCTGGCCGACGGCCGCGGAGTTTTCCGGCGAACATCGTTCACCAACCTCACCGGACTCCCCGTGGCGTGCGACTACTTCAGCGGCGTCCTCGATGCCACCGACTACGAACACATCTCGGTCTGGCGCGGCGCTGCAGTCGGCGGCGGGTCCATCGTCTTCACCGGCGTGATGATCGCACCCGAGCGCCGATTCTTCGACGCGGTCTTCCGCAACTCCCTCGACTACGACGAGATGACGTCCACCTGGTACCCCAAAGTGCGCCAGATGCTGCGTCTGAGCCCGTTGCCCGAAGACATCTACCTAACCCCGAACTTCGGGCACTCGCGTCGCTGGGATGAGGATGCTCGTCGTGCGGGCTTCGATCCGCAGCGGATCGACGGGATCTGGAACTGGGACGTGGTGCGCTCAGAACTCGACGGCCGAACCCGAGCCTCGGCCACTGTCGGTGACAGCAACATGGGTAACTCCAACGGCGCGAAGTTCGACCTCACGCAGAACTACATTCCCTCCGCCGAAGCCACCGGACGAGCCACCGTCTGTTACGGACATCAGGTGCTCGCAATCAGTCGCGAACGCGATGGACGTTACGTCGTCGACGTCGAATCGACGGATCCGACGGGCGGCGTTCTGGCGCGCAAGACTCTCACCTGTGACCGGTTGTTCCTCGGCGCCGGCTCCATCGGCACGTCCGAACTGTTGGTGCGCGCCCAGGCGACCGGCGCGCTGCCGAACCTCAACGAACACGTCGGCAAAGGCTGGGGTACTAACGGCGACGCCGGAATGGTGCGCTCGTTCGGCTTCAGTGACGGCACCGCGCAGGCCGCGCCGTCGGCGTCGCGCATCGTCGACGAGTCGGGAATGCCACTCTCGCTGGAGAATTGGTACGTCCCCGGCTTGCCCGTGAACATCGGCATGCTCGGAACCTTGGGTATGACTCTCGACTCGCAGCGCGCCGACTTCGCCTACGACGGCGGCTCCGATCGGGTGGTGTTGAACTGGCCGAAGAACGGCAACGACGCCACCGTCGAGGCCCTGCGCGCCGTTCAAAACAAGATGGCGTTCGCCGGGACCACGCTGCCGTCCGCGTTGCCGTTCGCGAAGGACGTCAATTCCTCGTTCACCGCACATCCCCTCGGCGGTGCGGTTCTGGGCAAGGCCACTGACGGCTACGGGCGAGTCAAGGGCTACGACGGCCTGTACGTCATGGACGGCGCTGCCATTCCGGGCAGCACCGGCACCGTCAATCCGTCACTGACCATCACTGCTCTGGCGGAGCGGAACATCGCTCAGATCATCAAGTCCGGACGCTGAAACACTTCAGCGCCCGGACCTGCCGGTGATTCTCGAGGTTTACTCCCCCTCGAGCTCACCTTCGGTTTCGAGGTACACCTGACGCAAGCCGTCGAGTGTCTTCTGCTCGGGGTGCTCCCACATGTTGCGCTCGGCAGCTTCGAGGAGTCGCTCGGCGATTCCGTGCAAGGCCCACGGGTTCGACTGGGTCATGAACTTCTGGTTCTGCTCGTCCAGAACGTAGGTCTCGGCGAGCTTCTCGTACATCCAGTCCGCAACCACGTTGGTGGTGGCGTCGTAACCGAAGAGGTAGTCGACCGTGGCCGCCATCTCGAATGCACCCTTGTACCCGTGACGGCGCATGGCGTCGAGCCAGCGGGGATTGACGACACGCGCCCGGAAGACGCGGGCAGTCTCTTCCGAAAGTGTGCGTGTACGAACCGATTCCGGCCGGGTGCTGTCCCCGATGTACGCCTCGGGTGACTTTCCGGTCAGCGCGCGCACAGTGGCAACCATGCCGCCGTGGTACTGGAAGTAGTCATCCGAATCGGCGATGTCGTGCTCACGCGTGTCGGTGTTCTTGGCCGCCACGTTGATTCGACGGTATGCGCTGCGCATGTCGTCGGCTGCCGGGATTCCGTCGAGCCCGCGGCCGTACGCGAAGCCGCCCCAGTTGGTGTACACCTCGGCGAGGTCGTCGTCACCGCGCCAGGTCTTGGAGTCGATGAGTTGCAGCAGGCCGGCGCCGTAGGTTCCGGGCTTCGAACCGAAGATACGGGTGGTCGCACGCCTGGCGTCGCCATGCTCGGCAAGGTCGGCCTGCGCGTGGGCGCGCACGTAGTTCTGCTCGTCCGTCTCGTCCAGCGCCGCCACCAACTGAACGGCGTCGTCGAGCAATGCGAGCACATGCGGGAACGCATCACGGAAGAATCCGGAGATGCGGACGGTGACGTCGATGCGCGGTCGGCCCAGTTCTTCGAGATCGATGACTTCGAGGTTGACGACGCGTCGGCTTGCTTCGTCCCAGACGGGGCGAACACCGAGGAGCGCAAAGACTTCGGCGATGTCGTCGCCGGAGGTACGCATGGCGGCAGTACCCCACACGGACAGACCCACCGAGCGCGGGTACTCACCGTGATCGGCGAGATAGCGAGCGGCGAGCGACTCGGCCATCGCCTGACCGGTCTCCCACGCCAGACGCGAGGGAACTGCCTTGGGGTCGACCGAGTAGAAGTTACGACCGGTGGGGAGAACATTGATCAGGCCGCGCAGCGGCGAGCCACTCGGACCGGCGGCGATGAAACCGCCGTCGAGCGCATGCAGGACCTGTTTGATCTCGTTGTTCGTCTGCCGCAGGCGCGGAACCACTTCGGTGGCGGCGAACTGCAGGATCTTCACGACAGTCTCGTCGTCGCTGAGGTCTTCGGCGGCAGCGGGGCTCCAGTCGGCGTCGTACATGCCGCGAACCAGAGCGTGCGCCTTTTCCTCGATGTCGTCGACACGGTTGCGGGACTCGTCGCCGTCTTCGCTGAGCCCGAGGGCCTCACGCAGACCGGGAACGCTCTGTTCGCCGCCCCACATCTGGCGGGCACGCAGCATCGCGAGTACCAGTTCGATTTCGGCGTCGCCCTCGGGAGCGCGGCCGAGAATGTGCAGGCCGTCGCGGATCTGGACGTCCTTGATCTCGCACAGCCAACCGTCGACGTGCAGGAGCATGTCGTCGAAGACGTCTTCTTCGGGGCGCTCCGCGAGGCCGAGGTCGTGGTCCATCTTGGCTGCCCGCATCAGCGTCCAGATCTGCTGGCGAATGGCCGGCAGCTTGGACGGGTCCAGTGCGGAGATGTTGGAGTGCTCGTCGAGCAGTTGCTCGAGACGGGAGATGTCGCCGTAGCTTTCGGCGCGGGCCATCGGTGGGATCAGGTGATCGACGAGCGTCGCGTGGGCACGACGCTTTGCCTGTGTTCCTTCACCCGGGTCGTTGACCAGGAAGGGGTAGATCAGCGGCAGGTCGCCCAGGGCTGCGTCGGTGCCGCAGTTGCTGGACATGCCGAGTGTCTTGCCCGGCAACCATTCGAGGTTGCCGTGCTTGCCGAGGTGCACAACCGCGTCGGCGCCGAATCCACCAGCATCGGGCGTCGCCGCGATCCAGCGGTAGGCCGCGAGGTAGTGATGGCTCGGCGGCAGATCCGGATCGTGGTAGATCGCGACGGGCTTTTCGCCGAATCCCCGGGGCGGCTGGACCATGAGCACGATGTTGTTGAATCGCAGTGCCGCGATGACGATTTCGCCGTCCGGATCCTGCGAGCGGTCGACGTAGAGCTCGCCGGGCGCTGTGCCCCAATGCTCTTCGACGCCGCTGCGCAGCTCTTCGGGCAACGTGGCGAACCATTCGCGGTACTTTGCTGCCGAGATTCGGATCGGATTCCCCTCGAGCTGCTCGGCAGTGAGCCAGTCGGGATCCTGGCCGCCGGCCGCGATCAGGGCATGGATCAGCGCGTCGCCGTCCTTCGCCGCCAGGCCGGGAACTGCGTCCGGACCGTCGACCGGACCGAGGTCGTAACCGGCAGAACGCATTTCAGTGAGCAGGTCGATTGCGCTCGCCGGAGTATCGAGACCGACGGCGTTGCCGATGCGGGCGTGCTTGGTCGGATACGCCGAGAGCATCAGAGCAACGCGACGCTCGGTGGTGGGAATGTGGCGTAGCTTGCCGTGACGGACCGCGATCCCGGCGACACGGGCAGCGCGCTCGACGTCGGGGACGTACGTGGACAGTCCGTCGGAGTCGATTTCCTTGAAGGAGAACGGGACGGTGATGATGCGGCCGTCGAACTCCGGCACCGCGACCTGGGTCGCGACGTCGAGAGGCGACAGTCCGTCGTCGTTCTCGTCCCAGGTGGCGCGGCTACTGGTCAGGCACAGCCCCTGCAGGATCGGGACGTCGAGAGCAGCGAGTGCGGCAACATCCCAGGCTTCGTCGTCGCCACCGGCGGACGCCGTCGCGGGCTTGGTGCCACCGGCAGCAAGAACTGTCACGACCATGGCGTCGGCGCGGCGGAGAGTGGTCAGAAGTTCGGCTTCTGCGGTTCGTAGTGATGCGCAGTAGATCGGGAGCGCGGTGCCACCGGCCTCGGCGACGGCGTCACACAACGCCTGGATATACCGGGTGTTACCGGCCAGGTGCTGAGCGCGGTAGTACAGAACGGCGATGACGGGACCGGTCGCCGAGTCGAGATCGGGCGCGAAATCCGCGATCCCCCAGGAAGGCAGGTGTCCCGGCGGCTCGAAACCGTGACCGGTGAGCAGGACGGTGTCGGAGAGGAAGTGGTGCAGCTGTGCCAGATTCTGCGCGCCACCCTCGGCCAGGTAGTTGTGGGCCTCGGCAGCGACGCCGGCGGATACCGTCGAGCACTCCATCAGATCGGCGTCCGGCGCGTGCTCGCCGCCGAGCACGACTACGGGGAGTCCGGAAGCGAGGACCATGTCCAGGCCGTCCTCCCAGCTACGACGGCTGCCGAGGATGCGAACGATCACGAGATCGACGCCGTCGAGCAGCGGCGGCAAGTCTTCCGAAACGAGCAGGCGCGAGGGGTTGGCCCAGCGGTAGGAAACTCCGTCGCCGGCTTCCTGGCTGGCGCGGGCGCTCAGCAGATCGGTGTCGGACGTGGAGAGCAGAAGAATCACGGGTGAAGCCTTCCTGGGGTTTCGCGCCCCGTGGCACAGATCTGTCATCGACGGCGGTTGAGGGTCTGACTCGTGTTTCCGAGCGGAAACACATTCCGTTCGAAAGAACACTCACAGTGGCGCGACCGCACCGGACTTTCACCGGTTTCCTCAACTGCCGTCACTGGTGGTGGTGATGCTACCGGTCCGCAGAAGGCACTCATGACAGGTCGTACCCTGGAGCCATGCCCACGGACCGTTCACAGCCAGACGCGTGCCCGGGTGCACTGCAAGTTCACCACGCCGCCGACGGCGCACTGGCACGCGTGCGCCTCCCCGGCGGTCTCCTCAACCCGGCCCAATTGCAGACGCTTGCAGACGCGGCGCGCGATCTGGGTAACGGGCAGATGGAACTCACCTCGAGAGGCAATGTTCAGTTGCGCTCGGTCTCGGATCCCGAAGCCTTCGCGGCGCGCATCGCGTCGGCCGGTCTCCTGCCGTCCGCGACGCACGAGCGAGTACGCAACATTCTCGCGTCCCCACTGTCCGGCCGTATCGGGGGCGTCGCCGACATTCGTGAACTGGTCCACCGTCTCGATTCGGCCATCCAAGCGGATCAGGCATTGGCCGATCTGCCGGGGCGAACCCTGTTCACCCTTGACGACGGGCGCGGAGACATCACCGGACTGCGGGGCGATTTCGGACTCCATGCGCACAGCGCCACCGAGCATTCCCTGGTGCTCGCCGGTCACCACACCACTCACCGCGTACATGCAGATGACGCCGTCGAATTGCTCCTCGAGGCGGCTCGATCGTTCCTCGACGTTCGCGACAAACACTGGCGCCTGGCCGAGGTTCCGGACGGAATCGAGCGCACCCTCGAGCAGTTGGGCCTGGGCGCCGAGGCCATCGGCGCGGCGGACCTCACGCCTGAAGCGCGGCCCACCATCGGCTGGCTCGAACAGCGAGACGGAACGGTTGCCCTGGGCGGCGGCCTGCGATTCGGGCTGCTCGACGCGCGGCTGGCCGAGTTCCTCGCCGCCGTCGACAAGCCTGTCGTCGTGACGCCGTGGCGATCGGTGCACATCTTCGACCTCGAGGAATGGGCGGCCGAACAGGTAGTCCGAGTGCTTGCCCCCATGGGGCTGATCTTCGACGAGAACTCGCCGTGGCTCGACGTCACCGCGTGCACCGGAAGTCCGGGATGCGAGAAGTCACTCGCCGACGTGCGCTCCGACGCGATCAACGCCGTCGAGCAAGCAGAGCTACCCGTCGTCGGACGGCAGCACTGGGCCGGGTGCGAGCGCAGTTGCGGACGTCCCCGCGGGGACGTAGCGGATGTGGTTGCGACGGGTGACGGTTACCGGGTGAATCCGGCCAATCGGTGATGCCTCTATCGTGTGGCACATGATCGAGTACATCCGTGACGGCGCGGAAATCTATCGCCAGTCCTTTGCCACCATTCGGGCCGAAGCCGACCTGAGCCGTTTCCCGGCGGATGTCTCGCAAGCTGTAGTTCGCATGATTCACGCAAGTGGCCAGGTCGATCTCGTCGACGACGTCGCCTTCACGCCCGGAGTCGTTTCGGCCGCGCGTGCCGCTCTGCGCGACGGCGCGCCGATCTTCTGCGACGCCCAGATGGTGGCGGCCGGCATCACACGCAAGCGTCTGCCCGCCGGCAACGACGTCATCTGCACCCTCGGCGATCCTCGGGTTCCCGTGCTGGCGTCGACCATCGACAACACTCGCTCGGCCGCTGCCCTCGAACTGTGGGGAGCCAAGCTCGAGGGCGCTGTTGTCGCGATCGGAAACGCACCCACCGCACTGTTCCATCTCCTGAATCTCATCGAAGCCGGAGCGCCCCGTCCCGCCGCGATCGTCGGAGGTCCCGTCGGCTTCATCGGCGCTGCCGAGTCGAAGGAAGCTCTCATCGAACACGCCAGCGGAATCGACCATCTCGTGCTCCGCGGCCGACGCGGCGGCAGCGCGATCACTGCGGCGGTCGTCAATGCGATTGCGAGCGAAGTCGAATGAGCGCAGGCAAGCTCTGGGGTGTCGGAATCGGCCCCGGTGATCCCGAACTGGTGACTGTCAAGGCCGCCCGCGTCATCGGCGAGGCAGACGTCGTCGCGTTCCACTCTGCGCGGCACGGCAAGAGCATCTCCCGCGGCGTTGCAGCGCCGTACATGCGTGAAGGGCAGATCGAAGAACACCTCGTCTACCCCGTCACCACCGAGACCGTTGATCATCCCGGCGGATATCAGGGCGCGATGGACGAGTTCTACGAAGCAGCTGCCGAGCGGTTGGCAGTTCACCTCGAAGCCGGTCGAACCGTCGCGTTGCTCGCTGCCGGCGATCCGCTCTTCTACAGCTCCTACATGCACATGCACAAGAGGCTGGCCGATCGCTTCGACGCCGAGGTGATTCCCGGTGTCACCTCCGTCAGCGCGGCATCGGCTGCACTCGGAAAGCCGCTGGTCGAGGGTGAAGAAATCCTGACGATCCTGCCTGGCACGTTGCCGCAGGCCGAGCTGACCAGGCGGCTCGCGGAAACCGACGCCGCTGCCATCCTCAAGCTCGGACGCACGTTCCCGCCAGTCCTGCAAGCGCTCGCGGATTCCGGCCGCTTGGATGAAGCCCATTACGTCGAGCGTGCGAGCACCACACATCAACGCGTCGAATCTGCTGCCGACGTCGACCCGGACGGAGTTCCGTACTTCTCGATCGCCATCGTTCCGAGCCCGTCGAACAACCCGCGACCTGCAACCGAGTCTCGCGGCGAGGTTGTCGTGGTCGGACTCGGGCCGGGCGATACCGCCTGGACCACACCCGAAGTGGCGCATGAGCTTTCGTTGGCCACCGACCTCGTCGGCTATGGCCCTTACGTCGATCGCGTGCCGACGCGTCCAGGTCAGCGTCGCCATTCCAGCGACAACCGCGTCGAAGCGGAACGCGCCGCGATGGCGCTGGACCTCGCGAAGAACGGCGCCCGCGTAGCTGTCGTCTCGTCGGGAGATCCCGGCGTATTCGCCATGGCTGCAGCAGTTCTCGAAGTTGCCGCCGAAGACCAGTGGAGCGGCGTCCCGGTCCGCATCCTTCCCGGCATGACGGCGGCAAACGCTGTCGCCAGTCGCGTCGGCGCTCCCCTCGGGCACGACTATGCGGTGCTCTCCCTGTCCGATCGCCTCAAGCCGTGGGATGTCGTCGCACGCCGGATCTCGGCAGTTGCAGCCGCGGACATGGCATTTGCGGTCTACAACCCGGCGTCGAAGTCCCGGACCTGGCAGGTCCAGGCCATGAAGGACCTCGTGCTCGAGCACCGCTCCCCCGAGACTCCCGTCGTCATCGGCCGCGATGTTGCCGGTGCCGAGGAATCAGTTCGGGTCGTTACCCTCGGTGAACTCGAGCCTTCCGAGATCGACATGCGCACTCTGCTCATCGTCGGCTCCTCGATGACAACCGTCGTCGAAACCGGTTCGGGCCGTCAGGTGTTCACCCCGCGGCGCTACCCGGAGTGAACATCACACAGCGATAGCATGGCCTCATGCCCGTCAACCGGACCCGGAAAGCCAGATACGCGCGTAAACGGAAACGCCGGATGGATCTGGTGGAGCACGACCTGTCCGTCGAGCAGTGGTCCGCGCTCAAAGCGGCCTGGGGTGGATGCGCGTACTGCGGTGAGCCGGACGAGTCGCCGCAGCGTGACTGCGTGCTCGCGATCTCCCGCGGTGGGCGCTACACACTCGACAACATCGCACCGGCTTGCCGCTCGTGCAATGCGAGCAAATGCAACAGCGAGGTCACTCTCTGGTTGCGGCGCAAGGGGTATGACGAGAAGGCCTTCCTCCTGCGCCACGCGGAGATAGGTATGGAGATGAGGGCGCAGTTCTCGGAGCAGTCGTGACGGCCCCGCACGGGTTGCGCCTGATTCTCGACGAGCTGATGGAGTTCGAACCTCTGTTTCACCGGACGCGAGTAGCCATGTCGCGAGACGAGTTCGATGCGGTGGTCGACCCGGAGTTCCGGGAAATCGGAGCCTCCGGTGCGCGATACACCCGCGACTACGTGCAGTCGGTAGTCGAGACCCGGCGACTCCGCGGCGAAGTGAATGACGCGGCCGAACTCGGATGGAGGGTTGACCGACCTGCGCTGAGCCGGATTGCACCTGACACGTATCTGGTGACTTACCGGCTGGCGCAAGCGCAACGAGTTACCGAGCGATCATCCATCTGGCGGTTCACGGAGAATCGGTGGACCGTGATATTTCATCAAGGCACAGTCGTCGAAAGTGCTCTGGAAGCGTGAACAGCTCCAGACTCCGCCTCGGGAGAGAGAATTGCACGGTGTGGGCACTTACACCTTGCGCACTCCGCTGACCCACGGTGATACTAGATGCAGTATCAATAGTGGATAGGGAAGAGAGACAAGCTGCTCGCGCAAATGCGGACCGCGCCGCAGAACGTCACCTACGACGAACTGTTCGCACTCTGCATCGATGCCTTCGGCCAGGCCAGGCAGAACGCCGGGTCTCACGCCAAGTTCCAGACGCCGTGGCCGGGACCACGCATCAATATTCAAAAGGGTTCGGGCGGTAAGGCCAAGCAGTACCAGTTAGGGCAAGTTCTGGCAGCAATCGAACGCATGGAAGGAGAATCGCCGTGATCCCCGCAGTGGAGCACTACACATACCGAGTCGAGTGGTACGAACCCGACGGAGAGTTCCTGGGAACCTGCACGGAGTTCCCTGGCCTGTCGTGGCTCGCGGGTACTCAAGCAGCCGCCCTCGACGGCATCCGTACAGCGGTGGCCGAGACGCTCGAGGACATGGCAGAGACAGGTGAGCGGATCCCTGAGCCTCTGAGCGAGCGCGGATATTCGGGCAAGTTTCAGGTGCGGATTACCCCGACCTTGCACCGCAAGCTGGCACGAGCCGCCGCTGAGGAAGGGGTTTCCCTCAACGCGTTGGTCTCCGAACGTCTCGCGTCCGCGTGATCAACGGGGTACTGAGAGATACTCGATCTCTCAGTTCGCCCAAACGCCGGTGCGTGTTGTTCCATCAAGGCCCAGTTGTCGAAAGGGATACGGAAGCGTGAACGAATCGACGCACAACCCCACCATTCCGCTCGAGTTGGACCTTGCATCGTTGGCCCTAGTTGTTTTCTGGGTCTTCCTGCTGAGCGGGGTGTTGTTGTCGATCACTCGAACCGACTTCGACCGTTCGGGCGCCAAATTCTGGTGGTGCGCGCTGGTGATCGCAGTGCCCGTCCTTGGCGCGGCAGTCTGGTTCCTATTCGGTCGACCCTCGCGTGACTCCAGGTCCCGAACCTGATCTACACCGACGGCCCGGCAGTAGTCTGAGTACGGTCCGGTGCTGTCACTCTGCGCCTATCAGGGGAGAACAACGAGATGAGACCACTTCGATACTCGATCAACGTCACACTCGACGGCTGCTGCCATCACGAGGCGGGGCTCCCACCCGACGAGGAGTCGATGCACTACTGGACCGCTCAGATGGAACGAGCCGATGCCTTGCTGTTCGGCCGGGTGACCTACGAGATGATGGAGTCGGCGTGGCGGCGGCCCGCAACGGGCACATGGCCTGACTGGATGGACGAGTGGGAGATCCCGTTCGCCCAGGCCATGGACCGGGCGAAGAAGTACGTAGTGTCGAACACGCTGAGCGGGGTCGATTGGAATGCCGAACTCGTGCAAGGCGACTTGGGGCCAGTGATTCTACGGCTCAAGGAGCAGCCCGGCGAAGGCCTGTGGGTTGGCGGCGTAACACTCCCCCTGGCATTGGCAGACCTGGGACTGATCGACGAGTACGAGTTCGTTGTGCAACCGGTCCTCGCCGGACACGGACCGACGTTGCTCGCCGGTCTGCGCAAGCGCATCCAACTCGAGCTCGTCGATCGCCACGAGTTCCGGTCGGGCGCAGTCGCCGTGCGATATCGGCCCACTCAAGTACCGCCCCCGGGTCAGGTATCGGACGGTTAGTCGACGCATGGCTGGACATGCGCGGTTGAAAGACATGTCGTCGCCTCAGTTCGGACGCGAGAAAGTTCCCACTCTTCTTCGATGTTCGGTATTGACCGGACACTCGACACAGCACGAGCATTAGCCACCGAAGTCTCCGGACAACCCTCGACGAGATCGAAGCATCGAACTGGATCACGAACAAGTTCATTCCGCCCGGCGGACCGTAAGGACATATGTCGCCATCGAGCGCCTCAGCAAAAATGGCCAATTTGGACGGCTACTAGCGAGCAAAGGATTGAAATCATCACCTTCGCGAGCGCCACAAAAATGATCATCTGAAAAGCTTCGGTCAAATTGATGCAGGATACGTTGACGCCACTACTACGGGTCTTGCTGAGAAACGAAACCTGGTCGAGATCGTATCGGCGTCCGGCGGCGCCGGACGCCGATACGTGTTCACGTCAGCTCACGGAAGCGCCAACGCTCCCGCCGAGGTGGCGAGCGAAGAACCGTGCCGAACTGTCGCGCTCGTAGTCGGGCACCGGATAGTGCCTGCCCGAATAGGCGTGCAGTGTTTTCTCCTCCGAGCCGAAGGCATCGAACAACGCGACCCCTGACGTGCGGTCGTAATCCTTGTCGTCCCAAGGGATCCGGTACTCGACCGGGACGGTAAGCCTTCGTGCAGCCTCGAGGAGGGAGTCGTCGACAAAAACTCCGCCGAAGCTCACGGCAGCGATCCTGGGTTCGACCGGGGCCAACATCAGCCCGGTTACGACCCCTAACGACGCGCCGCCGAAGCCGATCGGAGCGTCGGCATTGATCTCGGGCAGCGCTTGCAGGGCGTCCAGGGTCGCCTGCCATTCGGGCACTGCACGCTTCGCCAGCGACCGGTTGTACTCGACGACGATCGGGGCGATCGGCTCGCGGGCCGCCCGGGCCTGGTGGATCGCCTCAACCCACTGTTCATCCTGTGTGGTCCGCGGCCGGTCGCCATGTCCGGGCGCGTCGATCGCGGCGACCGTGAACCCGTGCGAACTCACGCTGTGGAGCGCACTGGCAACCAGTCCTGGTGCCTTTTTGTGCATGCCGCCGGAGTGCCCGGACAGCAGTAGTGGTGATGCGACAGATCCGGATGCGGGTGACCAGAGGACACCGGTGATGTCGTCCAGAACGAAATGGCGTTCGACGACACCGTTCGACGTTGTCTCGGAGATGAATTCGATGGTCTGAGAATTGGATTGCATGGTGTTACCTTTCGGGATTGCCTACTCGAGGCGCTCCCGGCGACAACTACGTCAATCGCCGATCCGTGAACACGAGTGGGAGCACCCACATGGTTACTGCGTTCATGGGTCTCACCTCCTGGCGTGCTGTCACGGTCTCGCACAAGCTATCAACCCGAACCGAAGCCCGTCCAATCATTTTCCGGCCCACCGATCCGACAGACGGCTCATCCACTTCTACGATCATGTGTAGTAGATTCCGAATGACAACCAACCGGTCGTTATGGGGAGTTAAATGTCGGTCGATCCAGTTCTTGCGCAGTACAGCGACTACGCCTTCGCGTCGTCTTTCGCGATTTACGTTCTTGCCCTGGTTCTTTCCATTGTCGACTTCTCCAGCGCACCCCTCTCGGCCACAGTGCGACCGGCACTCGCACGTGTGGGAAGTGCATCAAATCCGGCAGTGCCCGGCCGGATTGCTATGCCGCCGAATCGAACTCGCACCCATTGTGCGGGTCGCGCTGCCGTGTCTCTCACTGTCGTCGCCCTGGTCCTCAACGTCACCGCGCTCGCACTTCGCGGCATCTCGACGCACCGATGGCCTCTCGGAAACCTCTACGAGTACGCGCTTTTCCTCAGCGCGGCATTGGTGGCGTGCTGGCTGGTTATTCTGGGGCGGTACCAGATTCGTTCATTGACCATCTTCGTTCTGTCACCCACCGTGGTGCTTCTGTTTGTCGCCGCCGCAGTCACGTATGCCGAGGCAGCGCCGGTCGTACCCGCTCTTCGTTCGTACTGGATCGGCGTACACGTCACGATCATCGTCGCCGCCTCTGGCATCCTTACGTTCGCAAGTGCGGTCAGCGCACTTTTCATGATTGCCGAGGTAGGTCCGCAGTCGAAGAATCCCGCGTTGCGTTGGATTGCGGCCAGGCTGCCGTCATCCGAATTGCTTGACCGCGTGGCCTACCGAACAACGATCGTCGGGTTCCCGCTGTTCAGCATCGGGGTAATCTGCGGGGCAATCTGGGCGGAAGCCGCGTGGGGACGTTTCTGGGGCTGGGACCCCAAGGAGACGGTCTCGTTCATCTCCTGGGTTCTCTATGCCGCGTACCTCCATGCGCGTGCTACGGCCGGGTTCAAGAACATGCGTGCGGCATGGATAAATGTTGCTGCGCTCGCAACGATGCTTTTCAACATGTTTGCAATCAACTACGTCGTGTCGGGGTTACATTCGTACGCTGGATTGAATTGACACCGACAACGGGTCAGACCCGCGATCGGTCGACGCTCTCGCGGACGGTACGGATGTAGCGGCGCGTGACAAACGCCTGTACTCGACGTCCGATCGGAGCGCTGAGACGCACCCACCACGTTCCGGGCTTGGAGAATGCGACGATCTCGATGCGAACCGCTTGGCTGGTCTCGTCGAACTGGACGACAAACAATTCCTCCCCGCATTCGGGGTGGCCTGCGCGGGTTCCGTACGCGAAGCCCTTGCGATTGGGTTCGTCGACGACATAGACGATCCGAACCGGGATCGACACCGGACCGAGTCCGAAGGTCGCGTCCTGACCGGCCGCCGCGGTCGGGGCTGCCGCCCGGACGGTCAAACCAGCTCCGCGGTGCATTCCCCAATTCGCGACTGTACGAGCGGCAACCTCGAAATCCTCACGTCCGGATCCGACCGTCGCGCTCTCGTGAACGTGGTGATAGCCGGCGGGGAGTACGCCTGACGTTGCGCCCACCTCGAGGTACGTCAGCCCGCCCGGGCCCGAAGCCGTCATTGGTCGCGTCGGTGGCTGAGGATGTTGATCACGTGGCCGTCCGGGTCGGCGGCGAAGAACCTGCGCACACCCCATGGCTCCTCGGTGACGGGATAGACGATGGTGTCGCCGCGCTGCACCGCGGCCTCGTACGCCGCATCGAGATCATCCACCTCGACGGAGACGTCCGGCACGACGGGTGCATGAGCGTCGTGCGTCATGACGCTGATCTGCAAGGACGGATCCGTCGGCGAAGCCAACGTCACGATCCACCCGTGATCCATGACAACTTCGAGGCCCAGCACTTCGGTGTAGAAGCGCTGCGCGGCCTCGAGCGAACTACTCGACAGATCCGAAACTATCCGCCTGACGGCCATATCCCGCAGGCTACGCCGCCGCCGGAGTCCACCGCGACTTGACGAGGCGCTCGATGTCACCGGAAAGTTCGTCGCTGACGATTCCCGGAAGCAGGACCTGCCACATCTCGTCGACACGATCCGGAAGATCCGAGCGTCGGGTGAGAACGTTCGAAACCAGCTGTACCCCGGTGAATGCCGAGGGCATGAACCTGCCGAACGATTCTGCGCTGACCGATTTTCGGATTTCACCTTCCGCCTGAGCTCTGGCGGTGAGATCGGTGATTGCCGAGATCCATTCGGCGTACGGTTCCACCGGCCCCTCGTACGTGCTCAGTTCCAGCGTGAGGCGAATGCCCGCGCGAACGATCGGCTCATCAACGATCTGGCGTGCCATTTCGTGCGTCAGCATGATCATCTGTTCCAACGGGTCCTTGCCCGTCGCGGAAATCGCCTGCACCGACTCGATCGAGAGCCGATGCTGTTCGGCAATGATGAATTGCGCGAGCTCGTCCTTCGACGCGAAATGGAAGTACAACGCGCCCTTGGTAGTACCGGCCCCCGAGACTATGTCGGCCATGCTGGTGCTGCCGTAACCAGTCTTCTCGAACTGCGCGGCCGCGCCGGCAACGATTTGCTGCCGAGTCAGCTCGGCGCGTGCTTGCTTGACCACTGAATCCCTCTCGTCCTCCAAAGGCCCCCGCCCAGCAAACCCCACGGTTCGCGCCACACTCCAGCTATACCCAAAAACTTCACAATTGCCCCACATTACCAGCGCTTCTTCCATTGCTTCAATTACGAATGCAACAAAGTCGCTGGTCAGACGTCCGATTTAGAGGGAATCTCCTCTCCCCAACGTGCTTTCGTCAACCCGCGCACGGTCCACCAACTCTCCGACGAGGAGCGTCAACTCCATCATCTGGTCGGTGATTTCTTCGCGCAACTGCGTTGCATCTGCTTCGGAAATCGCGCCGGACTTGGTATCGAAGGACATCAACAACTCGATATTGGTGCGCAGCGCAGTCAACGGAGCCAGAAGGTCCTGGCCCGCTTCGGTGATCAGACTTCTCTGGCGTGCCCGCGATTCCGACAACGTCCCGAGCATCCGATTGAAACTGACTGTCAACGACGCCAATTCGTCGTCACCGGTCACCGGGATCGGCGCAAGATCATCCGTTTCGGCAACTCGCCGCGTTGCCGCAGTGAGTCGCGCAATCGGTCGTAATCCTGTGCGTGCCACAGCATCTCCGGCCGCATAAGCGAGTGCGATCCCGGCCGCCCCAAGTGCCGCCAACACCACTGCGAGTCGCTTGAGTACCGAACGCGTCGGCCCCAGGGATTGCGCGACAACCAAAGTCTGGCCCGCAACCGAGGGCTCGACAAGAATTCGATACGCATCGACGGTTGCGATTGTCTGCGACGAATTGCCGTCGGCGATCGACCTGATGGCGTCTGCGCTGGTGCTGAACGGCGGCAGACCGGGAGTCGCCGTCACCAAGGCGCCGTCGGCAGTGAGAAGCCCCACCGCCTGGATGACCGCTGTATCCGCGCCGGCCGTCAATCCCAGAACCGGTGTGACACCGCCGAAATTGACGGTGTCGGTGATCGCGTCACTCGTGCGCTCGAGTTGTCGATCGACGTTGCCTTGCAAATACGCGTTGAACACGATGTACACCGCCGACGCCGACACGATCACTGCGATCGCCACCAGGCCTGCAGTCAGCAATTTCACGCGCGCATGGAGCGTCCGCACGTGAATTCCCGATGGTTTTCGACGGCTCATTCCGGGAACCGACACTCTCATGCGCGGTCCCGCAGTGCGGCGTCGAAAGATCCCAACATCCCTCCAGTATGGTCACGGAACCTTAGACGAACCTGAAGCGAACGCGATGTCGGCTTCACAGTGCCGTTCCACTACCGAAAGCCGTGAGCCAGTCCACCGCCCCGGCTTCGGTGTCGAATGCGGGAGCGGTCGCCGGGATCGGTGGTCGTTCGACGACGATCACCGGGATCGACAGCTGCCTGGCTGCGGCGATCTTTGCGTACGTCTGCTCGCCGCCACTGTTCTTGGTGATCACGAGGTCGATGCCGTGAGTTCTCATCAGATCGACTTCCGCTTCGACGTCGAATGGGCCACGTGCGAGCAGCAATTGCGAATGAGGTGGCAATGTCCCTGAAGGCGGATCGATGGAACGCACGAGAAACGAGACGTCCTTCACACGGCCGAACGCCGAAACTCCTTGCCTCCCGATCGTCAGAAAAGCGCGTGAGCCGACCGTCGGCACCAATTCTGCGGCATGATCGAGACCGCGTACGGGAAGCCAAGTGTCGCCGGGTTGCTCGCGCCACGGCGGGCGTCGGTACATGGCGTACGGAACGGAATTCGCGCGGCACGCGTCGAATGCATTCTTGGTGATGCGAGCGGCAAACGGATGCGTGGCGTCCAGCACTGCACGAATATCATTGGCCGACAGCCACTCCGAGAGCCCGTCGGCTCCCCCGAACCCGCCGATACGCACTTCCCCCTCCGGCCATCGAGGATCACGAACCCGGCCGGCCAGCGATGTGACAACTTCGAGGTCGGCTGAACCGGCCAACCGAGAAGCGATCACTCGACCTTCACCCGTGCCGCCGAGCAGGAGTACGCGACGACGAGTACCCGTCGGGGTCAGTGTGTGCTTCTCTCACGCGCTGCCGAGTAGAGGTAACTGTCCGGGAATCCTTCAGCAGTCAACACTCGGCCGACGATCACAACGGCCGTCTTCGTGATGCCGGCTGCAAGAACAAGTTCGACGATCGTCTTCAAAGTGCCTCGAACAACGATCTCCTCGGGCCGCGAGGCGAAGGCGACGACCGCCACCGGGCAGTCCTCGCCGTAATTGTCGGCCAACTCGGATGCGATCTGTTCGATGCGATGAGCGCCGAGGTGAACCACCATCGTTGCGCCGCTGCGGCCCAGGGACCGCAGATCCTCGCCCTCCGGCATTGCCGTCGACAAGGTGGAGACTCGAGTGAGAACAATGGTCTGCGAGACGCCTGGGACGGTCAGCTCACGCCCCAGTGCAGCCGCTGCCGCGGTAAATGCAGGAACACCGGGAATCATGTCGAAATCGACACCCGCTGCGTCCAGGCGACGAGCCTGCTCGGCCACTGCACTGAAGATCGACGGATCACCGGAATGCAGACGCGCGACGTCCAGCCCGGCCGAATGCGCTTCGACAAGGATCGCGGTGATCTCGTCCAGGCTCAGGCGAGCGGTGTCCACGACCTGCGCTCCGACCGGGCACCACTCGAGCAACTCCGCTGGAACAAGGCTGCCGGCGTACAAGCACACAGGGCTCGCAGCGATGATGCGTTGCGCGCGGACGGTGATCAGATCTGCCGCACCGGGACCCGCACCGATGAAATGAACGGTCATTGTGTGGATTCCTCCGGCGTATCTGTGTCTGCGCCTGCAGACGGCTGACTTTTTGTGACGGACCATTGGACCACCGGAAGTTGCGGTCGCCAAACGTTGAATGCCCCCAAAGGCTCGGCGCGCTGCACCTGAAAGCGTCGCAGCGTCCCACCGTGGCGACTCATCCAGCCGAGCAGCAACGACTCGGACTCGGCAGTCACGGCGTTGGCAACCAGACGCCCGCCCACGCTCAACTGCTCCCAGCACGCTTCGAGCATTCCCGGTTGCGTGACGCCGCCGCCGACGAACACCGCATCGGGACGCCGAACCTCTTCCGCAAACGCCTCGGGCGCGGTCCCTTTCACTGCCAACGCAGGCACACCGAGATTGAGTGCATTGGCACCGATCTGCGATACCCGGCTCGCCACCTTCTCGAATGCTGTTGCAGTGCAACGCGGGTGGGTTCTCATCCACTCGATGGCGACGGTTCCCGACCCTCCGCCGACGTCCCAGAGGTGTTCTCCCGGCGCCGGTGCGAGTGCACACAACGTCAATGCGCGGATCTCCTGCTTGGTCATCTGACCGTCGCCGACAAACGCAGCATCCGGTAGCCCCGGGATTCGAGTCAGCCGTATCGGAAGATCCGCCGAGATGCACTCGACGGCGAGAACGTTCAACGCGTCCACGTCCGCGTCCGCGTGATCCCACTCGTCTGCGACGGTGACGGTCCGCGATTCCCCGGCTCCACCGAGCTGGGCCAGCACGGTCACGATCGATCGACCGAACCCCGCGCCGGACAACAACCTCGCCACCTCCCCCGGAGTCGAGCGCCCGTTGCTCAGAACCAGCAGGCGGGCGCCGTCGGTCACGGCAGCCAACACGGTCGCCGAGTCTCGGTTGACCAGGCTCACGACGTCGATCTCGGCCGATGCCCATCCCATTCGCGCGCTCGCCAATGCCACCGACGACGGGTGGGAGATCACTCGCACATTGTCCGCGCCGAGCAGCCGCACCAAAGTCACCCCGAGACCGTGGAACATCGGGTCACCGCTCGCAAGTACACACACTCTGCGATCGGCGCTCTCGGCGAACATCGACGGCAAGGCCGGAATCATCGGAGACGGCCAGGTCAGTCTGGTGTGCGCTCGCCGTGCCCCGAGATGCGTAGTCGGAACCAAGTCCAACTGGCGCGGTGATCCCATCAGGACCTCCGCGCCCAGAACCGCGCCCTTTGCGCTCTCGGACAGCCCTTCCCAGCCGTCGGCACCGATACCGACGATCACCACCGGGTGTGTGGTCATCGCGGCATCCGGCGCCAGATCGTCTGAGGCAGAAGCCGCATGACGAAGAACACCGGCTGCAGAATTCGCGGTACCCACACACGCGTCGCCCCGGAGTTCAGTCCCCGTACGACGGCGTCGGCGACCTGCGACGGGGTGCTCGACATCGGGGCAGGCGACATTCCCTCGGTCATCTTGCCGATGACAAATCCCGGACGTACCAGCATCAATTGAACACCCGAACCGTGCAGTGCGTCGCCGAGGCCGCTGGCAAACCCGTCCAAGCCGGCCTTTGCGCTCCCGTAGACGTAGTTGGCGCGGCGAACCCGAACGCCGGCGACGGACGAGAACACCACGATCTTTCCGGTTCCCTGTCGGCGCATGATCTCCGCGAGGTGAGTAAGGATGCTGATCTGAGCCACGTAGCCGGTGTGCACCACAGCTACCGCGTGCGCCGCGTCGGATTCGGCACGCGCCTGATCGCCGAGAATTCCGAAAGCCAGCACGGCAACCGAAATCCGGCCGTGCTCGGCGACCACGGCGCCGAGGAGGTCTCCGTGAGTCTCCACGGCGTCGGCGTCGAACTCGACGGTCGAGACGTCGACAGCGCCGGCGTTTCTGAGCATCTGCTTCTGCTCCGACAGCTCTCCGCTGCGTCTGGCAGCCAGAACGATGTTGCGGCCCGGCGCGAGCCTGACCGCGATCTCTAGGCCGATCTCACTTCGTCCACCGAGTAGCAGCACTGTCTCGATGTCATTCACGTTCGCACCCGCAGTCACCGCTCCAGTGTCCTGGATTACCGTCGTGGCATGACGCTCACCCCCTCCACCACGCCATCGTCACAGCAGACTCTCACCGAAGACGGGCTGAAGTTCGTCGGTGAATACCACCTCGCGACACTCACGACGTTGCGTCCGAACGGCACCCCGCACGTCGTAGCCGTCGGATTCACCTGGGATCAGGAAGCCGGAAAGGCGCGCGTGATCACCAGCGGTGGTTCGCAGAAGGCGATCAACGCCGCCCGGGGTGGATACGCCGCCGTCAGTTCGGTCGACGGTGGGCGCTGGCTCACGCTCGAGGGGCCTGCACGCGTGCTCACCGACGCGGACTCCGTGGCTGACGCCGTTCGGCGTTACGCCGAGCGGTACCGCCAGCCACGGGTCAACCCCGCGCGTGTGGTCATCGAAATCGACGTCACACGCATACTCGGGTCCGCGGCGTTCAAGGAAAGCTGATCAGTCGAGGACCGTCAGGCCGTGCGGACGGTTGTTGAACGACTCGCAACCGTCGGCGGTCACGACGACGATGTCCTCGATACGGGCGCCCCAATTGCCGCGGAAGTAGATTCCCGGTTCGATGCTGAACGCCATACCTTCGACGAGTTCGATGGTGTTGCCCTCGACGATGTACGGCTCCTCGTGTACGGACAGTCCGATACCGTGACCGGTGCGGTGAACGAAGACCTCTGCAAGCCCTTGTGCGGCAAGCACTTCGCGGGCGGCAACGTCCACGGATTCTGCGGATACTCCTGGCCGCACCGAGTCGACCGCAGCCTGCTGCGCCGCTTCGAGTACTGCGAACTGTGCTGCTACTTCGGCGGACGGCTGCCCCATGCTGTACGTGCGGGTGGAGTCCGAGTTGTATCCAGGCTCGACCGGTCCACCGATGTCGATCACCACGACGTCACCGCTCTCGATCACCCGGTCCGAAACCTCGTGGTGCGGATCGGCACCGTGCGGGCCCGATCCGACGATCACAAACGCGGCCTCGGTGTGCCCCTCTTCGAGAATCGCCGCTGAAATCGCCTCACCCACTTCGGCTTCCGAGCGGCCGACGATCAAGAACTCGGCCATGCGAGCGTGAACACGATCGATCGCCGCGCCAGCCCGTCGCAACGCTTCGATCTCGGCATCGTCCTTGACCATTCGCAATTCACGCAACACTCCGGTGGCGAGGATCGGCAACGCACCCAACGTGTCTGCGAGCGGGATCAGATGCAGCGCGGGCATCGCATCCGTCACCGCAACCTTGGCGCCGGCCGGAAGTTGCGACGCCACAATCGCATACGGATCGACACCGTCGACCCAGTCGAGGACTGTCAACCCGAGATCGCCCACCGCCGATTCCTTCAGCGACGCCAACTCCAAGCGAGGAAGCACAACGGACGCCTTCGCTGTGTCCGCGGCGATGACCAACGCGGTCAAGCGCTCGAACGAGTCAGCCCGAGAACCCGTCAGGTACCGCAGATCCGGACCGGGAGTCACCACCAGACCGTCGAGACCTGCTGATCGAGCCAACTCGGCGGCACGAGCGATACGTGCGCCGTACACGGCGCTGGAGAATCGGGAATCCTGTTCGGCTGGAGACGTCATGGCTTACAGGTTAGTGCCGACTGGCAGGATGGTGACCATGAGTGGGCCATTGCTTCTCCTCGACGGTGCCAGCCTGTGGTTTCGTGCGTTCTACGCACTGCCCGAGTCATTCGTCGACCCCGACGGCAGACCTGTCAACGCCGTGCGCGGATTCACCGACATGGTTGCTTCCCTGATCACCAAACACCAGCCGAGTCGTCTCGCGGTGTGCCTGGACCTGGATTGGCGACCACAGTTCCGCGTCGACGCCGTTCCGACGTACAAAGCGCATCGCGTCGAGGAAGGCTCTGACGGTTCGTCCGAGGAAGTCCCGGACACGTTGACACCTCAGGTCGACATGATCATGGACGTGCTCGCAGCAGCGGGTATCGCGACGGCGGGTGCTGTCGGCCTCGAAGCCGACGACGTGTTGGGAACGCTTGCCGCTACCGAGCGCGAGGATCTCACCGTCGTCGTCAGCGGTGACCGCGACCTTCTGCAGGTCGTCACCGACGAGTACGTGCCCGTTCGTGTTCTCTACGTCGGCCGCGGTTTGTCCAAGGCGGAACTGTTCGGACCGGTCGAGGTCGCCGAGAAGTACGGGGTACCCGGAGACCGTGCGGGCGAGGCATACGCCGAACTCGCGGTACTGCGCGGAGACGCCTCCGACGGTCTACCCGGCATCAAGGGTGTCGGTGAGAAGACTGCGTCGACGCTGATGCTGCGCTACGGCTCGCTGGCCGGACTTCGTGCGGCCGCGGCTGACCCCGAATCCGACATGGCCAAGGGAATTCGCGCGAAACTCACCTCACCAGAGGCAATGGCATACCTCGACGCTGCGTTGCCGGTGGTACGAGTAGTTCGCGACGCGGACGTTCAGTTCTCGAAGGACGACCGACTCCCGGCGACCCCCGTCGATCCCACACGCTTCGAGGAAGTGGCCGCTTCACTGAACATCGAACGCTCGGCCGGCCGGCTTGCCGCCGCGCTGAAGGCTGCGGCGGCAGGCCGTTCCGACCAGTAGAGCGTCAGCTCGGGCGGCTGACCTCGTACGTGCCGTTGTCGTCGACAAACGTCACGGTCACGTTCGACTTCACGCCCGCGATCGAGAGCGTGCAGGTGAACTTGTTGCCTGACTTGACTTCCTGGTCCGCGGGGCACTGAACGTTGCTCACGTTCTTTGCCCCGTAGGACTCGGTGACGATCTTCTCGACGCCGGCCTGAGCTGCGCTCTGATCGAGTGTGTTCTTGCCGAAAACACCGAACACCAGGGCAACCACGACGGCCGCCAGAACAACGAGAACACCGATCGCACCGAAGATCAGGGGCTTCTTCGACTTACCCGCCTGGTTTCCGGGCGCACCGGGACTCGGGAACGGCTGGGCCTGGTTCCACTGGTTCTGTTGTCCCGGGGCTTGGCCGGGTGCTGTAGCGCCCCACGCCTGCTGAGGCGCGGCAGCAGGAGGCTGACCCCACGCCTGGGTTGCATCCGGTGCTTGCTGTTGCCCGGGCTGACCCCACGGCTGAGCCGGAGGTTGTTGCTGAGGCTGGCCCCACGGCTGTTGCTGACCAGGCTGCCCCTGGCCTGGTTGCTGGGGCTGGCCGTACGCAGGCTGACCACCCGGCTGCCCAGGCTGACCGTAGGCAGGCTGGCCCCAAGGCTGTTGCTGACCGGGCTGCTGTTGCGGCTGACCCCACGGCTGTTGCTGGCCGGGCTGCTGACCAGGCTGCTGTTGTCCGCCCGGCTGCTGGGGATTCTGCCCCCACTGCTGCTCGTTCGGCTGCTGCTGATCACCAGGACCCCATTGCCGATTCGGATCGTTCGGTCCGTAAGGCCCGCTCATGTTCGCCTCCCACTCGAAATACCAGTCTGCGAATCAAACCACATAGTTGCGGTCATGCTGCGTCGACAGCAACTACCCCGCGACGAATCGCAGCTACCGCCCGCGCCGCGGTCTTCGCCACGTCGGCGTCCGTCGATGTCAGTCGGACCTGATCGAGGAGATCGATCACCTGACGACACCACCGGACAAAATCACCCGCAGACAGCGCGCGGCCTTGCACTCCGGCTGCGATCAGAGCGTCGACCAGCGAATTTTCACTAGCCCAGTGGTAAACGGCAGTGACGAATCCGAGATCGGGTTCGCGCGTCGGCGGCAGCTTGTGGCGAATTTCGTCCGACCGCAGTTCGCTCCACAGTCGTTGAGTGTCGTTGAGCGCGTGACGAAGTGCCGCGGTCGGCACCCGATCGACCGTGTCGCCGTCTCGACGTGATTCGTAGACCACCGAGGACACGACTGCCGCCAGTTCGGCCGGGCGGAGACCTGTCCACGCACCGGTCCGCAGGCACTCGGCGACCAGAAGGTCGCTTTCCGAATAGATGCGACTGAGTCGTCGTCCGGATTCGGTGACTTCGGGCGCTGCTTCGGCAGTCATGTACTCACGCTCTTTGAGCAGCGCGATGATTCGGTCGAACGTGCGCGCCAACGAGTTGGTGGTGGCCGCGGCCTTTTCCCTCATCGCCTGCGTTTCGCGGGCCAATCGGTTGTAGCGCTCACCGATCCGGCTCAGATGTTCGCGATCGGGCCAGCTGTGGCACGGATGCGAGCGAATAGCGCGTCGCAAAGTAGCGACCTCGGCGTCTTCGGACGCACCCGCCTTGTGACGCTTCTTCCGCCGAGGGGCGCTGATTCCGGTGCTACGCAACGCCGAGGCCAGATCGCGCCGAATCCGGGCAGTGTGGTGGTCGACATGCTTGGGTAGGCGCATCTTTCCCAAAGCCTCGGCTGCTTCCGGGAAATCGCTCGAGGAGAGTCGGCCGGCCCACTGATCGGCAGTCAGAACCAGCGGACGAGGGTCTTTCGGATCGTTGTCCGGAACGAGGACCACGGCCACTCCGGAATGACGACCGATGGGAATCGCGATCACGTCACCGCGGGTGAGTGCACGGAGGGACTCCACCGCATCTTCGCGGCGATCCTCGCGGCCCTTACGTTCGAGCGCCCGCTCGCGCGCACTGAGCCGCTCACGCAACGACGCGTATTCGAAGTACTCGCCGTCTGCACCACCGAGTTTCTCCTGCAAACCCTTCAGTGCTTCTTCGTTCCGTTCGATGCCACGCACCAGGCCGACCACCGAGCGGTCCGCTTGGAACTGTGCGAAGGAACGCTCGAGCAGCTTGCGTGAATCGGCCGCTCCCATGCGCTCGACGAGGTTGATCGACATGTTGTACGAGGGGCGGAACGAACTGCGGAGCGGGAACGTCCGTGTCGACGCCAAGCCGGCGACATCCGTCGGCTCGACCCCGGGCTGCCACAACACAACAGCGTGTCCTTCGACGTCGATGCCGCGACGGCCGGCCCGACCGGTCAGCTGCGTGTACTCCCCCGGCGTCAGTTCGGCATGCGTCTCGCCGTTGTACTTGACCAGTCTTTCGAGCACCACGGTGCGTGCCGGCATGTTGATACCGAGGGCCAACGTCTCGGTCGCGAAGACCGCTCGCACGAGACCCTTGACGAACAGTTCCTCGACTGTCTGGCGGAATGCCGGCAGCATGCCCGCGTGGTGGGAGGCCAGTCCGCGTCGCAGTGCCTTGCACCAGTCCCGATATCCGAGGACTTCGAGATCCTCTTCGGGTAGTTCCCCGGTGTGCTTCTCGATGATGGTGTCGATCTCGCGAACCTGCTCCGGCGAAGTGAGATCGAGTCTGGACCGCAGGCACTGTGCAAGTGCCGCATCACAACCGGCGCGGCTGAAGATGAAAGTGATCGCCGGGAGCAGTCCGGATTGATCGAGTTGAGCGATGACCTCAGGTCGCGGCAAGGGCCGGAAATCATTGGAACTCTGGTAGCTGCCACGCCGTCCGCGGCCACGCGGCTGCCAGCTCTCGACCCGTTCGAGCGCCTGACGCTGCTTGACGTGGCGAACCAGATCCTGGTCGACGAGTACGGTCTTCGGCCCAGCGGCGGGATGACTACGACTGTCGAAGAGATCGAAGATCCGTCGACCGACCATGATGTGCTGCCACAGCGGGATCGGCCGCGTCTCGTCCACGACCACGGTGGTGTCGCCGCGGACGGTTTCCATCCAGGCGCCGAACTCTTCGGCGTTGCTCACGGTCGCCGACAAGCTCACCAGGCGAACATCCTCGGACAGGTGCAGGATCACTTCCTCCCACACCGCCCCACGGAACCGGTCGGCCAGGTAGTGCACTTCGTCCATGACGACGTGCGAAAGCCCGCGCAGTGCCTCGGAGTTGGCGTAGAGCATGTTCCGCAGGACTTCGGTGGTCATGACGACCACCGGTGCGTCGGAGTTGATGCTCGAATCGCCCGTCAGCAGGCCGACCTCGCTCGCGCCGTAGCGCTCGACGAGCTCTGCGTACTTCTGATTGCTCAATGCCTTGATCGGCGTCGTGTAGAAACACTTGCGGCCGGCCGCGAGAGCCAGGTGGACAGCGAACTCACCGACCACGGTCTTGCCTGCGCCGGTTGGTGCGCAGACAAGTACACCGTGGCCCGCTTCGAGCGCAACGCATGCCTTCACCTGGAATGGATCGAGTTCGAATTTCAGGCTGGACGCAAACGTGCTCAGTTCACTCTTGTTCATAACCACCTCGTCAGGGTTTCACACGCCGCCGACGTGGTGGCACGGCGCTCAGAGAGTGTCAGTGAAATCCTGACCTGGTGCGTTGTCGCCGGCGGTGTCGGATTTCTTCGCGGCCGGAGCTTTGGGCTTGGACTTACGTCCGAACAATCCACTCGATTCGGCCTTGGGTTTGGTCGGATTGTCGAAAGCCTCGTTCAGATCGGACGGAGCCGAGATGGAGGAAGCTTCCTCGTCGGAGATTGCGCCCCAGTCTTCACCGGATCGCTTGGCCTTACGTTTGTCGTTGAGGCGAGCGATCTGGACCGCGACCTCGAAGAGAAGCGTCAGGGCCAATGCGAGCGCCAGCATCGAGAACGGATCCGAACCCGGGGTGGCAACTGCGGCAAAAACGAACAGCCCGAAGATCAATCCTCGACGCCAGGCCTTCAAACGCTCGTACGTCAGAATGCCGGCAAAGTTCAGTACGACCACGAGCAACGGAATCTCGAAGCTGACACCGAAGATCAGCAGCAGATTGATGATGAAGCCGAAGTACTCCGAACCACTGAGCGCGGTGATCTGGACGTTGTCGCCGATGGTCAGGAGGAAGTGCAAAGCCTTTGCCACGACGAGGTACGCCAGGATCGCGCCGAGGATGAACAATGCAGCACCGGCGGTGACGAATCCGACCGCGTATCGACGTTCCTTTGCGTAGAGGCCCGGGGTGATGAATGCCCACAGTTGGTACAGCCACACCGGGCAGGCAAGGACGATACCGGCGGTGAGCGCCACTTTGAATCGCAGCATGAACTGCTCGAACGGCCCGGTCGCCAGCAATCGGCACGCGTCGTCGGTGCTGAGGTTGGCGCGACTCTCGGACGGAAGCTCGCAATACGGTCCGCGAAGCAGATCGCCCAGGCTCTCGAGACCGAGTATCGAGTGTGAGTACCAGAAGAAGCCGAACGCCGTGGTGATGATCACGCCGAGGAATGCGAACAACAAACGAGTCCGCAATTCGTACAGGTGGTCGACCAACGACATGGTGCCGTCTGGATTGACCTTCCGCTTGCGGTTACGCGGGTCTAACGGAATACGCACTGTGCATCCTGGTCTTGGTCAGCAGACAACCGGGGTGAACGAATATTTCACCCCGGCTAGAACGCAGTGTGTACTAGAGCGGCTTGACTTCGGTCGGCTGCGCAACAGGTGCTGCTGCACCGTTTGCGACCACCGCGGTGTTGGCCGTCGGCAACTGTGCCGGAGCAGGCTGTGCGACCGGCGCGCTTGCGGGCGCCGCATCGTCGTTCTGCATTTCCTTGACTTCGCTCTTGAAGATGCGGAGGGAACGACCCAAACCGCGTGCTGCATCGGGAAGCTTCTTCGACCCGAACAGAATTACGACGACAACAGCGACAATCAGCCAATGCATCGGCTGCATTGCACCCATAACGACCTCCCATGATCAGATTCCTCGATGCTACCGGACACAACCGGCGCTCGGAGGTGTCAAAGCACTTACTTCAGCTACCTTTTACCTGTTTGTTTCCTGCGAACTCACTGAGGGTGAAGTTTCCCGAAGTTTTACGAACCGATTACGTCGTACGCGTCGAGTGCCGCAACGGCCCGATCGTGGACTTCGGAGACCAATTCCGGCGGATGCAGGACCCGAACACCCTCACCGAACCCGAGGACCAGCCTTGCCATCCATTCGAGAGTTCCGAAACTCATCGTCGCCTCGACCGACCCGTCGTCGTCCACGTGCACGACGTCCATCGGGTAGTAGTCGAGCATCCACACCCATTCTTTGGTGATGAACAACCGTGCTTCCGGAAGGGAACCGTCGCCGCTGAACAACTCGAGATTCGAATCCTCCTCGAGGGCTTGTGGCGGAGGATCGGCAGGTTCGTCGAGTTGGACTGCTGCGTCGATCCGATCGAATCTGAACAACCGCACACCCTCGGCTTGGCGACACCAGGCCTGGAGGTAGCTGTAGTTGTCGACCAACACGATACGAACGGGATCGACGATGCGCTCGGAGACCGCGTCGCGCGAGGCCGAGTAATACGTCAATCGAAGGGCGGTCTTGTCGGCGAGCGCGGCTCTGACCGTCGCGGCGATCGGGTCTTCGGCAATATCCGGAGCCGGCGAAGTACCGCGATCCTGGCCGACGGCTCGCGCCGCGGCCGAGCCTGCTGCGTCCTCGATCTTCGCGATAGCGCGCTGGGCCGAAGACGGATCGACCATGCCCGGCATTTCCACCAATGATCGAAGCGCGATCAGCAATGCAGTCGCTTCCGTTGAGGTCAGGCGCAACGGGCGATCGATTCCGGCCGAGAACGTGACCTCGATGCTTTCCTCGGAGAAAGACAGGTCGATGAGATCGCCCGGACCGTAGCCGGGCAGTCCACAGACCCACAGCTGATTGAGGTCGGTCATCAGTTGAGTGGTGCTGACACCGAGTTCTTCGGCAGCCTCGGCGGGACTGATACCCGGATTCGCGATGAAGTACGGCACGAGGTTGAGCAGCCGCGCCAACCGAGATGACAGTCGATTGCTCATCAGTTCTCCCCCTGTCCGTCGTTGCCGGTGATCGGGCTCGCCGCGGCGCGTAGCTTCGCGACGACTTCCGCACGCAAATCCGGTGGGTCCAACACCAGTGCATCCACCCCGTGTCCGGCGATCAACCGAGCGGTCCACTCCCAGGATCGGACGGGGACGGACAGCACGCTGCCGTCGCGATCGGTCAACCGCCGATCGGACGACGCCGTCGCAAGCCGGCGAAGCTCGTGTGCGCGACCGTCTGCGACCCACACCGTAGCGGTCCCGGTCACCACGCCCGACCCGGTCACCCGGTCGACGACCTCGCGAAGATCGACACCCTCGGGTTTGTGGACCGATCCGGCGGGCCCGAACTCCCTGACGTCGTCACCGATCCGGGAGAGCCGGAAGGTTCTCACCGCATCACGGTCGACGTCGTGCCCGACCAGGTACCACTTGCCGTTGTGCGTGACGACGCCCCACGGTTCGACGGTGCGTTCGGTGAACGGTTCGTTCAATGCACCACGGTGCTGAAAATGAACTGCTCGGCCGGCGTCGACTGCTGCAAGCAGCTTTCCGAGAGCGGGCTCCGAGCCGCGGGTGCGTGCGGGAATCGCAGTCACCGGTGCGGCACTGACTTCTGCGTCGACCTGCACGCCGGCTGCTCGGAGTTTGAGCAGCGCACTCTGGGCTGCCGAAATAAGTTCCGGAGATTCCCACAACTGCACTGCGACGGCGACGGCAGCAGATTCCTCGCTGGTGAGGTCCACGTCCGGAAGCTCGTAGGCATTGCGATTGATCCGGTACCCCTCGACCGTCGAGAACCGTCCTGCCAGACCGGTTTCCAAAGGGACACCCAGGTCACGAAGTTCGTTCTTGTCGCGCTCGAACATGCGACTGAACGCTTCGTAGTTCGCGGAATCGTTGTACCCGGCCACACTGTCGCGGATTTTCTCCGCCGTGAGGAACTGTCTGGTGGACAGCAATGCGATCACCAGGTTCATCAACCGCTCGATTTTTGATGTCGCCACGCCGAAATCCTAGTGGCTATCCGATAACCGAACGCGCGCCGGACACTTTCGTGCCCGGCGCGTCGCCGCAAAACAGACCTGCCGTCTTGTACAACTCGAAAATGAGGGACCTACATCGAAGCGATCAAACGCTCGACACGCTCGTCGACAGAACGGAAAGGGTCCTTGCAGAGCACAGTTCTTTGCGCCTGATCGTTGAGCTTGAGGTGAACCCAGTCGACCGTGAAGTCCCGGCCGGCGGCCTGGGCTGCAGTGATGAAGTCCCCCCGCAGCTTGGCGCGGGTAGTCTGCGGCGGATTCTCGACGGCCTCGTCGATCGTCTCGTCCTCGGTGACCCGCTTGACCAAGCCTTTGCGCTGCAGCACGTCGAAGACGCCGCGGCCACGTTTGATGTCGTGGTAGGCCAAGTCGAGCTGCGCGATCTTGGGATCGGACAGATCGAAGCCGTGACGGTCCTGGTAGCGCTGGAACAGCTTGCGCTTGATGACCCAGTCGATCTCCGTGTCGACCTTCGCGAAATCCTGAGCTTCGACGGCGTCGAGGGTACGACCCCAGAGATCGACAACCTGCTCGACCTGCGGGTCCGGTTCGCGGTTACGCAGGTGTTCGACTGCCTTGGAGTGGTACTCGCGCTGAATATCGAGAGCACTGGCCTGACGTCCACCGGCCAGCCGGACAGGCTTCTTGCCGGTCACGTCGTGGCTGACCTCACGGATGGCACGAATCGGGTTGTCCAGGGCGAAATCGCGGAACGAAACTCCGGCTTCGATCATTTCGAGCACGAGTGCTGCAGAACCGACCTTGAGCATCGTCGTCGTTTCGGCCATGTTGGAATCGCCGACGATCACGTGCAGACGGCGGTACTTCTCGGCGTCCGCGTGCGGTTCGTCGCGAGTGTTAATGATCGGACGCGAGCGAGTGGTCGCCGACGAGACGCCTTCCCAGATGTGTTCCGCACGCTGCGAGAGGCAGAACGTCGCAGCCTTCGGTGTCTGCAGCACCTTACCGGCGCCGCAGATCAACTGGCGCGTGACGAGGAACGGCAACAAGACATCCGAAATCCGGGAGAACTCCCCGGCGCGCGCGACGAGGAAGTTCTCGTGGCATCCGTACGAGTTTCCGGCCGAGTCGGTGTTGTTCTTGAAGAGGTAGATGTCGCCACCGATCCCCTCCTCGGCGAGTCTCGCCTCGGCGTCGATCAGCAGTTCTTCGAGCACACGCTCACCAGCTCGGTCGTGATTGACCAACTGGATGAGACTGTCGCACTCGGCCGTCGCATACTCCGGATGCGAACCCACATCCAGGTACAAGCGGGCTCCGTTGCGGAGGAAGACGTTGGAGCTGCGACCCCACGACACGACACGACGGAAGAGGTAACGAGCAACCTCGTCGGGGCTCAGTCGCCTGTGCCCGTGAAAGGTGCAGGTAACGCCGAATTCCGTCTCGATACCCATGATTCGTCTCTGCACACTTCGACAGTACAACCAGAATGCGAGGTTCACCCCTGTACTTCGATCGCGTCGTAAGTCACGACTCGACAACGTCGGGCGGCGGCATAGTGTGACGGTGTGAGCCTTATTCGCCGAAAAGTTGTCCGAAGCGACGTCAAAGTCATGGAAAGCACTGGAGCACTGCGCCCTTCCGTGCTCGACCCGACCATGCGGTTTCTCTCCAGAGCGGCCGATCACGGCGTTTTGTGGATGGTCGTCGCCGCCTTGCTCGCGCTGATCGGTGGCCGGCCCAGGAGGGCCGCGGCACGTGGGATGCTCGCACTTGCCGGTTCGAGCGCGCTGGCCAACGGCATACTCAAGCCCCTGTTTCCCCGGCGGCGCCCCCCGGCGCGTGTCTGGCTGAGCCCGAAGCGAGGAGTCGACATTCCGACGTCGTCCTCGTTCCCCTCCGGTCATTCGTCGTCAGCGGCGGCATTCACCGCGGCAGTGGCCATGGAATCCCCGGCGGCAGGCGCGGCCATCGCACCATTGGCCGCAGCGGTCGCGTACTCACGCGTTCACAACGGAGTGCACTGGCCGTCCGACGTGTTCGCCGGCCTCGCGGTCGGCGGCGCAATCGCTGCCGGCACACGACGTTGGTGGGCGGTGCGCGACGAAGAGCCCGCCGAACTCGGGCCCGAGTGCGTAGTTCCCGCGCTCTCTCGGGGAGAAGGCTTGCTGGTCTTCACCAATCCGGGTTCCGGCTCCGAGGACGACGGGATCGTCGAATCGATTCGAGAATCACTACCGGCAGCGATCATCTACGAATTCGACGCCGACATCGACTTCGACATGCAGATCGACGCCAAGATCCCCGAACTCTCGCCGAAAGCGTTGGGTGTATGCGGGGGCGACGGAACAGTGGTCACGGTCGCGACCGCGGCAACAAAGCACGACCTACCCCTTGCGGTTTTTCCCGGCGGAACGTTGAACCATTTCGCCCGTGACGTCGGCGCGGTGAACGTCGAGGAGACCGCGCAGGCAGTCGAGTCCGGCCAGGCCGCATTTGTCGACCACGCTGTGGTGCGCACGGATTCCGGCGTGACTGCACGCTTTCTCAACACCGCCAGCCTGGGTGGATACCCGGACGCCGTGCGGCTGCGGGAGAAGTGGGAACCGCGATTCGGAAAGTGGCCGGCCGCGGGCGCCGCAATGATCCGTGTTCTCGCGGCGGCGGAGCCGATGACTGTCACCATCGACGGGAAACCGACTACCATCTGGATGCTGTTCGTCGGAAACGGGCGATACTCCCCCGCCGATCAGGTGCCGATGTCGCGTCCGGAGATGAACCGTGGACTACTCGACGTCCGCTACCTGCGCGCAGACAAGAAGTTCTCGCGCTCACGTCTTCTGTTTGCAGCCGCCACAGGAACATTGGGCAGCTCGCGGGTCTACGTACGCGAACTCGTGTCGTCGATGTCGGTACGAGTGGCCGATTCACCAGTAGCTATCGCCACCGACGGCGAAGTGGTGGCAGACGCGCGCCGGTTCGATTTCGACACCGAACCGGGCGCGGTGGCCGTCTACAGAATCACGCAGTAACTCCCAGACCTGCAGTAACTACGAGGGTGCGTCGCCGTTTGCCGGCGGCGCATCCTCAGTTGCTACCGGAGCTGGAAGCATCTCTTCCAAAACCGTTCCAGCGATTCGTTTGAACGCGCGGCGTGGACGGTTGCTGTCGAGGACAGCAACCTCGAGCGCACTCACGTCGAGTGTTCGCGGTTCCGCCTCAGTGGTTCCGGCCGGTGCCGGGCCACCTTTTTGAAGCGCCCCTACCGCGATCCGCACTGCGGATTCGAGGTCGAGGTCTCGCTGGTACGACTCACGCATCGCCGTCACGATCGGTTCGGTTGTACCGCCCATGACGACAAATTCCTGCTCGTCCGCGATGGAACCGTCGTACGTGATCCGGTAGAGCTGAGCCGGCGTACTGCTTCCGAAGCGGCCGATCTCGGCAACGCAGATCTCGACCTCGTACGGCTTTGGCTGCTCTGTGAAGATCGTTCCCAACGTCTGCGCGTACGCATTGGCGAGGGAACGCCCCGTGACATCCCGACGGTCGTACGAGTACCCGCGCATGTCCGCGTGCACGATGCCCGCGCGGCGCAGATTCTCGAACTCGTTGTACTTGCCCACTGCAGCAAATCCGAGACGGTCGTACAGTTCGCTGACCTTGTGCAGCGCCCGCGACGGATTCTCCGCGACAAAGAGAACTCCGTCGCGGTAGGTGAGAACGACGACGCTGCGTCCGCGGGCAATTCCCTTGCGCGCCAATTCCGAACGATCGCGCATGATCTGTTCGGCTGATGCGTAGTACGGCATCGTCATAGCGCAGACTCCCCTTCCGGACTCGCGGTGGCAGTGCGAGCCGCGACGATCTCCCTGGCAATCTCGGCAGCCCGCGTTGTCGACAACTCCACCGCACCGGCGGAGGTGATGGTGACCGCTGTCGGATAGATCCCGCGTGTCAGATCGGGACCACCGGTAGCCGAATCGTCATCTGCTGCGTCGTACAGCGCTTCGACTGCGAATCGAAGTGCAGTGTCCTCGTCGATTCCCGGGGAATACAGCTTCTTGAGCGCCGATTTCGCGAACAGAGAACCCGACCCGACTGCGTGATATCCAGCGCGCTCCTCGTATCGCCCACCGACGACGTCGTAGGAGACGATCCGGCCGGCCGTTGACGGATCGACCGCGTCCAGGTCGTAACCCACGAGCAGCGGCACGACCGCCAATCCCTGCATCGCTGCTCCGAGATTTCCGCGAACCATCGACGAAAGTCGATTGGCTTTACCGTCGAACGTGAGTGGGACGCCTTCGATCTTCTCGTAATGTTCGAGTTCGACTGCGAAGAGCCGAACCAGTTCGATTGCGATCCCGGCCGTTCCGGCGATACCCGCAGCCGAGTAATCGTCGGTGACGTACACCTTCTGTACGTCACGGCTGGCGATGAGGTTGCCCATCGTCGCTCGGCGATCACCGGCGAGCAGAACACCACCCGCATAGCTGATCGCGACGATGGTGGTGCCGTGCGGAGCTACGTCTCCCCCGCCCATGACAACACCTCCTGTGTCGGCGAAGCGGTTCTGCGGAAGATGCTCCGGTGCATGCACACGAAGGTATTCCGAGAATGACGACAGATTCGAGCCGAAGCTCAACCGTGTGTCCCCGTCGGTGATCCGGGGCGCGCGATCCACCGTCACTGGCCGCCCTTCTGGACATAGGCGCGGACGAAGTCCTCGGCGTTCTCTTCCAACACGTCGTCGATCTCGTCGAGCAGGTCGTCGGTTTCTGCAGCCAGCTTCTCGCGACGTTCCTGGCCTGCGCTGCCGTCGCCACCAGTGGTTTCGTCGTCTTCGCCGCCACCGGCACGCTGCGTCTGTTCTTGAGCCATCGCCGTCGACCTCCTTGTGTGAAGGGAGCTCTCGCGAGCATCCTGTTCGGCCCAGCAGAGTCGGTAACTGATCCCGCTCGGACCTTCACCCTACCGAGCGGCACCGTCAGGTGTGGAGAGACGCGACGGCGAGCCGCATCGGCTGATTTCAGTGAGTGAGCTGATCAACCAATTCCGCGGCGCTGTCGACGGAGTCGAGCAACGCTCCGACGTGCGCTTTGGTGCCGCGAAGCGGCTCGAGGGTGGGGATTCGGATCAACGACTCGCCCCCGAGATCGAAGATGACCGAATCCCAGCTCGCGGCCGCGATGTCGGCACCGAATCGACGTAGGCACTCGCCGCGAAAGTATGCGCGAGTGTCGGTGGGAGGGTTCATGACCGCGTCGAGAACCTGTTGTTCGGTGACAAGCCGCTCCATGGAGCCACGAGCAACCAGGCGGTTGTACAGCCCCTTGTCGAGCCGCACGTCGGAGTACTGCAGATCCACCAGATGCAACCGCGGCGCCGACCACGCGAGTCCCTCACGATTGCGGAAACCTTCGAGCAGACGCAGTTTGGCCGGCCAGTCCAGGATGTTCGCGCACTCCATGGGATCGCGCTCGAGTAGGTCGAGAACCATCGCCCACTTGGCGACGATGTCGTCCGCTCGCGGATCACGATCGGTCGCACGGTCCAGGAACTTCGAGACACGTTCGAGGTAAATACGTTGCAGCGCAAGTCCTGTCAGTTCACGTCCGTCTGCCAGCGCCACGGTCTTGCGCAGAGTCGGGTCGTGGCTGATGTGGTGGACAGCGGTGACCGGACGGGCCAGTTGCAGATCGGTGAGGTCGACACCAGCCTCGATCAGGTCGAGTACCAGCGCCGTTGTTCCCACCTTGAGGTACGTCGACATCTCCGCGAGGTTCGCGTCGCCGATGATGACGTGCAGCCGGCGGTACTTGTCCGCATCCGCATGCGGTTCGTCGCGGGTGTTGATGATTCCGCGCTTGAGCGTGGTCTCGAGGCCTACTTCGACCTCGATGTAGTCGGATCGCTGCGAAAGCTGGAATCCGGCCTCGTCGCCGGACTGACCGAGACCCACACGACCGGAACCACAGATCACCTGCCGGGACGCGAAGAACGGCGTCAAGCCGGTCACGATCGAGGCGAACGGGGTGTCGCGCGAGCACAGGTAGTTCTCGTGCGTGCCGTACGACGCCCCCTTGCCGTCGACGTTGTTCTTGTACAGCTGCAGCCGTGGTGCACCGGGCACGCTGGATGCGTGCCGCGCAGCAGCTTCCATCACGCGTTCGCCGGCTTTGTCCCAGATCACGGCGTCGAGCGGGTCGGCGACTTCGGGGGCCGAATATTCCGGATGGGCGTGGTCGACGTACAACCGTGCCCCGTTGGTGAGAATCATGTTCGCGGCGCCGATCTCGTCCGCGTCGATCACCGGTGCGGGGCCGCTCATTCGCCCCAGATCGAAGCCTCGGGCGTCACGGAGCGGAGATTCGACCTCGTAGTCCCAGCGTGTGCGCTTGGCTCGTGGCACGCCCGCTGCGGCGGCGTAGGCAAGCACCGCCTGGGTTGAAGTGAGAATCGGATTCGCCGACGGCTCACTGGGTGAAGATATTCCGTATTCGACCTCGACACCGATGATCCGCTGCATGACACAAGAGCCTATGTGATTGAGGCGCGGCGCCTACAGGCGTGGCACAGTTGGAGGAATGCACCAACCTCTCACCGCAGACCTCAATCCCGCGGACGAGGTAGTCGCCGTGTACGACCGGACGGGTAATCCGATCGGCCGAGCGTCACGTTCCGTCGTCTACTCGGGCGGGCTCTGGCACGCGAGCGCAGGAGTCCTCGTTCGCACCGGGGACGGTTCGCGCATCTACGTCCATCGCCGAACCGACACGAAGGCAGTGTTCGGGGGCTATCACGACTGTCTTGCCGGAGGTGTCGTGGATCCAGGTGAGACGCCGCAGGAAACTGCGATCCGTGAAGTCGGTGAAGAGCTCGGAATCTTCGGAACGGCAGATCAGCCACTCCAACTAACGGAGATCGCTCGAAAATCCTGGGACGGCGAGTGGAACAATTCTCCGTTGCGCTGTCACCTGTTTGCGTTCGAACTCAGGTACGACGGTCCGATGGCTCATCAGCCCAGCGAGATCGCCGAAGGTTGGTGGTGGACGCCGAATGAACTCGGCGCCCACCTGCAAGACCCGTCGTGGCCGTTCGTTCCGGACTCACGCGCTCTGCTGGCCGACTATTGCTGGAGTTGAACAGCACTGGGACGGTGATCAGCCCGGGGTGATCGCCGAGAGCCACGCCGCAAACGCGCTGGGGTTGCGGGTCTGTGCGAGAACGCGTCCGGGGCCGGTGAAGTCGAAGACAAATCCTTCGCCGGACTTCATCGATTGAATAGTGCGTCCCTGAACGGCGCGCCGCATGTTGAAGTTCATCCCGAGGTCGTAGGCGACCACGTGACCGGTGTCGATCGTGATCGTCTCGCCCGGCTGCAAGTCGATGACGTCGATCGCGCCGTACACGGCCAGTACTACCTCACCGTCGCCACTTGCCCGCAGGCCGAATCCGCCCTCACCGCCGAAGAGGTTGGACATCCCTCCCCATTTGGACTCGACCGTGACGCCGTAGGAGTTGGCCAACCAGGTTCCACGGTTGAGGAAGAACGGACGATCGGACGTGATGGTCAGCGGGATCAGATCACCGGGAAGAACACCCGTCACATCGACCCAACCACCCTGCGGCGGAGCGGTATACGTCGTGACGAAAAACGATTCTCCACTGAGCATCGACCGCTTGAGGCCTTGCAGGACGCCGCCCTGCGCCTTCGCTTCGAGAACCACGCCGGCAGAATGCGCGAGCATCGCCCCGCTCTCCACGCGCAGCGGTTCGCCGGGCGCGAGGTAGCAGCGAGCGACGGTGGACGACGGATTGTGTCGAAGATGTATCTGCACGGCGGGACTCTAAACCAGCGCGACCGACCGGTCCAATCGCAGCGGAGGGAACAGCAGCGGCGCACCGATCGGGCCGACGACTCTCGAGGAGTGGCCGGCCCGATCGGTGTTGGTTTTCGCTACAGGTACTGGCCCGTGTTCGACTCCGTGTCGATCGCGCGGCTTGCACTGGCGTTCTTGCCCGTGACGAGAGTACGGATGTAGACGATCCGCTCCCCCTTCTTGCCCGAAATACGTGCCCAGTCATCAGGATTGGTGGTGTTGGGCAGATCCTCGTTCTCGGCGAACTCGTCGACGATGGAATCGAAGAGGTGCTGCACACGCAAGCCCGGAGCACCGGTGTCGAGCACCGACTTGATCGCGTACTTCTTGGCGCGGTCGACGATGTTCTGGATCATCGCACCCGAGTTGAAGTCCTTGAAGAACAGAACTTCCTTGTCACCGTTGGCGTACGTGACCTCGAGGAAACGATTCTCTTCGCTCTCCGCGTACATGCGATCGACGACGCGAACGATCATCGCCTTCAAGCATGCAGTGCGATCTCCACCGAACTCGGCGAGGTCGTCCGCATTGATCGGCAGACCGTCCACCAAGTACTTCGAGAAGATGTCCTGAGCAGATTCCGCGTCGGGACGCTCGATCTTGATCTTCACGTCCAGTCGGCCCGGACGCAGGATGGCCGGGTCGATCATGTCCTCACGGTTGGACGCACCGATGACGATGACGTTCTCGAGCCCTTCCACGCCGTCGATCTCGCTGAGCAGCTGTGGAACGACCGTAGTCTCCACGTCGGAGGAGACTCCCGAACCACGGGTACGGAAGATCGAGTCCATCTCGTCGAAGAAGACGATCACCGGAGTGCCCTCGGACGCCTTCTCTCGAGCACGCTGGAAGATCATCCGAATGTGACGCTCGGTTTCGCCGACGAACTTGTTCAGAAGTTCCGGGCCTTTGATGTTCAGGAAGTAGGACTTGGCGTCCTTGCTGTCCTGACCACGGGCTTCGGCGATCTTCTTGGCCAACGAGTTGGCGACTGCCTTGGCGATGAGTGTCTTACCGCAACCGGGAGGACCGTAGAGCAGTACTCCCTTCGGCGGTCGCAGTGAGTACTCGTGAAACAGGTCCTTGTGCAGGAACGGAAGCTCGACGGCGTCACGGATCTGCTCGATCTGACGTCCGAGACCACCGATGTCGTCGTAGTGAACGTCCGGAACTTCCTCGAGAACCAGATCCTCGACCTCGGCCTTCGGGATGCGCTCGAAGGCGTATCCGGCCTTGGTGTCGACGAGCAACGAGTCGCCGGGACGCAGTTTTCTGGTCGGGGAGTCAGCGTCGTACGCGATGATGTCGGCTTCGGGATCGGCGAAGACGGCCGCCAACGGTGCTGCGAGCCAGACGATGCGCTCTTCGTCGGCATGTCCTACCACCAGCGCGCGCAGTCCGTCGTCGAGTACCTCACGGAGCGTGCTGATCTCGCCGACCTGCTCGTAGGTGCCCGCCTCGACGATGGTGAGGGCCTCGTTGAGGCGAACCGTCTGTCCGAGGGCAAGGGTGTCCGTGTCGATGTTCGGTGAGCACGTCAATCGCATCTTGCGACCGGACGTGAACACATCGACGGTCTTGTCCTCGTGTACCGAGAGAAGGACTCCGTAACCGCTCGGCGGCTGACCGAGTCTGTCGACTTCTTCACGAAGTGCGATGAGCTGCTGACGGGCCTCTTTGAGGGTGTCCATCAGCTTGCTGTTTCGGATGGACAGCGAGTCCACCTTCGACTCCAGCTCACGCACCTGCTCCGGCGATTGTGCGAGTTGTCGGCGCAGAACCTGTGCTTCCACTCGTAGCGCGTGGAGTTCTTCTGCTGCCGCAACCGAATCCGGGTTCTCTGTCGAGCTCATGTGCGTCTCCTCCCAGTGCGATCCATCAACGCTACCGGCATAAGGCCCCAACTGTCGCCAGACACGGTGCGCGAGTGCGAATTCACACCCGCACGGGGACCGTGCCGACTGGTCTCGAGCCAGAGTTTGGTCATGTTAGCCTTGCCTACAAGATGGAGACAGCGCCTGTCTCTCTTTACAACGAAAGGTAACGCTGTGATCATCCGCAAGACTCTCATCAGCGCTTGTGCCGTCGCTGCCGTCCTGACCATGGGTGCATGCAGCTCGGACGACAACAAGGATTCGACGGCTGCCAGCTCGACTTCCGCCGCCGCCTCGAGTTCCACGGCCAAGGCCTCGGCTTCCGCCACGACGTCAGCTGCCGCTGCCGCAGCGGCTCCGACGGCCGAGGAGCTCAACGCCTCGCTCGTCGCTCTGATCGATCCGGCCAAGCCGATCGAGGAGAAGACCGCTCTGGTGGTCGACGGAACCAAGCGTCAGGCCAACATCGAGACGATGAGTGCTGCGCTGGGCGGTAACCCGGCCTACGCGATCACGTTCAACGTGGACAACGTCAAGGTCGACGGTCAGACCGCAACTGCAGACGTCGCCGTCGTCAGCCCGCACGGCGCCGCCCCGGCCACCCCGTGGACCTGGGAGCTCGAAGACGGGTCCTGGAAGCTGTCCGACACCTCGGCTTGCGTGCTCCTGGAAATGGGCCGCGCTTCCTGCACCGCATAACTTCCAGCTACAACAAGAGCGGCGATCCGGATACCGGATCGCCGCTCTTGTTGGTTTCGTGTGACTACTTGGCCGCGGTGTTCGAGCCCTTGCCCGCACGCCGTTGGGGCTTCGGGGTGACAGTTCCTTCGGCGAGACGACGAGCGCTCACGAGGAACGCGGTGTGGCCTTGCATCCGATGTTCGGGGCGCACCGCCAAACCGACGACGTGCCAACCGCGCACGATCGATTCCCACGAGCGCGGCTCGGTCCAGCATTCCTGCTCGCGCATCGCCTCGACGACCTTCGAGAGCTGAGTAACGGTCGCGACGTAGACGATCAGAACGCCGCCAGGCACGAGCGCCTTCGAGACGGCGGGCAGGACGTCCCACGGAGCCAGCATGTCGAGTACGACGCGATCGACCTTGCCGCCGTGCGCTTCCGGATCGAACTCCGCGAGATCGGCGATGGTCAGTTCCCAGTTCGGGGGACGCTCCCCGAAGAAGGTCTCGACGTTGCGGACCGCGTGTTCGGCGTGATCGTCGCGGACCTCGTAAGAGATGACCTTGCCCTCGGGGCCGACAGCACGCAGCAGGGAACACGTCAGTGCGCCGGAGCCGGCTCCTGCTTCGAGCACGCGTGCTCCGGGGAACACGTCGCCCTCGTGGACGATCTGAGCCGCGTCCTTCGGGTAGATGACCTGGGCACCGCGCGGCATGGAGAGCACGTAGTCCACCAGTAGTGGACGTAGAGCGAGGTAAGGCGTGCCGTTGACCGACTTGACGACGCTGCCCTCGTCGGCACCGATCAGGTCGTTGTGAACGATTCCGCCCTTGTGGGTGTGGTACTCACGGTTCGCCTCGAGGACGATCGTGTAGTGGCGTCCCTTGCCGTCGGTCAGCTGGACTCGGTCGCCTACGCGGAACGGACCTGACGGCCGCTTGCCCGGCGCAGTGAGATCAGCTTCTGGAAGGTCTTGTTCGGGAATCTCGGCGACAGCGGACTGCACAACCTCATCCACTTCGGTCGTGCCTTCTTCTGGTTGCAGCTCGTTCGCCATGCGCAGATGATCCCTGTTCGCTTGTTTCCGGTGTCCTCGCCACCGGCTCCGACGGAGTTGTCGGACCAACCGCATAGCCTGCCAGGTGTGAGCTCTGTCGAATTGCCAACCCCCACTCCAACGGGTGCAACATCACACGAGCGCCCGCGTAGTCGGCCGGCGCTCTCTCCGTCTCGGGCGGGTGACTACAAACAATGCCCCCTGCTCTATCGCTTCCGAGCAGTCGACAGAATTCCGGAAACGCCAACCAGAGCCCAGGTCAGAGGCACCGTCGTACACGCGGCACTGGAAGCACTGTTTGCACTCCCGACCGGTCACCGGGTTCCCGATCGCGCAGCCGAACTCGTCCGTCCCGCGTGGGAACGTGTCAGTGCCGAGACTCCCGAGGCCGCTGATCTTGTTCCGGAGGGCGAGCTGGATTCGTTCCTCGACGAAGTCGGCAAGCTCGTCGCGACGTACTACACGCTCGAAGATCCCACTCGATTCGATGCCGAGGCGTGTGAGGTCTACGTCGAGACCGAATTGGAGAACGGCGTTCGACTCCGCGGCTTCGTCGACCGGATAGACGTTGCACCGACGGGTGAGGTGCGGGTGGTCGACTACAAGACCGGAAAGGCGCCTCGCGAGTTCACCGAATCCAAGGCGCTCTTCCAGATGAAGTTCTACGCGCTCGTACTGCTGCGCACTCGCGGAATCGTTCCCGCACAACTGCGCCTGATCTATCTGGCCTCCGGCTCGATTCTCACGTACGCCCCGGACCACGACGAGCTGATCAGATTCGAGCGAACCCTCTCCGCCATCTGGAAAGCGATCCTCGCAGCAGGTGCGACCGGAGACTTCAGACCCAAGCCTGGCAAACTGTGCGACTGGTGCGATCACAAGTCACTGTGCCCCTCGTTCGGCGGAACACCTCCGCCGTATCCAGGTTGGCCGGACCTGCTGAGCACCGAACCTGTTGCCGCAAAGGAGAATTCATAACATGACGGACAGTTCGTATTACCGCTACCTCGGAACGACGGAGGAAGGGCACGAGCGGTTCGCGAGCACCCAGGCAACTGTCAGCATCTGGGGCCCGACGCTGCAGCACGGCGCTCCCCCGTCGGCACTGTTGGTACGAGCCCTCGAGCGGTGCGGTGCGCGCGACGAGACCCGTCTGACGCGTGTCGTCGTCGAGATTCTCGGACCGATTCCGATCGCCGACCTCGAAGTCCGGTCCTGGATCGAACGACCCGGTCGCCGTATCGAATTGATCGTCGCCGAACTGTGGGCGACCACCGCCGACGGATCTGCACGCGCTGTTGCACGAGGGACGGCATGGCGGATGGAGACAGTGGATACCGGTGACGTCGTCCACGTTGTCGATCCCCCGCTCGAACCCCGCGACAGTGGAACCCCGGGCGTTCTCGAGGGTCTCTGGAGCGTCGGCTACCTCAAGACCCTCGATTGGTCCTGGATTGCTCCGATCGGGTGCGTGGGCACCGGAAAGGTGTGGGCACGCCCCAAGCCCGAACTGGTCGAGGGCGAGAAGATGTCTGCCCTCGAGCGCTTGTTCGCGGTGGCCGACATCTCCAACGGCGTCGGCGCCAAGCTCGACCCGGAGCACTGGACGTTTCTCAACACCGATCTCACGGTGCACATCTTCCGCGTGCCCGAGGGTGACTGGGTCGGTGTCGCCGCCGAAACCACAACCGGTCCGGACGGCGTCGGCATGTGTGCGGGTGTGCTCTACGACGAGCAGGGTGCCGTCGGCCGTATCGCCCAGACTTTGCAGATTCGCGCCCGTTCCTGACTTCCAGGAACGGGCGCGAATGCGCGTAGATCTATTCAGGCAGTGATCAGAAAGCGCGTACCGAGCGGATGTTCGACGCGAGGATGGCCTTGGCACCGAGTTCGGCCAAGGCGTCCATCACCTGGTTGTGTCCCTTGATCGGGACCATCGCGCGAACCGCGACCCAGTCGGGATCGGCCAACGGCGAGAGCGTTGGCGACTCCATACCGGGTGTCATCTTGATGGCGTCGTCGAGAATGGTGCGCGGGCAGTCGTAGTCGATCATCAGGTTCTGCTGAGCGAAGACGATTCCCCGTACGCGTTCGATGAGCTGGTTGCGGGCGGGATCGTCCTGCGGAGCGCCGGTGCGCTCGATCAGGACACCCTCGGAATCGCAGAGCGATTCGCCGAAAGCCACAAGGTTGTGTTGACGGAGAGTGCGACCCGATCCGACCACGTCGGCGATCGCGTCGGCGACACCGAGCTGAATCGAGATCTCCACGGCGCCGTCGAGACGGATGACGGTGGCGTCGAGTCCGCGATCTGTGAGGTCCTTGCGGACGAGGTTCGGGTACGACGTCGCAATACGAAGGCCGGACAGATCCTCGACCGTCCAATCCTTGCCGGCCGGTGCTGCGTAGCGGAACGACGAACGGCCGAAGCCCAGCGACAGACGCTCGGACACGGGAGCTCCCGAGTCGCCGGCGAGGTCGCGACCGGTGATGCCGAGATCCAGTTCACCGGAGCCGACATAGATCGCAATGTCCTTGGGGCGCAAGAAGAAGAACTCGACCTGATTGGCAGGATCGAGGACGGTCAGATCACGGGAATCGGTGCGTCGACGGTAGCCGGCCTCGCTGAGAATCTCGGCGGCGGACTCGGACAGTGAGCCTTTGTTGGGAACTGCTACGCGCAGCATGGTGGATGTCCTTTCGGAAGGTGTGGTTGACGTGAGACGACGTGAATCGGAAGCCCTGGACGAGCGAGATGGCGAACATCTCGCTGGTCAGCTCCGATCACAGATGTCGGTACACGTCCTCGAGGGTCAGTCCGCGACCGACCATCAACACCTGCGTCCAGTACAGCAGCTGGGAAATTTCCTCAGCTAGCTGCTCATCGCTCTGGTATTCCGCAGCGATCCACACTTCACCGGCTTCCTCGATGACCTTTTTGCCCTGCGCATGTACACCGGCGTCGAGGGCGGCGACAGTGCCGGACCCCTCGGGGCGAGTAGCAGCACGCTCGGTCAATTCGGCGAACAAGGATTCGAAGGTCTTCACGGGTAGACATTCTTTCACGAGGACGGAAGCGGTTTTCACACGCCCACGAACAACGGTGTTCACAGCCCTGCGTCGAGGCTGCGCGAACTGACGAACCTGCGGGTCTGCCCGGTGATCGGATCTGGATACTCCAGCGCCCGCGCCAACAATCGCAACGGCGTGGAGAAGTCGCCGGGCACCGCGGGGAGGTACTGGGGGTAGTAATTGTCGCCGACGATCGGGATACCGAGAGAGTTCAGATGCAGGCGAAGCTGATGGGTCCGGCCGGTCCGTGGGAGCAACTTGTATCGCCCAAGTGTCCGGCCGACAGAGTCGGTGATCACCTCGATCAGTTCGATCGAGGTCTCACTGTTCGGCTCACCCGCGATCTCGGTGGCCGTCATCTCGCCGTGAACCTTGTTGATGCGACTGCGCACTGTGCGCGGAAAAGTCAGTTCCGGATCGAAGCCTGCAATCGCCTCGTATTCCTTGACGATCCGCTGCTCGGCAAAAAGTTCCTGGTACGGCCGTCGTAGGTCCGGTGTCATGGTGAACACGATGACCCCCGCCGTCATCCGGTCGAGGCGGTGAACTGGCGCAAGATCCGGAAGATCCAGGTCGCGACGCAGTCGCACGACCGCGCTTTCGACAATGTGTGCTCCCCGCGGAATGGTCGCCAGGAAGTGTGGTTTGTCGATCACGAGAATCAAGTCGTCGCGGTACAGGATCTCGATCTCGTGCGGGACCGGAATCTCGGGAGCTGGTTCGCGGTAGAAGTACACGAAACGGGTCGGCTGATAAGGCGTTTCGCCGGTGATCTTCCGCCCGTGCTCGTCGACGACATCCCCGGCGTTCACGAGGTCCGCCCACAGATCCCGCTCCCCCGGATTGTCGGCGATCAGGTGCTCGAGAACGGTACGCGCGGACGACTCGGCCGGCATCCGCAGCCGATCCGGCCCGAGACCGTTTCGGATCGGCAACGGGGCCTTGGGCACTGCTCAGTCCTGCTCGAGGTCTGGTGAACAGCTTTCGCAGAGCAATTCGAGGGTGCGGCCGTCACCGTCGATCCGATTGCGGAACCGCGGCGTCGGAGTACCGCAATCGACACAGACGCCGAGCGTCTTGGCTTCGGATGAGAACTCGATGTTCATCCGCTTGTCGAACACGTACAGGGAACCGTCCCAGAGACCGCGGTCGCCGAAAGTTTCGCCGTAACGGACGATTCCGCCGTCCAACTGGTAGACCTCGTCGAAGCCACGTGAGCGCATCAGTGAAGACAACACCTCGCAGCGCACTCCCCCGGTGCAGTAGGTGACCACGGCTTTGCCCTTGAGATGGTCGTACTTGCCGCTGTCGAGTTCGTCGACGAAATCGCGAGTGGTGGCCACGTCCGGAACCACTGCATCTCGGAAACGGCCGATCTCGGCTTCGAACGCATTGCGCCCGTCGAAGAACACGACCTCGTCACCGCGACTGTCGACGAGTTCGTGTAGTTCTTTGGGCGCCAGGTGAACTCCGCCGCCGACTACACCGTTCTCGTCGACTTTCAGCTCGTCGGGGGCACCGAACGTCACGATCTCCGAGCGAGCCTTGACGCTCAGGCGAGGGAAATCGTCACCGAGTCCGTCCGACCACTTGATGTCAGCGGTGCGGAACGGCTCGTAGCCACGCGTACCTCGGACGTATCGCTTGACATCCTCGATGTCTCCACCGACCGTCGCATTGATCCCGTGAGGCGAGACGATGATCCGACCCGTCAAGTTGTTCGACTCCGCGAGGCTGTGCTGCCACAGCTTGATCGCTTCCGGGTCCGCCAAGGGCGTGAACTGGTAGAAGAGAACAATTTTCGGAATAGCCACAGCAAATCCAGCCTAACGTGCCGCGCTCGAGTGAACGTCGTGAAGATCGTGAATGGACAAGTCCACCAGGGACTCTCGGAACACGCGGCCAGGACCGGCCGGGACGTCGACCTCACACGGAACGACGAGCACCGCGCAACCCGCGGCGCTAGCCGACGCCGTACCGGTCGGTGAGTCCTCGATCGCGAGGCACTGCGCCGGCTCGAGTCCGAGCAGATGCGCGCCGCGCAGGTACGGATCCGCCGCCGGTTTTCCGTTGGGGACCTCGTCGCCGCACACCGAGTGGTCGAAGAACTCACGGCCGAGCATGCCGAGTGCCCGATCGACCAGAACTCGCTCGGTGTTGGTGACCAGTGCAGAACGCAGACCACCGTCACGCACGGTCGACAGAGCATCGCGAGCGCCCGGTCGCCAGGTCACGCCGTCCTCGAACAGATCGCCGACGCGGGTGTACATCCAGTCCTTCGCCTCGGCGATGGCATCGGGATGCTTCTCCAGGCCGAGCGCGTCGAACACCGTCGCCAGGGCGAAGGGGCTCGACGCACCGATGACGGCGATGCGAGTCGCTTCCGTCATCGGTCCGCCCAGGCGCAGGGACAGCTCACGTAGCGCGATGTCCCACAGCTTCTCCGAATCGAGCAGGGTGCCGTCCATGTCCCACAGGACACCACCGAGAATCGTTTCGGATACTTCGGTCAACAACTCAGACATTGAAATACTTTGCTTCCGGGTGGTGCAGGACAAAAGCGTCAGTGGACTGCTCGGGATGCAGCTGCAGTTCCTCGGACAGTTCGACGCCGATCCGCTCGGGTTCGAGCAAAGCCACCAACTTGGCACGATCCTCGAGGTCCGGGCACGCGCCGTATCCGAACGAGTAACGAGCGCCGCGGTACTCGAGATCGAAGTACCCGGCAACCTCGGTCGGATCCTGCTCCGCGACGGTGTGGCCCTCGGGAAGCACAAGCTCTTCACGGACGCGTCGATGCCAGTACTCGGCCAGAGATTCCGTGAGCTGGACGCCGATTCCGTGTACTTCGAGGTAATCGCGGTACGAATTCGACGCGAACAACTCGTTGGCGAAGTCCGCGATCGGCTGACCCATCGTCACCAGCTGGAACGGAAGCACGTCGACCTGGCCGGTGGCCTCGGCGTCCTTGCGCGAGCGGACGAAGTCCGCGATGCACAGGAAGCGGTCGCGGTGCTGACGCGGGTAAGTGAACCGGAACCGTTCGGGTGCATCCGGTTTCGGCTCGGTGAGCACGATGACGTCGTCGCCCTCCGAGATCGCCGGGAAGTACCCGTACACAACAGCGGCGTGCGCGAGGATTCCCTCGGACGTCAGGCGATCGAGCCAGTATCGAAGCCGCGGACGGCCTTCCGACTCGACCAGTTCCTCGTACGTCGGACCGTCGCCCTTGCGCTGACCGCGAAGACCCCACTGGCCGAGGAAGAGAGCGCGCTCGTCGAGCAGGCCCGAGTACTCGGACAGCGAGATTCCCTTGACGATGCGCGAACCCCAGAACGGAGGTGTCGGCACCGCAATGTCGGTGGCAACGTCGGAACGCTCCGGCAGGATGACGGGAACCGCTGCAGCCTTACGCTTTTCGGCGATTCGCTTGGAACGCTCGTGACGGGCTTTACGCTCGGCAGCCTTCTCACGCGCTGCGATGGCCTCCGGGCTGTCCGGCGCTGGGCCGCCACCACGCTTGGTCGTCATGATCTGGTCCATCAAGTTCAGACCCTCGAAAGCGTCGCGGGCGTAGCTGACGTCGCCCTCGTACACCTCCTGCAGATCGTTCTCGACGTACGAGCGCGTCAGCGCCGCACCGCCGAGCAGAACCGGGAACTTCTCGGCGACACCGCGTGCGTTGAGTTCCTGCAGATTTTCCTTCATCACGACAGTGGACTTCACGAGCAGTCCGGACATGCCGATGACGTCGGCCTTTTTGTCCAACGCGACGTCGAGGATGGTCGCGATCGGCTGTTTGATGCCGATGTTGACTACCTCGTAGCCGTTGTTGCTCAAGATGATGTCGACCAGGTTCTTGCCGATGTCGTGAACGTCGCCCTTGACGGTCGCGATCACGATACGGCCCTTGCCGTCCTCGTCGGTGGCTTCCATGTGCGGTTCGAGGAAAGCAACCGCAGCCTTCATGACCTCGGCCGACTGCAACACGAACGGCAGCTGCATCTGACCGGAGCCGAACAGCTCACCGACGGTCTTCATGCCGGACAGCAGAGTCTCGTTGATGATGGCCAGCGGCGGCTTGATCGTCATCGCCTCGGTGAGGTCGTCGTCGAGGCCGTTGCGCTCACCGTCGACGATGCGACGCTCGAGGCGATCGAACAGCGGAAGTCCCGCGAGTTCCTGTGCACGGGACTCACGCGCCGACGCAGCCGAAACGCCCTCGAAGAGAGCCATCAGCTTCTGCAGTGGGTCGTAACCCTCGCGACGACGGTCGTAGACCAGGTCGAGTGCAGTTTCACGCTGCTCGTCCGGAATACGGGCCATCGGCAGAATCTTGGACGCGTGAACAATCGCCGTGTCCAGACCGGCCTCGGTGCACTCGTGCAGGAACACCGAGTTGAGGACCTGACGTGCGGCCGGGTTCAAACCGAACGAAATGTTGGAGATACCCAGGGTGAAGTGCAGTTCCGGGTAGGCGGCCTTGAGCTGACGGATGGCTTCGATCGTCTCGATGCCGTCGCGTCGTACCTCTTCCTGACCGGTCGAGATGGGGAAGGTCAAGGCGTCGACGATGATGTCGGACTCGGCGAGTCCCCAGTTTCCCGTGATGTCCTCGATCAGACGCTTGGCGATGGCAACCTTGGTCTCGGCGGTGCGAGCCTGGCCTTCTTCGTCGATGGTCAGGGCGACAACGGCCGCGCCGTGTTCCTTGACCAGCGTCATGATCTTGTGGAAACGCGATTCCGGGCCGGCGCCGTCTTCATAGTTGACGGAGTTGACGGCGCAGCGGCCACCGAGGTGCTCGAGACCGGCCTGCAGCACGGCAGGCTCGGTGGAGTCGAGCATGATCGGGAGCGTCGAGGACGTCGCCAAACGGCTTGCCAGCTCAGACATGTCGGCGGCACCGTCGCGGCCCACGTAGTCGACGTTGAGGTCGAGCATGTGTGCGCCGTCGCGGGTCTGGTCCTTGGCGATGTCCAGGCACTTCTGGTAGTCCGCGGAGAGCATTGCCTCGCGGAAAGCCTTGGAGCCGTTGGAGTTCGTGCGTTCGCCGATCATCAGGATGCTGGCGTCCTGCTCGAACGGCACCGCGGAGTACAGCGAAGAGGTGCTCGGCTCGTGGATCGGAGTGCGCTGGGCCTTCTCGACCTGGCGGACCGCCTCGGCCACCGCGCTGATGTGCTCCGGTGTCGTACCGCAGCAGCCACCGACGAGACCGAGTCCGAACTCGGAGACGAAACCACTGAGGGCTTCGGCCAATTCGTCGGCGGTCAGCGGGTACTCGGCACCCTTGGGGCCGAGTTGCGGCAGGCCGGCATTGGGCATGACCGACACCGGCAGCGTCGAGTACTTGGAGAGATGACGGAGATGTTCACTCATCTCGGCCGGCCCGGTGGCACAGTTCAGGCCGATCATGTCGATACCGAGTGGCTCGAGTGCCGTCAGCGCCGCACCGATCTCGCTGCCCAGGAGCATCGTTCCGGTTGTCTCGACCGTCACGTGCGTGATGATCGGCAACCGCAGTCCGAGTTGCTCCATCGCACGCTGGCTGCCGAGGATTGCAGCTTTCACCTGAAGCAGGTCCTGGCAGGTTTCGACGAGGATGGCGTCGGCGCCACCTTCGATCATGCCGAGCGCAGCTTCGGTGTACGCGTCACGAAGGACGGCGTACGGTGCGTGTCCGAGGCTGGGGAGCTTGGTTCCCGGTCCCATCGAGCCGAGTACGAATCGGGACATGCCGTCGCGGCCTGGTCCCATCTCGTCCGCTACTTCACGGGCGAGAGCAGTGCCTTTTTCCGCGAGTTCGCGGATCCGGTGAGAGATGTCGTAGTCGGCGAGGTTGGGCAGGTTGCAACCGAAGGTGTTGGTCTCGACGGCATCGGCACCAGCGGCGAAGTACGCACGGTGGATGTCTTTGAGCACGTCGGGACGGGTGTCGTTGAGGATCTCATTGCACCCCTCGAGGCCGAGGAAGTCGTCCAGGGTGAGGTCCGCGGCCTGCAACATGGTGCCCATCGCTCCGTCGCCGATGACAACGCGCTGTTTCAGCGCATCAAGCAGGGCAGAGTTAAATGGGGCAGACATGCCGTCCAGAGTAGTGGGCGCACCGACAAGCTCTGGCCGTAGGCTGGGTGGGTGAGTCCAAGTGAGTTCCCCGTCACTCCCGACGGCCCGGTCGATTTCGACGATTCCGCGGCCTTCGAGAGTCCTGACGGCTTTGCCGTCGACAGCAGCGACCGCCTCGAGGGCGACATCCCTGTCCTACGTGATCCCATCCTCGTTGCAGCTTTCGAGGGCTGGAACGACGCCGGTGACGCGGCCAGTGGTGCGGTCGAACATCTCAAGCTGATCTGGGATGCCCAGCCGCTCGCCGAACTCGATTCCGAGGACTACTACGACTATCAGGTCAACCGTCCCACGGTCCGTCAGGTCGACGGAGTCACCCGCGAAATCGTCTGGCCGGCAACACGTTTGTCGGTCTGTTCGCCTCCTGGCAGCGAGAGCGACATCGTCCTGCTGCGCGGGATCGAACCCAACATGCGGTGGCGCAGCTTCTGCGAGGATCTGCTCGAATTGATCGACCAACTGAACGTCAAGACCGTGGTCATCCTCGGTGCACTGCTTGCAGACACTCCGCACACACGCCCGGTCCCGGTCACCGGCACCGCGTACAGCAGTGAATCCGCCGCCCGGTTCAATCTGGAACAGACCCGCTACGAAGGACCGACAGGCATTACCGGAGTCCTTCAGGACGAGTGCGTTCGTGCTGGTGTACCCGCTATTTCGTTCTGGGCAGCGGTTCCGCACTACGTGTCGCAGCCACCCAACCCGAAGGCCACAGTGGCCCTCCTTCAACGCGTCGAGGATGTTCTCGACATCGAGGTCCCCCTCGGGGAGCTCCCAGCTCAGTCGGAGGACTGGGAGGAAGCGGTCAACGAAATGACCGCGGACGATGAGGAAATCGGCGAATACGTGCGCACCCTGGAAGAACGGGGCGACGCTGAAACCGACATCAGCGAAGCCATCTCCAAGATCGACGGCGACGCCATCGCTGCGGAATTCGAGCGCTACCTCAGACGGCGAGGCCCCGGCAGCTTCGGACTGTGAGCAAGAACACTCCAGAGGAAGAAGGCGGAAGTACACAGCGCCCCGTGCGTCTCCGACTTCAACTGATCGCGCTGTACGCCGGCGGGTTCCTCGGCCCGTTCGGCGGCGGTGTGGTTGCTTCGATCCTCCCCGAGATCGGTGACGATCTCGGGGTCGGGCCGTCGGCGGCCGCCTCCTCGCTCACCGCGTACCTGCTCCCCTTCGCCGCACTGATGTTGGTGTCCGGGACACTCGGGACACGGTGGGGCAAAGTCCGGACCGTGCGGATCGCATACGGGGTCTACGTCTTCGCGTCGTTGGCGTGCTTCCTCGCCCCGACTCTCGAGATCTTCCTGGCCGCCCGGGTACTGCAGGGCTCGGCGAACGCATTCACCACACCGCTACTTCTTGCTTCGTTGGCGGCCGCAACACCGCAGGCTCGACTGGGCCGAGCGCTCGGAGCCTTCGGCGCTTTCCAGGCTGCTGGGCAGTCGTCAGCTCCGTTGATCGGCGGCCTCGCGGCCGAATTCGACTGGCGTCTGGCCTTTCTCGTCATTGCTGTGGTCGCAGGCATCCTGGGAGCCGTCGGGCTCCCGAAGTCCGAAGCGCCGACGGCAACTACTCCCGCACGCTTACGCGATGCACTGCGCCCCGAAGTGCTCCGGATCGGCATCGCTGCACTGCTCGGCTGGGGCGCCCTCGGTGGGCTGAGCTTCCTGCTTGCCTTCCGCTTCGAAGACGAGTTCGGACTGTCCCCCACCGTCCGCGGCCTACTGCTCACCGTTTTCGGTGTGGCCGGCATCCTCTCGGCCCGACGCATCGGAATCCTCATCGATCGCATCGGCGCACGGTCCTCCGTGATGATCGGCGCCCTGGGCGGTGCAGTTCTGGTGTCCGTCGTCGGCCTCGCCGGCTTGGTGCCGGTGATCGCGATCGCATGGTTTGTCGCAGGCGTCGCGAGCCAGTTCGTCCTGGTAGGCGTCAACGCTGCGGTACTCGGCTCCGAGGGGCCCAACCGCGGCGGCGCCGTGTCGGTCGTGCAAGCGATGCGCTTCGGCGGCGCTGCCCTTGCTCCCCTGGCCCTGACACCGATCTACGACTCTTCGCCTGCCGCGAGCTTCCTGATCCCCGCGATACTGCTCGCCGTCGTCGCTCCCCTGGTGATGCCGAAGCAACGCTGATCGGTCTGGGCTGGTTTCGGACATTTTGTGGTGCGAACGCCGAGGTGTTTGAGGAAAGGGACCGCCGTTGTCTTGAGACCGACCGGTTGAGCTATATTCGGAAAATCTTGTGTTTCCGTCAGCGACAGATATTGATACCATTGGAACATGAGCGAATCTGAGTCGGAACCGGAACGGCCGATCGACATTTTTCGGCGATCGGTTGCCGTCATCGAAGAAAATTTGCCTCCTACCTGGTCTTTGTCGACTCAGCGCTCCCCCGACCTGTCCGAGGCGCCGCTCCGCCTCGACCTCCGCTCCCCTGACGGCGCCGTAGCCAAATTCGGCGTGTACGCCGCTCACGGTGTCCTGAGCAGCGACGTTCCCGGTATTGCCGACCGCTTCCCCACCGGTCAATCGGGCTTCGTGTGCGCAAAATATCTGTCCGAGCCGGTCCGCCGGCAGCTCGATTCTCACGCGATCTCGTACGCAGATGCCACGGGCAACGTGTCGTTGACCGCAGATCGACCCGCCGTCTGGGTTCGCGGACGCGGAGCAGATGCCGATCCGTGGCGGGGGCCCGGACGTCCTTCCGGACAGCTGACGGGCGATCCGTCAGCTCGCGTCGTGCGTGCGCTTGCCGATTTCGCGGCGCCACTGGCGATCACTGCCTTGGTGCGCCTGGCCGGTGCGTCGACGGGAGCAACCTATCGGGTGGTTCAGACACTTTCGGATCGCGAACTGGTGACGCGTCTCCCCCGCGGCGGAATTGGCGACGTCCGCTGGCCGAAGATGCTTCGTGAATGGGCGGCTGAGGCCGGGGCCAAAGCACCAACGCCTCACGGCTTTCACGCGCCGGACGGGTTGGAAGCACTCTTCGACCAACTGCGTCAGCTCAGCGGTCACATCTATGCCGGTACCGCCTCGGTGGCCGCGGCGCCCTTTGCTCGGTACGCCCCCACCCAACGCGCGCACTTCCATGCCGACAACGTCGACCAGTTCGCCGACGCTCTCGGCCTTCGACGTGTGGAATCCGGCGGTGACGTGTGGATCACCGCTCCCCTCTCACCGTCCGCATTCGATCGATTACTCACTCGCGACGGCATCCGCATCGTCGCGCCGAGCCAGGCGTTCGCTGATCTTCTGGTCGGCCCGGACTCCGACGAAGCGGCAGCCGAGCACCTGCTCACGTGGATGATCGAGAACGAATCACAGTGGCGACGCGCCGCATCCCCTGCTACGGATCGCCCGTAGGAAAAAGAGGGGGCGTCTCTCGCCTACCCTGTCATGGTGGAAGAAACGAGTGCGCCCGATTACGCCGCGTACGCCGACACCAATCGACTGAAGCTGTTTTCGTTCACGATCGCGGAAAAACGGGCCGAGTACCTCTGGGTGCTTCGTGCCTTCGACCATGCTCGGGCCAACTACACCGTGCTGCTGCATGCCGGAACCGTCGCGCACATCCTCGAGAAGATCGGCGGCTCGGATCCGGCCGCCGACCTGTCGGCAGCAGAGGTCACTCCCCTGTTGGATCAGCTCCACGTGTGGGAGATCCTCGAACGCAGCTACGACGGCACCCGTGCAGCGACGCTGGCCGAGTACCGGAATCGCCACTTCGTCTACCAGTTCGGTCAGGCCGGATACCAGGTCTATCGATCAGTCGAGGACGTTCTTGCCGCACGCCTGGACTCGGCGTCGCTCTCTCGTCTCGCTCTGGCGGACCTGCTCGCAGACATGTCCGAACTCGCGGAAGCCAACCGAAGCTCCGACGGCGATCTGATCTTCCGCAAGCTCAAGCGCCTCGACTCGACGCTCTCCGACATGGCCGATCGAGCCGCGCACTTCTATCTGACCCTCGGCGACTTGGTGCGGACCACGGAGATCACTCCGCAGGCTTTCCTCACGCACAAGGACGCTCTGCTCACCCACATGCGCGAGTTCAGCTCCGATCTGGCGCGCTACGCCCCGAAGCTCAAGGAAGCGATCGAGCACGTCGAATCCACCGGTGTCGATCGCATGATCCGCCTCGCCGCCGCCAGTGACGAGCGGGTGTTCGTCCCGATCGCCGAACGCGAAGACGACTGGGCTGCGCGTTGGCGAGGATTGACCGCCTGGTTCGTCTCCGCGGAATCGGGGATCAGCGAGTCCGAACGCCTGCGTGAAGGCACGATGAGTGCGATCGCCGCGGTTCTGGCGCTCCTTCGCCGCGTCACGGAGACCCGTCGCGGCGGCGTCAGCCGTGAGAGCCAACTCAGGCACCTCGCCGGTTGGTTTGCCGCCACCCCGTCCGAAGACGCAGCTCACGCTCTGTTTCAAGCTGTCTTCGATCTCGGCCGACCCCGCCACCTGTCGATGGTGCATCCGGACGCCGACATCATTTCGCACTCGCGTTCGTGGTGGGAGGCACCGCCGGTGGAGATCGCGCGGACACTCGCCGAAACCGGCCGGCCCCCCTCACCCGGGCTGCCGAGCAAAGTTGCCCGCAACGACGGCAGCATCCGCCGACTGCGCGAAGAGCAGTTGGCGGCGCAACGTACCCGCAGCGCCGCCGCGCAATCTCTCGCGTCGAACGGTGTTTATCAACGCGAACTCAACGAGCAGGAGACCGAAGTTTTGCTGAGTCTGCTCAATGCAGCACTGACCGCGCGCGTTCCGGTGGTGGGACGCGTCAAGAGTTCCACCGGTAGCGAGAACGGGGTGAAGCTCACGCTCAGTCCCTCGGACGGTTCGACCACCATCAAGACCGCCCGCGGACGTATGCATCTCGACGGTATCGAGGTCAGTGTTCGATGAGAGCTCGCGAGATCACGCCCCTTGCCCTCGATTCGTACCAACGAGCGGCGCGCGTGATTCTGTCCAATCACCTGATCACCTCGACGTACCCGGATCGAATTGCGTTGCCGCTCTTGCGCCGTTGGGCCACCGAGTTGCGCGACGACTTACTGGAGCTGTTCGGATACCGCCTCGAGGTGACGGAGACCACGGCGCGCCTGTTCACGGTGTCGGATCGGCTCAACCCGTCGGCACCGGCCAGAACTGCCTCCGAGCGAACTTTCGATCGCACGCGCTACGCCTATCTGGCGTTGTGCCTGGCCGCTCTGGGCCGCGCCGGAAACCAGATCACGTTGTCGGAGTTGGCCGATCACGTCGCGGCCGACGCCGCGCAGGTCGACGGCGTCGAACTGTCCACCGATCGTGCGTCGGACCGCGACGCCTTCGTCGACGCCGTCGGCTGGCTCGGCGTCCGGGGCGCCATCGCCCTCGCCGACGGTGACGCAAACGGCTGGGCGTCCAATCCCGAAGCGGGAGAAGCGCTCTACGACATTGATCGGTCCGTCGTCGTGGCCCTGTTCCGTCCGCCGCGCGCCCTGCAGCACCTTCACTCCATCCGAGGGCTGCTGGCGGCGGAGACCTCGAGCGCCTCCGAGGACGACGGAATTCCCGTGGACGCGAAAGAGATCGGACGCCGAGTGCGTCGGGCACTCGTCGAGCGCCCGGTCGTACTGGCCGGCGAACTCGATCAGCACGAGTTGATCGCGTTGGCGCAGCCCAAGACCGCGTCGGAAGTCGAACTCCTGACGGGGTTGGTGGCCGAGCGCCGCGCCGAGGGAATCGCGATGATCGATCCCACCGGTCGACTCTCCGACGTCCGCTTCCCGAGCACCGGGACGATCGCTCAGGTGGCACTTCTCCTGGCCGGCGAGATTGCCGACCGCGTACTCGACGTCGACGCTCCAGAACTGCCGAAACTTCCGATCCCGCACGTGTCGGACGATCACCTGATCGAACAACTCGATGCCGCCATCCCCGAGGCTGGAATCTTCGAGGACCTCGCCGACGAGGACGACGACTTCGTGCTGCCCGCCGGCGAACCGGCCGAGCCACCGGAACCCGTCACGTATCCGAAAATCGACGACGACTGGCTCGCTGACAAGGTCACCGAGTTGGTGGACCAGTTCGGGCGAACCTTCGCGGCACAGTGGCAGGCCGATCACAACGGACTGCGCAAGCAGGCGCTCGGGTTGTTGCAGCGTCTACGACTGACGCACGTGGTCGACGACGGAGTTCTGGTCTTGCCCGTGTTGGCCCGGTACCGCGACGTCGTGGTCTCCGTGCGCGAACGCGACCCTCAGATCGACTTCGCGGTGGACAACTCCGCACCGGATCCGGTCGACGAATTCGGCCCCGAACCTTCCCCCAACGGCGAACTATCAGAGGTAGAGAACGTATGAGCAACGCCCGCTTCCGACCTACTCGGGCTGGAATCATCAACCTCTGGGATTACCGAGACCAAGAGTTCTCGTTCGCCGACGGTCGACTGGTTCTGCGAGGACCCAACGGATCCGGCAAGACCAAGGCCCTCGAGGTCCTGTTCCCGTTCGTCTTCGACGGCCGCATCGAACCGCGGCGCCTCAACCCGTTCGCCGGTGAAGAGCGCACCATGAAGTCCAACCTGCTCTACCGCGGTCAGGACAGCGCGCACTCCTACGTGTGGATGGAGTTCTGCCGCGGCTCACTCGAAGATCCCGAGTCGGTGACCGTGGGAATCGGCATGCGTGCAACACGCACCAATGACAAGGTCACTCGCTGGTACTTCGTCGCCGACGGCCGCGTCGGGGTCGACTTCTCGCTGATCGGTAACGACGATCGTCCCCTGACCAAGAAGCAGCTGGCCGAACAACTCGGCAGCGATTCCATCACCGACCGTCCCCTCGACTACCGCACTGCCATCGACGCGCGGATGTTCGGTCTCGGTGTGCAGCGCTACGACCAGCTGATCAACCTCATTCTCACGCTTCGCCGCCCCCAGCTCGCGAAGAACCTTGACCCGAAGGGCCTTTCGCAGGCACTCACCGACGGTCTCCGTCCGCTCGACGACCAGCTGGTCCTCGAAGCTGCGCGTTCGTTCAGCGACATGGAGGAGGTCGGCCGGGCGCTCGAGGGGCTGGCGGCAGCCGATCAGGCGGCGCAGAGTTTCATCGGGGTCTACACCAAGTACCTGCGTCAACAGTCCCGCGGAGAGATCGAACAGGTCAGTACCCGCCTCGCAGCGGTCACCAGAGGTGTTGCCGCCATGGACGAGTCGTCGCTCGCCCAGACCCGCAGCCGTGAGGCGCGGGCAGCTGCCGAGGAACGATTCAACCAGGCCGAGCAGGCACTCGAGAACGCGCGCGCCAATGTCGAAGCACTGCAACGCTCGAGCGCATACGAAGGCAAGCAGCAACTCGACGATCTCGCCCAGGCCGTCGCGACGCTGAAGCTCTCGACCGAGCAGCAGGCAGACAAGTCACGGAAAGCGCAGGCCGCACTCGCACAACGCGGCGACGAAGCCGACAAGGCCGCATCGTCGGTCAAGCGTGCGGCCGAAGCACTCTCGCGCGCCGAGGACGAACTGCAGGCAGCAGCCGAGGACGCCGGCATCGTCTGGACTCCCCTGCCCGACGGCTCACGCAGTGACCAGATCACGGCAGCCGTCCGTGGCCATGCCGAGGAACGTGACGGTGACGTACGCGTCGTCCGCACCGCACTGGCGACCGTCGAGAAGGCGGCGACCGAACGAACCCGGGCCGAAAACAGCTCTCGCCGTGGACAAGAGCTGCTCGAAGCGTCCAAGGCGGCTGTGCTCGAGGGCGAAGCTGCCGTGGAACTCGCACGCAGTCAGTGCGCGAGTGGGCTCCGCGCGTGGTGGACCGATCACTCCTCTCTGTTCTCGGCTGTCGGCGCCGACACGTCGCTGTTCGAGGCTCTCGACGCAGCGCTCGCCGAGGTCGGCGACGAGGACGCGCCGGCGCTGTCCGCAGTTCTCGCCGAGCACACCGAGGCCGGAACCGAGACGCTGCGCGAGCGTCGTCGCGAAGCAGAAGCGGAAATCTCGGCATCACACGCCTCCATCGCGGCTCTCAAATCCGAGCGCAAGGCCGTCTCGGCGGAACACGACGACGCTCCGCCTGCCTTCCACGCACGCACCGACAACCGCAGTGAACTGGGTGGTGCACCGCTGTGGCAGCTGGTGCGCTTCGCCGATTCCGTCGAACCAGACGTGGCCACGGGAATCGAATCCGCACTCCAGGCGGCAAATCTGCTGGACGGCTGGGTCTGCCCGGACGAGAAGATTCCCGATCACGTCAGCGAGCAATTCCTGACCGCTCTTCCTGTCAAGCAGCGCCCGAAGGGACGAACGCTGGCCGACGTCCTCGAGGTCGAAGGCAATGCCGACGTACCCGACGCTCGGGTACAGGACATTCTCGCGTCGATCAGTCTCGTCGAGGCACCGGGCGACTCCGATGCAAGCGTCGCCATCGGCGTCGACGGCCGCTTCTGGCAGGGCGTCGCACGTGGCCGGCACGTCAAGGCCGACGCCGAGTACATCGGTACGACAGCACGGGCGCGTCGACGCGAAGCTCGGATCACCGAGATCGACGCTGCCCTGGAAGAGCTTGCGGCGGCAGTCGATGCAGCCAAGGCACTGGTGGCGCAGACCAACGAGCAGCTGAGCCGGATCAACTCTGCGGCAAAGGAATTGCCGAAGACCGGTTCGATCCTGCGCGCACTCAAGACCGTCACCGAATCCGCCGGTGCTCTCCGCACTCGCTCGGAGGCCACCGAAACAGCGCAACGCGAACTCGACGCGGCGATCGCCGATCTCGCAGCGAAGGAAAAGCAACTCCGGGCGACGGCGTCGCAGCACCGGACGCCGCACGTCGGCCGTGAACTGGACTCGCTCGCCGCGGCGATCCGGCACTTCGAGAAGCAGGGCGAACTGGCGCTGCGCTGCCGGCGCGAGCACGCCAAGGAAGTCGAACTCGAGCGCGAGTCCCGTGACCGCCTCGACGAATCACGGGCCAATGCCGAGGAATTCGCCGAAGAAGCCGCCATCGCCGAGGAGAGTCTGCTCCAGCAGGTGCAGCGTCTCGAGACGCTCCGCGACACTCTCGGTGCCAGCGCCGAGCAGATCGATCTCGACCTGGCGAAAGCGCGCGCGAAGATCGAAGAATGCAAGGTCGAGCAGCGTGCTGCGCGAAAGGCATACGACGCTGCAGTCCTCCAGATCGGCACGGCAGAGGGTGCATACAACACCGCTGTCGAGACGTTGCGTCACACCCTGACCGAAACCCGCAGTGATGCAGAGCGACTCGCGCCCTACGCTCGTCCCGACCTGCTGGAATTGTTGGGCGTCAAGGAGCACCTGAGCTGGCCGGCCAGTTCGGCGGCGTGGATGAGTCCCGATCAGTTGGTCTACCGCATCCAGAACGAAGATCGCAGCGAGGACGCCGCCCACCCGCCTGTCCTCCCCGAAGACGTCGACAAGTTGTACCGAGCGCTCGAGGCTGCGACCTCGGCGGTCCGCGTCACCGACGGCGCCCGCAAGGCAACCCGCACGGCACTGACCTCGGCGCTGCAGGACTTCGACGCGCAACTCGCCGCCGCCGGACAGGACTACCGCCTGCAATGGGATGCACCGGACGGACTGACCGTCGTACGAGTGCAGGACGATCAGGGCTATTCGTCGATCGGTGAATTCGCAACGCGGATCCACGACGCTCGCGGCGATCAGGAGCAGTTGCTCACCGAATCCGAGCGTCGCATTCTCGAAGATGCCCTGCTGACCGGTTTGGCTCAGCAGATCCACGAGCGCACCGTCGACGCACGAGAGTTGATCGCACAGATGGGCACCGAGATGCGTGAGCGTCGCATGTCCTCGGGCAACACCATCGGCGTTCACTGGGTGCTGGCCGACAACCTCGACGACAGCTCGCGGGCGATCTCCAAACTGCTGGATCGAGATGCGTCGGCCCTCGGCGTCGATGAACTCGCTACTCTGCGAGCACATTTCGCGACCCAGATCCGCACCGCCCGCGCCGCGCACCCCGAACGCTCGTACCCGGAGATCCTGTCCTCGGCGCTCGACTACCGGCAGTGGCGTGTGTTCTCGTTCACCCTCATCAGCGGTGAGGGCAAGGAAGACCGCCTTACCGTCGCGCGGCACAGCGCACTGTCCGGTGGCGAGCAGTCCGTCTCGCTGCACCTTCCGCTCTTCGCTGCGGCGCACGTCATGTTGGACTCGGCCGACCCGCACGCCCCACGGCTACTGGCGCTGGACGAGGCTTTCGCCGGCGTCGACGACAACGGTCGCAGCGAGCTTCTCGGCTTGAGCGTTCAGTTCGATCTGGATCTCTTCATGACCGGCTACGACCTGTGGATCACGTACGCGGACGTGCCCGGCTGTGCGCACTACGACCTCGCGCACTCCACTGCCGAGCAGGCGGTCAGCGCCGCGCTGCTGGTGTGGTCGAACGGTGAGTTGCTCGCCGAGCACGACGGAACGGATCTGGCGCGGGCGCTGGGCTCGCCGCTGCGGCGCCGGGTGCCGACACCAGCCGAGGGTGCGTTGGACTACGCCTAGAAACTGCTGTGCGCCGTTTTTAAACCCCCCCGGGTTATAAATGCGCCCCGCCGGACATAAGCGAAGCGAAAA
>NZ_JBHTSW010000025.1:0-89773 GCF_042794945.1 Rhodococcus sp. NPDC056506 | reverse complement strand
GATTCTCACGAATCGAAGCGGGCACCGGCCTGTGTCTTACAGTCAGGGCGCCGAAATTGCGGCTGCCATAACGCGAATGGCGCTGATCAGTCCGTCGATCAGGTTGCCTTCACTGAAGGATGCAACAGCTGCCGTTGCTCCGAGCTGCGTAACGCGATCGGTGACCCGATCGGCGATTGCCCGCCCGCTGCGTACCTCGACGGTGCGCTGGTTCGGCGAGACTGCGATCAGGACGGAACGCTCGGCTTCGGGCGTCGTCGGGAACAATGCGTCGGCACCCGCCGCTGGATCAGAACCGAGATCACCGATGTACGCGTTGAATCGCACCTTGGTGGCCCGAGTCGCTTCGGTCATCGCGACGTCGAGCGCAACCAGATCCATGGTCTCGAACGGAAGATCGTCGGTGAACGGCTCACCGATGCGATGCACACCGGAAACACGTCCGCTGGACGTTACGACGCTGCCGACCGGCAGGTCCTCGGGCGCTACTGCGAGCGCGGTCGAATGATCACCACTTGCCACTTGCGGACCCTCCGATCAAATCAGCCGAACCGGCTTCGATTGCGTGTGCACTGCCGTGATGGCCACCGCGAACGGTGACCTCGTCGACAGCACTCCACAGCACGGGAGCGTGATCCCACGACTCACCGAGATGGAACGCCGGCGGAACCGGTCCCGGCGTCTTCTTCCCGAGGAAGGACGCAGCCGCGAAGAACGCGGTGATCAAGGCCGGAATCCCAACGTATATCAGTACTACCTCGAGAATGCTCACACCAGTAACGTAGCCCAGAACGCCAGGAAGGAAAGCGTCAGGGCCACAAATTCTCGGCCAATTTCGTATCGGCGGCGCTGGAACACGACTCAGGCCGCGCCCACGCCGAAACAAAGCTCAGGCTGCGCCCACGCCGAAACAAAGCTCAGGCTGCGCCCACGCCGAGATACGGCATCCACGCCGGATGCAATTCCTTGGTTGCCGCGAGCAGACGCCAGTGCGGGCCGGACGGCGGAACCAATTCCGCGCGGAGGGTCCACCCGAGTTCGCTGAGCATCTTGTCGGCCTTGCGGTGATTGCAGGGGGCACAGCACGCGACGCAGTTTTCCCACGAATGCCCGCCACCTCTGCTGCGAGGAACAACGTGGTCGATGGTTTCGGCTTTGGCTCCGCAGTAGGCACATCGGAAATGGTCACGATGCATCAGCGCGGCGCGGGTCATCGGAATGCGGGCGCGATAAGGAACACGCACGTAGGTGCGCAATCGAATGACCGAGGGAACCTGCACCGACCAGTCCGCAGAATGGACTACCGGGCCTTGTTCGTCCTCGTGGACGGTATCGGCCTTGCCGCAGGCCATGAGTACGACCGCGCGCCGTGCGGGGAGAGCGGTCAGCGGTTCGTAGGTGACGTTGAGCAGAAGCACCCGACGTTTTACCCACTCGGGGACGACGCGATCGGGAGGGAACATCTCGAGGTGAGAATGTTCTTCGGAAAAGAGTGGGTCAGCAGTGTGAGCGAACCCGTCAGGAACAACTTCCAGAACAGCCCCTAACGCGTGGTCGTTCCGCGCGCTAGTGGGCTGGAGTTGTCGGTGATTGCGTGCAGCATGTCGGTTCTTCATACGACCTCCGGGAGACTGCCCCCAAGTTGACCACGGATGATCGCGTTACGCACTCCCATTTCGAACAAAATTGCCAGGACGGCCGGTGAATTTCCGGTGAATGGGTACGCACTCCGACCTGATGCAACCGTCGTCGACCCGGAAACCGACCACTACGGCCGTCAGGCACAATGGAAGTTGCCATGAATGACGTACAGCACGACGTGCAGCAGACCTTCTACGACGCCGTCGGCGGAGCCGCGACGTTTCACAAGCTCACCGCGCGATTCTACGAAGAAGTCGCGAAGGACGAGGTTGTGCGCCCGCTCTACCCCGAGGCCGATCTCGGCCCGGCCGAGCGGAGAATGCGGATGTTCCTCGAGCAGTACTGGGGCGGGCCGCACACGTACTCCGAGGAGCGTGGGCACCCGCGTCTGCGGATGCGCCACAATCCCTTCGTGATCGGCCCGATCGAGCGTGATGCTTGGTTGCGGTGCATGCACGTCGCCATCGCGTCCATCGACGAGAAGACTCTGAGCCCGGTGCATCGCAAGCAGTTGATCGACTACATGGAGATGGCAGCTGCGTCCATGGTGAACTCCGCCATCTGAGCGTTTACTTCGCCTTCGGTCTGAACAGACGCGCAACCCGGCGGGCCGCTCGTACCCCGAACGACACTGTGGGATGAAGCGGTGAACTCAAGATTGCATGCTTACGCACGTACTCGTCGACCTCCCATTCCGACCAGCTGCCCGCACGGAAGAGTGCGGCATCACCGACGCCCAGGGTCCGCTTTGCGATTCCGTCGGCCTGAACAGTGACCGAGCCCTCGATGATGTGGACGATTTCGTCCGCCTGGAAGTACCAGCGAAACCGTCCCTTCGTGCAATCCCAGACGTGCGTGGTCGTGGTGCCGTCTTTACTCACCGACCATTGCGCCGACCGCGCAGCTGGTGTGCCGGAGATTATCCAGTCCCGGTTGATCGGATCATGATCGAGCAGCACGTGATCCAAACTGACCGCTTCGATTGCCGACAAAGTCATGGCCAAGCCCCCTTGGTTGAATTTTCGATACATCACCCCCGGCGGTAACACCACAGTTGCCACATGGCGTCACCGCGTCAATGCAAAGTACACCAAGGCTAGGTAAAGAGTCACGCTTTTGCCGTGTCCAAGTCGTGCGAGTGCCGGACGTTTGGCACTATGAACTGCTGTGAGCACCCCCGCGGATTCGTCCTCTGTAAGCCGGCCCGAAGCACCGTGGTGGAACGAGGCGGTTTTCTATCAGATCTACCCGCGTTCCTTTGCCGATTCGGGCAGTGACGGTATCGGCGACCTCGGCGGAGTCGAGGAGAAACTCGGATACCTCGAGCTTCTCGGTATCGACGCGATTTGGTTGAGCCCGGTAATGAAGTCACCGATGGCCGACCACGGCTACGACGTCTCGGATCCTCGCGACATCGATCCCTTGTTCGGCGATCTGGCGACGATGGATTCGCTGATCGCGTCGGCTCACGAACGTGGAATCAAGGTCACCATGGATCTGGTCCCGAACCACACCAGTGATCAGCACGAGTGGTTCAAGGCGGCGCTGTCGTCGGCGCCCGGCTCTGCGGAGCGATCCCGCTACATCTTCCGAGACGGTAAAGGTGAGAACGGCAGCGAACCGCCGAACAACTGGCCGAGCATCTTCGGCGGCCCGGCATGGACCCGCGTCACCGAAGCCGACGGAAAACCCGGTCAGTGGTACCTGCACATCTTCGCCAAGGAGCAGCCGGACCTGAACTGGGACAACCCCGAGGTCTTCGACGACCTCGCCAAGACTCTGCGCTTCTGGCTCGAACGCGGAATCGACGGATTCCGTATCGACGTGGCGCACGGAATGGCCAAGCCTGACGGTTTGCCGGACCACGACTGGGAGCTCAACGAGCTCATGCGAAATTCCGACGACGACCCGCGGTTCAACAACCCGGCCGTTCACGAAATCCACCGCGGAATCCGCAAGGTCATGGACGAGTTCCCGGAGGCCATGACCGTCGGCGAGATCTGGGTGAAGGACAACCAGAAGTTCGGCGAATACATCCGGCCTGACGAACTGCACCTCGGATTCAACTTCCGACTCGCAGAAACCGGGTTCTCGGCCGAGTCCGTCCGCGAGGCCGTGGAAAACTCCCTCGCAGCTGTCGCCGAGGTCGGAGGTGTGCCCACGTGGACACTGTCGAACCACGACGTCGAACGTGAAGTCACGCGCTACGGCGGGGGCGAGATCGGGACGCACCGCGCCCGGGCAATGATCCTCGTCGAGCTGGCGCTCCCGGGCGCGAGCTTCATCTACAACGGAGCCGAACTCGGTCTGCCGAACGTCGACCTTCCCGACGACGCACTGCAGGACCCGGTCTGGGAACGATCCGGACATACCGAGCGCGGACGTGACGGTTGCCGCGTGCCCCTTCCATGGGAAGGAACCGAACCACCCTTCGGTTTCACCACCGGTGCGAGCACCTGGTTGCCGATGCCACCCGAGTGGTCGACGCTCACCGTGGAGGCGCAGATCGAGGACGTGGACTCGATGCTCTCGCTCTATCGCGCCGCCCTCGAACTTCGAAGCGCCAGGCCGGAGTTCTCCGGAACCGACATCGATTGGTACGGCAGTCCTCCCGGCTGCCTCGCTTTCCGTCGGCGTGGTGGTCTGATCTGTGCCCTCAACACGACGGAGGTGCCCATCGCGCTGCCGAGCGGGCAGCTGCTACTGAGCAGCGCGCCTCTGGTCGACGGTCAACTGCCCGTCAATGCTGCGGCGTGGCTGATCTGAGAGACCACCGCACCCGCCGCCTGAACTCCTACCGTGCCACCATCAGGGGTATCGAACCTCCGCGGTGACGGTAGATCGAGCCGAATCGTGCATCAAGGCGTACCCAGGATTTGCTTGCCCGCACCCGAACCAACTCCGACGCGTCGATCTGCTCGAGGTCGATGTCGGCGGTCATCGCTTCGGATCCGACGTGCGGAACGAATCCCATTGCGGTCAAGGCAAAGATAACTCGCATCGAGATCCCGACCGTGCCGGACGGACCACTGACCTCGAGTACGTCCTGATCGAGCAACGACGCCGGCGGACCGTGACTGCTGCCATGCTCCTGGGCCAAGGCGTTGCCCCGCTGGGCCAGTTCGATCAGCACCCGGGCGGGCACGTCGTCCAGGTGCTCGAAGCCGTCCGTGGGCGGCAACGCCCCACGCCACGCCGAATCCATGGCGAACCCCGGATCGATCAGCTCACCCGTTGCCTGCTCCACGGCCGCGAGCAATTGATCCCCGGCAGCCGAGGTGTCGTCGGGGTTGATGGTGCCCGCCACGGTTCGCGTTGCCAGAGCGTCGAAACCCGTTGGTGCCCAGACACTCAGGTGGGCATCTCCGCGTCGACGCATCCGGATGACCGTGGACTCGTCCAAGCGCAGTGCATGACCGATGAAGCCGGCCAAGTTCTTTCGCTCGGACTCCTCGGGCACGGTCAGTACACGTTCATGCACGTTGCCAGCTCTCCAGGTACTCGCGCTCGGGGCCGCTGAGACGGCGCAGACGCTGTGTGTCGATGTCGAAGGCCGCGATCTGAGTCGACGCCACGATGGACGGCGGGACGCTGAGATCGGCGCCGCGCGGGCGAACTTCGTACGCGATGGTGAAGTCCACCGCGCGCACCTTTTCCACCCACATGAAGACGTCGAGCGGTGAATCGTCGTGCCGCAGTTGTCCGCGGTACCGCACATGGAGATCGGCAATCACGGCCCCGTCACGCAGGGTGACCGTCGGGCGCGAGTCTTCGAACAACCAAGGAATCCGCGCCTCTTCGAGCAACGTCACCATTCGTGCGTGGTTGATGTGCTGGAAGGCATCCATGTCGGACCACCGAACCACTACTTCGGCGTGGAATCCTTCGCTCAACGTCCTACCTCCGATCGGGTGCCCATGCTGCGCACCATGCTACGAACCTGACGCGCCGCCACCGAGAGCGTCGCGAGGTCAAGCGTCCCAGACTCGAAGATCTCGACGAGAGCTGCCCTCGCCCGGCTCAGGCGCGAGGCGTTGGTCGATTCCCATTCGTCGATCTTTTCCTGCGGCGACTCCCCCGGCTCGCCGCCGGCCAGAACCTCCATCGTCAGCTGCCGAAGCGAACTGTAGAGGTCGTCTCGCAACGCGAGCCGCGCGAGCGAGTGCCAACGATCGCCGCGCTCGAGTCCCGAGACCGCGCTCAGCAACCAGTCGATTCCGAGATGCGCGTCCAAGGCGTAGTACAGCTCCGCGACTTCGGTGATGTCGTGATCTGCAATGTCCGCGATATCCGCGATGTCGAGCAGGCAGTAGACGTCGAGCAGCCGGAACACGTCCAGCGCCAACGCTTCCGGAGCCCCACGGTCGATCACCGACTGCGCGCGCACCAGCAGATCGTCGAGCTGATGGCCGGCGAGCAGTCCGGGAACCAGCGGGGCCGTCGCCCGATACGCTGCCGAGTAACGCGCAACCTCGGCGCCGACTGCGATCGGCTGGGGCCGATTGGCCAGGAACCATCGCGACGCCCGGTCGAGCAGTCGGCATGATTCCACGATCAACTCGTTTTCGATCTCTGCACTGACGCCCGCCGAGCGGATTCGCGACCACACCTCGTCGAGTGCAAAGACCTCCCGCACAGCGGCATAGGCACGGATCGAGTCTGTGCTGCTCGCTCCGGTCTCCTCGGCCAAGCGGTAGGCGTAGGTGATTCCGCCGTTGTCGATCACTTCGTTGACGAGCATCGTCGCGACGATCTGCCGACGCAACGGGTGTGCCTTGATCTCCGTTTCGAACCGATCGCGAACAGCGGTCGGGAAGTACTGCGGGATCTGCTGTGCGAAGAAATCGTTGTCCGGCAACTCGGTCGCGAGTAAATCGTCCTTGAGTGAAAGCTTGACGTGCGCCGTCAGCGTCGCCAGTTCCGGCGACGTCAGACCCACACCGGCCTCGAGTCGACGCTCGATCTCCTTGTCGGTCGGCAACGCCTCCAGCTTGCGGTCCAGGCCACGTGCTTTGCTCAAGTCCGTCAACTGACGGCGGTGAACACCGAGCATCTGCGGCGCGGTCACCCGTGAGATTCCGAGCAGCGCGTTCTGAGCGATGTTGTCCGCCAACACCAATGCGGCCACGTCATCGGTCATCGACGCCAGTAGCGGATTGCGTTCCGGTGACGGCAGCAACTGCGAGCGCACGAGCGAATCGAGAAGAATCTTGATGTTCACTTCGTGATCGGAGCAGTCGACGCCGGCCGAGTTGTCGATGGCGTCGGTGTTGATGTGACCGCCGTTGGCGCTGAACTCGATTCGCCCCAGAGCTGTCACGCCGAGGTTGCCACCCTCACCGATCACCTTGACCCGCAGATCTTGACCGTCGACACGCACGGCGTCGTTGCTCTTGTCGCCGACCTGCGGATTGGTCTCGGTCGACGCTTTGACGTAAGTACCGATTCCGCCGTTCCAGAGTAGGTCCACCGGCGCCGACAGGATCGCTTGCATCAACTCCGGCGGAGAGAGTTTCGTGACTCCCTCGGCCAACCCCAGTGCGCCCCGAACGCTTTCGGCGATCGGGACCGACTTGACCGTGCGATCCCAGACCCCGCCGCCTTCACTGATCAGGCTGGTGTCGTAGTCGGCCCACGACGACCGAGGTAACTCGAAGAGCCGTTGACGCTCCACGAACGAACTCGCTGCGTCAGGGTTCGGATCGAGGAAGATGTGTCGGTGGTCGAACGCGCCCACCAGTCGGATGTGGCGACTGAGCAGCATTCCGTTGCCGAACACGTCACCGCTCATGTCGCCGACGCCTACCGTCGTGAAATCCTCGGTCTGCGTGTCGACACCGAGTTCGCGGAAGTGCCGCTTGACGCTTTCCCAGGCGCCCCGGGCGGTGATACCCATGCCCTTGTGGTCGTATCCCACGGAACCGCCGGAAGCGAACGCGTCGCCGAGCCAGAAGTCGTACTTGGCGGCAACCGAATTCGCGAGATCGGAGAACGTCGCCGTGCCCTTGTCTGCGGCGACGACGAGGTAGCGGTCCTGATCGTCCTTGCGTACCACTCGATCCGGCGTCACAACTTCGCCGGTGGCGGCGTGCACGTTGTCCGTGATGTCGAGCAATCCGGAAATGAACGTGGTGTAGCAGGCCTTGCCGGTTTCCAGCGTCGCGGTTCGATCAGCGGCCGGATCGCCCGTCGGCAAGGGCGGATTCTTCACGACGAAGCCGCCTTTGGCGCCGACCGGGACGATCACCGCGTTCTTGACGGCCTGCGCCTTCACCAAGCCCAGCACCTCGGTGCGGAAATCTTCGCGCCGGTCGGACCAGCGGAGCCCGCCGCGCGCGACGGCGCCGAATCGCAGGTGCACGCCTTCGACCTCGGGCGAGTACACGTAGATCTCGAAAGCCGGCCGCGGCTTGGGCAACTCGCTGATCCGTGAGGGATCAAGCTTGACCGACAGGTAGTCACGAGAACGACCATCGGCGTCGACGACGTAGAAATTGGTACGCAAGGACGCCTTCACCAACGAGAACATTCCACGCAGAATGCGATCGGCATCCAAGCTGAGTACCTCGTCGATGGACGCACGCAACTGCTCGTCCAATTCCGCGACGCGGATGTCGTCCTGTTTCTCGGGGTCGAACATCGCCTCGAACAACTGCACCAATGCAAACGCGGTCTGCGGATGCGTTAGCGCGATTCCTTCGATGTGGAACTGACTGTACGGAAATGTGGCCTGCCGCAGATACTTTGCGTATGCGCGCAGCACCACGGCTTGACGCCAGGACATACCGGCGCGCAGAACCAACTCGTTGAATCGGTCAGCTTCTGCCCGGCCGAACCAGACTGCGCCGAACGCGGCTGTGAAGCGCTTCTGGACCTCGGTCAGCGGGGCGGTACTGGTCTCGAGTGGCACCTGCGCATCGAGGTCGATCTCGACCGACGCCCGAAGATCCGCCGGTACCGACAATCCGAAATCGTAGATCCAGCACTGAACGCCGTCGAGGCGCTGCACGACGTGCGGCCGCTCGTCGAGAACTTCGACGCCCAGTGACTGCAGCACAGGCAGAACCTGGCTCAACGAGATACTGTCACCGCCCACGAAGAGGGTGAAGCGCCAGGCACCAGGCGCGGAGTCCACGGCGCGATAGAGCAGCACGTCGATCGCGCCCGGTGCCAACGCCTCGAGCCTGGCGATGTCGGCGAGCGCCCGTGACGGTTCGAAGTCCTCCTTGTATCCGTCCGGCAGTACCCGTGAATACCGCTGCACCAGTTCCGGATCCACGCCCGGACTTTCGCGAACAAGGTCGTTGATGCGGTCGTCCCAGCTACGACTGACTTCGGTCAACAGCGCCTGAACCCGCTCGCGGTTGGCCTCGGAGACATCGAGATGAACCGGCTCGCTGGCCGGATCGCGCCGGATCGTCACGTGCAACAACGCAAGATCGTTCTCGGTCACCCGGGCGGTGTAATCGACTGTGCCTGGTCCGAATTCGCGCCACAACAGGCTTTGCATCGCCAGCCGAACCCGCGTCGTGTACCGGTCGCGAGGTAGATACACCAGGCAGGATACGAAGCGTCCGAACGTGTCCTCGCGGACAAAGAGGCGCACCTGCCGACGCAATCCGATGCTGTGCACGGCGTGCACGGTCTCGAACAAGGTCTCTGCATCGCTCGAGAACAACTCGGTGCGCGGGAACGACTGGATGACCTCGAGCATCGCCTGACCGGAGTACGAATGCAGGTCGACGCCGGCACGCGCGATGACTTCGCGGACGCGGCGCTCGATCAGGGGAATCGCGAGGACGTTCTCGTGGAGGGCGACAACGGTGAACACTCCCAGGAACCTGTGCTCCCCCACGATGTTTCCGTTGTCGTCGAGGATCGAGACGCCCACGAAGTACGGGTAGACAGCGCGGTGCACCGTGGCGGGGAACGATCCCTGAGTCAGGACCAGAAGCGGTCGATCCGGGAGATCTGCGACGGGAGGCAAGCTCATCGGGCCCTCGGTGACCGCGTCGGAGCGCAGCACACCGAGTCCACTACCCGCGACCGTACGTGAACCGTCCTTCGTGCCCTCGAATCGGCGGTACCCGAGAACGGCGTAATTTCCGTCGGCCATCCACCGAAGTAGTCGAGCGGTGTCGGAGAACTCTTCGGGGGTGATCCTGCCGGAGGCGGTTTCGGCGGCGCTCGCCAACTCGTCGGCAATGCGCAGTTGCAATGCCTTCATGTCCGGGGTGTCGCCAACCACCTGGCGGACGTCTGCGAGTACTTTGCCGAGGTGCGCTTCGATCGCGTCGAGCGCGGAATCCTCGACTTCGGAATCCAACTGGACATGCATCCAGGATTCTTGGATACCGCTGTCGCCCAAGGACATCAGATTGCCCGAGTCGTCGCGTTCGACGGTCAGGATCGGGTGGGCGAATTGACTGATTCCCACACCTTGTCGGTTGAGCATCGCGGTGACGGACTCGACGAGCAACGACATGTCGTCGGTGACGATCTGAACAGCAGCGCCGAGACCCTCGGATCCTGACGGGCGGTACACACGCCATACGGCCGTGCCCTGTGCCCGCTGCCGCCCGAGCGCAAGATGCGCGAGCAGGACTCGATCCGATCGACCGTTGATGACGTCATCACTGTCACCCTCGTCGATATGCGTGAAAAAGGCCTCGCGAAGACGCGTCAACAACGTCGCTTCGTCGAGGCCTGTGCCCTGCTGCCGTACACGGTCTGTCATTCCTGGCTCACATCCTTGTGGGTTCTGATCGCCGCGACCAATCTCTGACTCGAGACTAGCCGCGGCAACCAGTACCTAGGGTGAACTGAGAAACGAAATCTACGATGTCGTCATCTGAACAAGCGATGCTTCGAGCACCGCACGTTCGCTGTCCGCCAGCGGTCTGGACTTTTCGGACACCGTGTCGAATCCGACCATCAACGCGTCGCCGAAAGCGCATTCGACACCTGCGTTGTCACGGATGATGTGACGAACCGTGAACGAGGAAGTCCCGACGTGAGTCGTGAAGATCTCCACGTTCAAGGGACCGGACCGATCGGTGACCGGCTTGAGGAACTCGATGGTCATCTTTCGAACCACGAGGTATCCCGGCCGGCCGCCGAGCGGCGCCAGTTTCGCTTCCAGGAACTGGATGCGAGCTTCCTGCATGTACTCGACGTAACGCGTGTTGTTGACGTGGCCCAACCGGTCGGAATCGCCCCACCGGACCTGGATCTGCGCTGTGTATACGTCGGACACCGGATCAGTCCCTGGTGAGCTTGCGGTGAGTGACGCGGTGCGGGCGGGCGGCGTCGGGGCCGAGTCGCTCGACCTTGTTCGCCTCGTAGCCCTCGAAGTTGCCTTCGTACCAGTACCAGGCTGCCTCGTTGTCGCCAAAGCCACCTTCCCACGCGAGGATGTGGGTACAGGTGCGGTCCAGGAACCAGCGATCGTGCGAAATCACGACCGCGCAGCCGGGGAACTCTTCGAGAGCGTTCTCCAGCGAGCCGAGGGTTTCGACGTCGAGGTCGTTGGTGGGCTCATCGAGCAGGATCAGGTTGCCGCCCTGCTTGAGCGTCATCGCCAGGTTCAGGCGGTTGCGCTCACCACCGGAGAGGACGCCGGCCGGCTTCTGCTGATCGTGGCCCTTGAAACCGAACGAGCTGATGTACGCGCGCGACGGGAACTCGGTCTGGCCTACGACGATGAAATCGAGCCCGTCGGAGACTGTCTCCCAGACCGTCTTCTTGGGGTCGATGCCGGAACGGTTCTGATCGACGTAGCTCAGCTTGACCGTCTGACCGATCTTGACCTCACCGGCATCAGGCTCTTCGAGACCGACGATGGTCTTGAACAGCGTCGTCTTACCGACGCCGTTGGGACCGATGACGCCGACAATTCCGTTGCGCGGCAACGTGAACGAGAGGTCCTTGATCAGAACGCGACCGTCGAAGCCCTTGTCGAGGTTCGAGACCTCCACGACCACGTCACCCAGACGCGGCGGTGCCGGGATCTGGATCTCGTCGAAGTCGAGCTTGCGGGTCTTCTCGGCTTCGTTCGCCATTTCCTCGTAGCGATCGAGACGAGCCTTGTTCTTGGCCTGACGGGCCTTGGCGCCGGAACGAACCCACGCGAGTTCGTCCTTGAGGCGCTTCTGCAGCTTCTGATCCTTCTTGCCGGCAACTTCGAGGCGTGCAGCCTTCTGCTCCAGGTAGGTGGAGTAGTTGCCCTCGTACGGGTACAGGCGTCCGCGGTCGACTTCACAGATCCACTGTGCGACGTGATCGAGGAAGTAACGATCGTGGGTCACGGCGAGGATTGCGCCGGGGTAAGCAGCGAGGTGCTGCTCGAGCCACAGGACCGATTCTGCGTCAAGGTGGTTGGTGGGCTCATCGAGGAGCAGGAGATCGGGCTTGCTCAGCAGCAGCTTGCAGAGTGCAACGCGTCGCTTCTCACCACCGGAGAGGTGGGTGACCATCTCTTCTGGCGGGGGGCAGCGCAGGGCGTCCATAGCCTGCTCGAGCTGCGAGTCGATCTCCCACGCGTCTGCGTGATCGAGCTTCTCCTGCAGTTCGCCCATCTCTTCCATGAGCTCGTCGGAGTAATCCGTGGCCATCAGCTCGGCGATCTCGTTGTATCGCTTGAGCTGGACCATCGTCTCACCGAGGCCGTCCTCGACGTTCTCGCGAACGGTCTTGGTCTCGTCGAGCTCCGGCTCCTGCATGAGGATGCCGACGGTCGCGCCCGGAGCCAGGAAGGCCTCGCCGTTGCCCGGCTGGTCCAGTCCGGCCATGATCTTGAGGATGCTGGATTTACCAGCGCCGTTCGGTCCGACGACACCGATCTTCGCGCCGGGGTAAAAGCTCATCGTGACGTCATCGAGGATGACCTTGTCACCGTGCGCCTTGCGCACCTTCTTCATCGTGTAAATGAACTCAGCCATGACCGCCAGCCTATCGGTGTTTGTCCTATAACCCACATTGCGCGTTGGCGCTCACACCGATGCGGGTTCTGCGGACAGTCCGAGGTCACCGACCAGATTCGTCGACATGCTTCTCGACCCCCACCAAAACCGCGATTAGGCGACTGCCGAGTGCCCCCGGACGGCTCAGATCATTGCCCGGTGGATGCCCTTTGGTTCGCCGCCGAGCTCCGAGAGCGTCGACGAATGGAAAATGGAACCGGGCACGTGAATCGCATGCGCCAGACCGGCATGAGCATCACGCCAGAACCGCTGCATCGGCGTGCTCAACTGCAAAGCGCCACCACCGGAACGAGCAAAGATCTCATCCACCGCCCGCACCGCACGCCACGCCGCAGCAGTCTGCGTACGCCGACCGATCGCACGAAGCTCGAACGAGACCTCCTGCCCCTTCTCCGTCATGTCCCAGAAACGATCCACCGTCTCCAAAATCGCAGCCCGAGAAGCAGCGATCTCGGCAGCCGCCTCACCGATCGCGAACAGCACATACGGATCTTCCTTGATCGGAACACCACTGACCGTCACCCGCTCACGCTGCGCAGCCATGTTGCACGCCAACGCACCCTCCGCGATACCGATCAACGACGAAGTGATACCGAGCGGGAAAATGCACGAGAACGGGAACTTGTACAACGTCTCCGTACGACCCGCTTCCTTCCATGCCGTCCCGTCGAAAACCTTTCCCGCATCAAGAGTGCGGTAGGTCGGCAGAAATGCGTCCTTGACGATCAGATCCTTCGAACCGGTTCCGCGCAGACCCACGACGTTCCAGCTGTCCTGGTCGATGTCGTAATCGGAACGCGGCAACAGCACGTGCAGAATCTTCGGCGGCATCAGCGGCTTGCCGGACTCGTCACCGACCATCGCACCGATCATGATCCAGTCACAGTGATCGGTTCCCGAGGAGAACGACCAGCGGCCGTTGAGGATGTACCCACCCTCGACCGGCCGCGCGACACCCATCGGCGCGTACGGCGACGCCATCCACGTATCGGGATCGGTTCCCCACACCTCTTCCTGAGCCTTGCGGTCGAAGAACGCAAGCTCCCACGGGTGGACACCGACGATGCCGCTGACCCAGCCGGTGGCACCGTCCATCGCACCGATAGCCATTGCCGTCTCGGCGAATTCACGCGGATGCGCCTCGAGCCCGCCGAACTCCTTCGGCTGCAACATCCGAATGACACCGGAGTCGCGCAGTCGCTTCGCGCTGCCGTCCGTCAAGCGCATCAGCTTGTCGCCCTCGACTCCGTCGGCGCGGATCTCGTCGGCAAACTGAGAGATGTTGTCCAGAACCTGACCCATGATCTTTCCGCCTCCACTGATAGCCGACCAACGACTACTAAAGTAGAACACGTTCTAGAAATTTGCGGAAGTGAATGCTCGACATTTCTTGCACTCAGACGGTTTGCAGTTCCGACGGGAGTTCGACTGCGTCGCTACCCGAGGCCGCAAGAAGCTGCGCGTACCGCCCGCCTTGTTGGACCAGTTCGTCGTGAGTTCCCTTTTCCACAACCACGCCCTGGTCGAGGACGGCAATGAGATCCGCATCTCGAACCGTGGAGAGTCGGTGCGCTACAACAAGAGTGGTGCGTCCGACCATCAGCTCGTCGAGGGCGTCCTGCAGCGCACGTTCGGTGCGATTGTCCAAGGCGCTCGTCGCCTCGTCGAGGACGAGGATCGGCGGATTCCGCAGAACTGTGCGCGCGATCGCGATGCGCTGTTTCTCACCACCGGAGAATCGGTAGCCGCGCTCGCCGACCATGGTGTCGTAACCATCGTCGAGACCGGAGATGAACTCGTGGATCTGCGCGATGCGTGCTGCCTGCTCGATCTCGGCGTCGGTGGCGTCGGGTTTCGCGAACCGGAGGTTCTCACGAATCGTCGTGTGGAAGAGGTACGTCTCCTGCGACACCACACCCACCAGGTCGGAGACCGTCGCCAGATCGAGGTCCCGCAGATCGACGTCGTCGATCCTCACCGATCCCGCCGTCGGGTCGTACAGACGTGCGGCCAAATATCCGAGAGTGGTCTTTCCCGAGCCGGTAGAACCGACCAGCGCCAAGGTTCCGCCCGCCGGGACCGTGAGGTCGATGTTGTCCAGAGTCTTGCTGTCGGTTCCCGGGTACGAGAAGTCGACGTGGTCGAACCGAAGTTCACCGGACATCTTCGAGCGGTCGAAACTCTTCGACTCCTCCGGATCCGCGATGTCGATCGGCAGATCCAGGTACTCGAACACGCGGCTGAACAGAGCCATGGAACTCTGCACCTCGACGCCCGTGTTGAGCAGCATCATGGTGGGGCGGAACAATTGTGTTTGCAGCGTGGTGAAGGCGACAAGGGTACCGACGGTGATGGTGTTGCCGTGATCGAGAGTGAAACCGGCAAACCAGTAGACCAATGCAGGCATAGCCGCGAAGGTGATCGACATGGTCGCCATGCGCCACTTGCCGGCCATCATGGCCCGGAGTTCGACGTCTGCGACTTCCGCTGACCGCTCGGTGAATCGATCCGTCAGAGCCGACTTCGCGCCGGTCGTCTTGCCGAGGAGAATGCCACTGACGGAAAGTGATTCCTCTACCTGGACCGACAGATCACTGAGCAGCTTCTGCCGCTTGCCTGAGATCTTTCGACGCTCGTCACCGATCTTGCGTGCGATACGGATGAACACCGGCAAGATCGCCAGCGAGAAGATGGCGAGTCGCCAATCCAGAAGGAACAGAGCAACAATCGTGGCTGCCACTGTCGTTGCGTTCTGCGCGATGGACGTTGCCGTATTGGTGACCACCGACTGCATACCGCCGATGTCGTTGGCAATGCGCGACTGAACTTCTCCGGTTCGGGTTCGAGCGAAGAACCCGAGGGACTGATTCTGCAGGTGTGAGTAGACCCGCACGCGGAGTTGGTGCATCAGTTTCTGGCCGATGCTGTTGGACATCCAGGTTTGCGCCACGCCGAGACAGCTCGTGATCACGGCAATGGCGATCATGCCGATGGCAAGAATGCTGACAAGTCCGAGGTCCTTGTCCGGAATCGCCTTGTCGAGCATTTCGCGTAGGAGCAGCGGACTACCCAACGCGACGATCGCGCTGAGTGTGATGACCGCGGTGACGATGGCGATCTGAGTTCGATACGGCGCGAACAGTCCGAGTACGCGCTTTGCCGGTACGGATTCCGCCGGAGTGATCTCGACAGCGGTTCGTTCGATGTTTCGCATGTGATCTGGTTTCACGTTTACCTCCTGGAGGCTTTCTCACCCTAGTTTCATATTGATGAGGTTACCTCACTATGAGGCTGACACCAAGAACGCTAGACTGGCGCCATGCATTCCCGAGAGCGCGAACTCACCGATGTCGTGATGTCCGTGGCACGGCTCATCCGCCGACGCCAGGTGGCAGCGCTGGAACCATTCGGCCTCTCGCCGTCGCAAAGCCGAGCGCTGCGAGTGCTGACCCGAGTGGGCGAACCGGTTCGACTCGGTTTTCTTGCCGAGCGATTGCGCATAGTTCCGCGGTCGGCGACCGACGTCGTGGATTCCCTCGAAGATGCCGGATGGGTGCGCCGCACTCCCGACCCGAACGATCGGCGAGCAGTACTGCTCGAGTTGACCGACGCCGGCGCTGCCCTCGCTGCGGACGTCGCGAAAGCTCAGCGACGCGAGTCCTCGGATGTGTTCGACGACCTCGACGAGTCGGAGCGAGCAACTCTCACAGAACTCCTCGAGCGAGTGGACGCGGGGCACGATTGCTCTCAGCCCCGCGACTGCCCGAAACCCTCGGTCTGAGTCCTCACGCAGCGACAGTGTCGACCGCATCCTCCGTGTTCTCCGTGTTCTCCGCCGACGTCGGCTTGCTCTGACGCTCGATCTTCGAGATGCAACGAGCAAGGTCGGCGCCTACTGCCGTCGCCCGCAGCTCGAGATCGGAACGAGGCACACCCTCCTTGGTCGTGTACTCGTTGGTGCGCAACTCCCCCGCCACCATTACCGGATCACCCTTCATGATCGAAGCGCCGACGCCGGTGACCAACCGTCGCCAGCAGCTGACCGTGAGATACAGGGTCGCTCCGTCCGTCCACTCCCCCGTCACAGCGTCTTTGCGACGTGTGTTGCTCGCCATCCGAAAGCTCAGCACCTCTTCACCATTGGTGGTCTGCCGCTTCACCGGATTGGTGATGACGGTTCCGACAACCGTTGCATGCGTTTCGTACATGTCCGATCCCCCTTCGAACTCCAGAACCCGCCAACTGCCGCGGGGCCGATCATTGCGTCGGCAGTTTCGATTGTGGAACGACAAACGCGTGGCTCGGGATCTTCGATTTCCGCCTGTGCATCGGTGGAACAGCTGTGGAGAAACAGCACTGCCCGAGCCAAACGGCCCGGGCAGTGTCGGAGCTAAGTGCTAGTGGAGGATTCGTCGGATTTCTTCTCGCTGGGTGTCTCGTCCGCAGAGTCCTCGCTTGTAGTCTCCGCGTCAGCAGCCTCACGGGGTTTCCACCCTTCGCGGTCCCGCCTGGCCAATTCGGCGAACATCGCGTTGTGCGCGGCGAGGTCGGCGTCGTGGTCGCGCTCGGCCGCACGGTCGGTTCGGCGCGCTGTCCTGCCGTCGCTGCGCGACCACTGAACCAGTAGCGCGAGCATGACCACCATGAGCGGGATCTCGCCGGTCGCCCACGCGATGCTGCCGCCCAGCTGCTGATCGCCGATCAGGTCGTCGTTCCAGCCGAGGCCGAGCGAACGGAAGTACGCGCCGCCCATGACGGCGGTAGTGCTCATCAATGCCACGCCGAAGAAGGCGTGGAACGGAAGTGAGCCGAAGACCATTGCCAGCTTGGTCACCGGCTGCAATTGGCGCGGTGACGGGTCGATTCCGATCGCCACCCAATAGAAGAGATAGCCACTGAGGATGAAGTGCAGATTCATCAGCAGGTGAGCACTGTGCGAGTCGACGGTAGCGCCGTAGATTCCGCCGAGGTAGAGCGCGTAGAAGCCGCCGACAAAGAGAACTGCCGCCACGATCGGGTGGGTGATGAATCGCGAGAACGGGCTGTGCAGCGCGGTCAGAATCCACTCGCGAATGCCGGGCACGCCGTCCTTGCCTGCCGGATCCAGGGCCCGCAGAGCCAAAGTGATCGGCGCACCCAGAACCAGCAGGACTGGGCCCAACATCGACAGCGCCATGTGCGCACCCATGTGAACACTGAAGACTGCCGGCGCGTACTTGCCGACGCCCGAAGACGTGGCGATCAAGAGCACCGCACAACCGCTCATCCAGGCGATGGTTCGGCCGACAGGCCAGGAATCCCCACGCTTGGCCAGCTTGCGCAGGCCGATTCCGTACAGAATCGCCGCGGCGATCGCGGCGGTGCCGAACATGAGGTCGAATCGCCAGTCCGTCACGAAGGCCATGAACGACGGCGGGTCCGGAAGGTTGTAACCGAGTTCGACCTCGGGAATCGAGGGAATCGACAGCGGCGGGGGCGGCGGGGTACGACCGAGGCCGATCGCGAGACCGATGGTCGCCGCCATCACGATGCCTTCAGCGCCGGCAAATCGAATCAGGGCAGAGCGACTCTTCGGATTCTCCGCCAGCGCCGGTAGCGCCCGACTCCGCTGAGCCCAACCGAAGAACCCGAGGATGATCAGTGCAACCGTTTTCGCGACGATCAATCGTCCATACGTCGTGGTGAAAACGTCGTCGAGAGGCAGACGGACAATCGCGTTGATGACGCCGCTGAATCCCATGACGACGAAGCAGATGGATGCGACCGTCGAAAAGCGTCGGGCTGCTACGTCGGTGTAATCGCCGCCGCGGCGCGCGTGTGCCAGTAGCGCGAACAACCCGCCGACCCAGAGCGAAGCCGCCACGAGGTGCAGGATCAGGCTGTTGGTAGCGATGTCATGCGAGCCGCCCGAAGACGAGTGACCGGTGAGAGCAAGCGGCATCAGTCCGAGGAGACCGACCAGCAGCAGGAGCGGGGTCCACCACCAGCGCAGTGTCAGTCGGGCCAGGATCGCCAGAACAACCGCGATGATCGCCGTCCAGCGCCAGGCGCCGGCGATCTCGACCTGATCGAGTCCCGACCAGAGGTTCGCCGGTTTGATCGCTTCGGCAAACGGCTGACCCGACGTGTCAGAGAGCGTCAGAGGCACCATCATGAACGAACAGATCGCCCACACGATCGCGGCGTGCGACGCGGTTCGGACGGCTCGATAACCGTCGACGTCGAGGACGCCCGACTTCTGCGGCGGCACGAAGAACGCGGCCAGCAGCAGTGACCCGATCGCGATGACCGCGGCGATCTCCCCCAGTGCCCGCATCGCGGGCAGGCCGTACGTGGTGATCGGGCCTGGATCCGGGATGCCCAGAAGAGTCAGTGCCTGCGACGCGGAGAATCCCACCACAATGGCTGCGGTGAGCCCTGCGATGAGTCCACTGACCACGAATATGGCGGTCGAAGAAGCGGGTGCACCGCTGTGCGGAGTGGACTCCGGTGGGGAATCTGTCGGCGCGAGGTCGGGTGTAGCCATACCTCAAGGGTAGGACCTTCGCGAACCGACTACGACAACGCGTCGGAGTTGGGCGGCGCGCGTCACATCCCGAACGCTCGAGTATGATGTTCCACGCGCCTCCGTAGCTCAGGGGATAGAGCAAGAGCCTTCTAATCTCTTGGTCGCAGGTTCGAATCCTGCCGGGGGCACCACAAGATTTGCATCACGAATGGTCACACTGCGTCGATGAGCAACCTCCACGCAGAGCGATCGCGATACGGTCCAAAACGTAGGCCACAAATCGCGAGCCGCCCGCAGTAATCTGCCTCGCATGAAGAAGGCACTTCCGAAGACGCTGAAGTCACTCGCCCGGACCGTTGGAATCCTGGCACTCGCGATCGTCGTGGTATCCGTCGTCGAGCGGTTCACCGGCGCACACCAACCGACTACCGGTCCCGCATCGTTGACCGGGCCCGACCAATCGTTGTAACGCATCCCTGCAACGAAGTTCGTCTCGTGACGTCCTGGACGTAACACGACGAGCAGCGATGGGCACCTCGAAGTGCGCGGCGTTTTGTGCCGGCCAGTCTCGGGGCAACAGAGGTTGCGACGAGGGTTGGCGGCCCGGCGGCGTCAGACCTTGCGCGCGACCATGGGTGTGACACCAACGGCGCCGCTACTGGCTTCATCAGTCATATCCACCAGCCGGGCGTCGTATGACGTGACGTATCAATCGCGTCGATCACTGCGACCGATATCGATCCCAACACCTACGCACCAGCCGTCACTCATCTGACCCAGGGCGCCGAAAACGGTTGACAAGTAAGACTTTTCATCGAAGCCAAGCTGTGCGAGGACGAACGCTTACAAGCAGCTGGCGGTTTGTTGTTTCGAAATGCCATGTCGGACCGTACGAGCATTATCGACGGTTAACTCACGTCGGCAATGAATCCTGCTGCGAAAGCGAAGCTAATGTGGCCCCTATCTCTGGATCCTTTCAGAGAATCCAGGTTTCAGTGGGTCGCGGCTTAATTCACCCCACAATTCACCCTCCTCCTTTATGTAGAAAACGGATTTGCATTTACCCAGAGAGTGTGCGCACGGTTAATTCACTCCACGCTTTGTCGTTGCGACAACATATAAGGGGCAATGAACTGCATAAAGACACCTGCGGTACCGCAGCGCAGCGTGGGCGCGGACGCTTGCGGCTTGTTGCCCAGGATCACAAAAAGCTCGCAACTGGGGGCTGAGATCGAATTGTGATGAACAAGCCAGTTAACTTGGGATAAACCCACAAATTCCGCATATAGCCAGTTAAACGGAGTTTTTCGAGCATAAACGAACGTCCAGGGTGGATCCAGCTATGCGATTTGCTCATGTTAGATTCCTGATTGCCGCCGTCCGGTTTGCACCTTCTGCGTTGTTTGCGCGGCTTTTCCATCTTCGCGCGAGCTGTCCCGGGCAAATTTCTACGTTTTGTCAGAGAAAGGAATTACATGAAAACCATCACGGCCGCGTTGCACGCAGTACGAAGACTTCTTTCTGGGTCCATCGCACTGATGCTATTGCTATCCATGATGGTGCTCATGCCCGGATTGCAACGAATCGCGCAGGCAAAACCCACAGCGGAGTTCTATCGGTCCTCGTAGAGCGCCACGTTTGGTAATACCGGCGGTCGAGTTTTGTAGCAATTTCCCGGCCCTACCCAGAGCGGGCCGTCGGTCTGCGCTGCCGACTTCGACTTCGTGGCGCTATCCGGGCGCAATTGCCAGTTGTTCGGGTCCGCAATGGTCACCCGTGAATCGCCAGCGCTCGTCTCGCGGCCCCACGAGTGCGACAGAGGCGATCCAAGGTCCCGTTCGCCATTCGGCGGCCCCCGAAGCGGGGCATAAATCATGTGTTTTGAACGAAAGGTGTTCGTCATGCGTAACCGTGTCTTCCCACGTCGTGCCGGGGAGGGGGTGGTGTCTCGGCGGGCGGCGTTGGGGATGATTCTTGCGGTCATGGCCCTGGTCATATCTTCGTTCTCGTTCGCCCCAGTTGCCTTGGCAGACGAAACCGGGACCTCCACCACCACCACTGTTCCGACCACTGTTCTGACCACGACGAAGCCGCCGGCGACCACGACCGAGGTGCCGCCGGCGATCAAAACGACTGCGCCGCCTACGCCGACGTCGGAGCCCCCCACGTCTGAGAAGACCCCGATCACGGCGACGGCGCCCTCCTCGACGACCCCAGTGGCGGCGCAGCGACTGGCCGCGCGCGGAGTCAATCCCGGCATCGATGTGAAAATCACCGACGTCCAGGTCGAAGGAAAGAACGACCAGCAGATCACGGTCGGGGACTCCGTCACGGTGAAGGGCACTTGGGACGCGTCAAGCGCGAGTCCGCAGCCGGGCGACCAGTTCACCATTGAATTCCCTGGCGAACTGAAGCTTCAGAGCAACCCCAAGATCGACCTTGCAGGTGATGACGGGACGGTTTGGGGAACCTGCGAGCTTGTGGCAGCCACCAATCTGATGACGTGTGTTCTCTCCGACGCCGTGGCAGATCGCCCGGACGAGGTGAAGGGCGATTTCTTCGTGTACACCAAGGCGGTCGCGTACACCACGGAAGAGACAGTTGATTTCACGATCAACGGCAGTTTCGACGTGACGCACGAGCTACCCGGCGGTGGCGGCATCAGCGACGGCAGCGTGATCAGCGCTGCCAAGAAGTCCGGCCAACTCCAGGGCAACAAGCAGTCTGTGCGTTGGACCATCGACATTCCCGGTGCCGATCTAGCCGCACTGGACGCGGGCGGCACCGGTTCGGTGACCCTGAGCGACGCGCTCTCAGAGAACATGAAGCTGTGTACGGGCAACCTGCTCAACGCGAAGCTGTTGTCCGGTCGCCCGAACGATCTCAAGCCGGTCGCAGGCGGCGTCACCGTCACCCAGAGTGCCGCTGGAGATCCAGTCAGCATCGCGCTCGACAACGGCGGCCCCTTCGAAAGAAACAAGCTCTACCGCATCGAGTACACCTCGTGCACAACCAGCGGCGAAGTGGACAACACGGGCACCGTCTACGACAACTCCGTGACCATCGGCGGGAACACCGTAGGCGCGGAAGGCGTCGGCCAGGATTGGTCGCCACAGACCGGGCCGTCGAAGTCCGGCGGTTGGGCCGGGGGCACCCGGTACAGCGAGATCGACTGGAGCATAACGCTTCCGGGCACTTTCATCGCTAGCCTCCCCGACCAGAAAGTCATCATCGAGGAGACTCTTGGCGCCAATCACGAGGTCTGCGAGGGCGGCCTCGTCCCGACGGTCTGGCGCGCGAACCGTCTACCCGGGCTGAACGGTGAAACAACCAACCACGTCAACGTCACCTCCGAGTTCGACATCGACGCTTCCGCTGCGACGGCGAGTGCCCAATCCTTCAGCATGACCATCACGCCGAAGGAAACGATCAAGCAAGACTCGACGCAGTACTACTACGTGAAGTTCCGGTCCTGTGTGATCGAGAAGGAGGTACCGGACTCCTCTGATGTGTTCACCAACAGGGCGGTCGTCAACGGCATCTCCAAAGACGCTTCGGTGACGGGGCCCAAGTTCGAGGGCGGCAAGACCGGCACGCTCAACACCGAACCGAAGGACGTCGCGGGCGAGAAGCAGCCTGCCGGCACGACCATCGACTGGAAGGTGCAGGTCTCCGGGCACACCCTCGAGGGCCTCGACGCACCGGCGGTCGTCACCGACACGTTCTCCGACAGCTTGGCGGTGTGTGATGTCAGCGGCGATCTGAAGAAGGACCTCAATTTCAAGGTCACCGCGCGCGACTTCCTTGCAAAAGAGGGCGGGACGGACATCACCGCGGGCACCACGGTCACACGCAGCGGCGACAACGGGATTGCCATCACCCTCCCGAAGGACGCGGGCGACTACAATCGTGAGACACGCTATTACGTCGAATACACCCTCTGCACCAGCAGCGGTGGGCTGGATCAGCGCGGCACGGTTTACGGGAACTCGGTCTTCTACAACGGCAAGACTCAGTCGACGCAGAGTGTCAAGCAGGAATGGGGCGGCGGCGGCACCGGCCAAGGTGTGTCGCGGGGCTCGTTCTCGCTGCTGAAGGAGATCGCTCCTTTCTCCGAGAAATTCCCGGAGGACACCGAGTTCACTGTGAAAGTCGAGGAGTTCGCCCCCGGGCAAAATCCAGCGACCGACGCCCCGGCCAGTTCGTACGAGATCAAGGTGAAGGCTGACGGAACACCGGTCAGCGGAATCAACCCCCGCGGCACCGGCTGGCAGATCCGCCTGTCCGAGATCAACCTCCCCACCATTGACGGCGTGTACTTCGAGCGAGGAACTTTCCGACCGTCAGAGGGCGTGACGCTCAACGGGGACCGCACCGAGGCGCTGGTGACCATCACGCCGAAGAGCAATGTCGGTGTCACACTGCTCAACAAAGCGAGCCTGGGATCGGCGAGGGTCACCAAGTCCGTCATCGGTGACGGAGCGCGCACGGGACTCGAGGCTTTCGTCGTCAACGCAGAGATCGCCTTCGGTGACGACGCCGCCGGCAACGAGTTGCGCCAATTCACCCTGAAGGACGGTCAGCACTACGACCTGGGCAAATTGCCCATCGGAGCGAAAGTCACCTTCACCGAGGTCCAACCGATGAACACTGACTTCGTAACCTGGTCGGAGCCGGTGATCAACCCGAAAATGCTCACCATCGGCACCGATGCGTCGGCGAACACGGTCTCCGTCACCAACGAGGCCAAGGTCACGCAAGGCACCTTCGAAGTGAGCAAGAAACTCACGGGCCCGAAGGCGTTCGACAAGGCCGTACCGGCCAGCTTCGACGTGATTGCCACCTGGCTCGACACGGACGACAACCCGCAGAGCAAGACACTGTCTCTTCCGTCCGACGGCACCGCGGTTCAGTTCGGCGAGAACCTGCCCGGCGGCACCGAAGTCACACTGACAGAGCTGGTTCCGGCAAACGGTGACAGTCTCGCCTATGGCGTGCCCGCATACTCCGGGAATGTCAGGATCAATCCGGACAACACGGCCGTGGTGACCATCGGCAAGGATCTGCGCAAGATCGAGGTGTCGAACTTCGTCGACGTCAACGACGGCACTCTGCGCATCGCAAAGCAGGTCGGCGGTGAGGCCGCCGAGGCAATCGGCGACGACGTGGAGTTCACGGTCGAGGCGCGTTGGCGCGACGGTGTGGATTACCGCACCCAGGTGCTGAGCGTCAAGCAGGGACAGACCACACCGCTCGGCGTCGACCTCCCCGTCGGCACCGAGGTGACCTTCACCGAGACCGGCCGTCCCGATGTCGACGGAGTCGAGTGGGGCACGATCTCCTGGGGCACCAGCCCGGAAGGCGAATCGTGGCTGCACTCGAACCTCGACGGCACCGCGACGGGCATAGTCTCCGACGACCCGACCGACGGTCGGCTGATCACGCTGTCGAACGAGGCGCTGTGGAAATTCGGCTCGGTCGAATTCACGAAGTTCATCCTCGACGCTGACGGCAACCCCGTCCGCGCACCCGAGGCCGACCTGCCTGACAGCGCGACGTTCGAGGTCCGTATCGACGGAATCGATCCGGCGCTCCCCGCTGGAACTGATTTCCCGGCAGTGGGCCAGACCATCACCCTCGATGCCGGAAACGACTGGAGCTGGACGTCCGACGAGGTTGTGCCGCGGAACACCGTGATCACCTTCTCCGAGGTCGACCCCAAGCCACTGGCCGGTATCGACTGGGCGCGGCCGTACTACTACGTCTCCGCGGATGCCGGTGACGCCGATTACCGCGACACCGTCAACGCGGTGGCCGGTGAGAAGGCTGTGGTGGAGATCCACAACCGCCCGATCCCGACCACCGAGGTGGATATCGACAAGATCGTGACCGGCCCCAAGGGCAGCCAGGTGGCCAAGGACGGATCCACGATCTTCCAGGTCACGGCTACGTGGACGGACATCGACAATGAGGCGCGGTCTTGTGTTCTCGACGTCAAGCCGGGCGCTTCGGTCACTCCGACCGCCCAGTGCGACGCAGCCGTCATCGACGGCCGGGTCCAGTTCCCGCTGAACACCGACATCACTTTCACAGAAACCGGTGCTCACACCGACGTCACCAACGTCAAGTGGGGTGAAGTGATCTGGGACGTCAAGGAAGGCAAGGCGGACGTCTCGAAGATCGACGGCGAACCGACCGCAACTTCCGTCAAGCTCACCGGCGAAGCAAACAAGTCGGTGGTGCTGGGACTCGAGAACAAAACCAGCAGCAATGGGCTCATCATCATCCCGATCCCGATCCCGCTGCCGCCGTGGGAAATCCCGACATGGCCGGGCTCTGAAGTACCCGGAGGACCAGGCACTGACGTGTCGACTCCCGGCAACAACGCTCCCGGCAATAACGGTGGTGGACACAACGGTGCTCCGGGCACACCTGCTCCGGGAAATCCTGCTCAGGCCAAACCGGACCAGTCATCGTCCCTGCCGGTAACCGGCGCGAACGTCATCTGGCTCGCCGGTCTGGCGCTGGCACTGATCGGCGGTGGAGCATGGCTCACCCTGCGTAACCGCAAGCGTGCACCTGGCCAGGAGTAACTCCCAACCAGGAATACCGAAACAGGGCGGGTGCGACATACGCCTGGTCGCACCCGACCTGTTTCACCGTCACGACGTATTTATCTCGCGGCCGCCCCCCGTGGCCCACCCCTCGAAGGAGAAACACCATGTCATTCCTCCCGTTCCCGATCGTCATCGAAGGCATCGAGACCACTGGTTCTGCCGCGATCGACGGCCTCGGTCGCCTGTCCGTACTCCTTTACGATCTCCTCGGCGGTACCGGAAGCGCCACGATCAGCGCGGCCAGCTAGTTCGATACGGCACCAATTCGACACATCAGCTAGCTCGATAGATCTGTGAAGAGGAGACCCCGGTCCGTGAGCGATACCGAAGTTTCAGGGCGTCGGCGGCCGGGCGCAGGCCAGGTAATCGGCGAACTGCTCCTCACGGCCGGGGTCGTCATCCTGCTGTTCGTCATCTATGAGGCGTTCTGGACCAATATCGTCTCGGGGCGGCTGCAGGACGAGCTCAACAACAGCCTGGAGGAATCCTGGGCCGAAGCCCCCGAAGCCCCAGGAGCGATCGGTGATCAGCCGGTGTCCCCGCTGATCCCTGCGCTCGGCGAGGGATTCGCGCGCGTGCATTTCCCCACACTCGGCGCCGCGTACGCAATCGCCGAGGGCACACGCAACGAGGACCTGCGCGCCGGCCCCGGCCACTACCCGGACACACAGATGCCCGGCCAAGCCGGAAACTTCGCACTCGCCGGGCACCGCAACGGTTCCGGCGCAGTCTTCCAGCACCTGGATCGACTCGATGCGTGCGATGCCGTCGTCGTGGAGACAGAGTTCCAATGGATGACGTATCGGTTACTCCCACTCGACCAGGCCTCGCCCGAACGTCGCGCTGCAGCGCAAGCCTGCTTGAGTCCCGAGCAGGCAGATCGTGTGTCCGACGGCGACTACGCCCATCTCCTCGGACGGCGCATCACCGTGCCCGGGGATATCGAGGTCGTCAACCCGCTGCCCGGCAACCCTTGGGCCGAGCCTGACCCCGAGCTGGAAAGTGTGTTGACACTGACCACGTGCCATCCGCTGTATTCGAACACCGAACGCATGATCGTCCATGCTGTTCTCGTCGAAACAATCCCGAAGATCTCGGGGAACAACCCCGCGGCATTGCAGGAGCAATAAATGTACGGCTACCTCTGGGGCGCGCTTCCCGGCCCCCGACCAGTGAAGGCCCTGATCGTTCTCGTCCTCGTTGTCGCAGTCGTGCTACTACTCATGGAAATCGTATTTCCCTGGGTGTCCGAGCACATGCCTTACTCCGACGTCACCGTGTAGACCACCAGTGCAGGCCGGCCGTCGCCGGCACAAGGCCTTCCGGGAGCCCCACCGGACTCTGCCCTACGTCGAGATCGACGGACCTACGAAAATTTTGGCGTGGCGATGCGAAGCCATTTCGAGGTGCCGGACCGTGTCGTCGAGCGGAGGCGCAGGGCAGTTGAGGAATGTTGGTTGACGCCTGGTGAGCGCCTAGCCGTTACAGAACCTTCGTGAAGATCTGCGCCGGCGCTGCCGTCTCGAGCTTGTCGAGCGCCGCGACCAACCTGACGAAGTGCTCGGTATGGGTGTGGGCGTCGAGGTGCTCTTGCGATTCCCACTCCTCTGCAAGGACTAGTTCACACGGATTGTCGGTGCGCTGCAATAACTCGTAGTTGATGCAGCCGAGTTCTTTTCGGGTCTCGGTGACAAGCTCGTCGTACAACCGAAGCACTTCCGCGAGATCGCCCTGCTCCACCGTGGTTGGCACCAAAACCCTGATCACAAAGACTCTCCGATTCGACTGTCCCGCATTAGCCCCTCCGCTGGAAGTCTGCCGTAGACCTCCGACAGTCCGACATTTCCGTTGTGACTCGAAGTTTGCGGACAGGCGCAATATCTACGAAACACCCCCGATACCGGAGGTTCGTAGGGTTTGCCGAAGTCGGGCTCGCAATCAGCAGCGCAGCCCTGGGCCCGGGCGAGGGGTAAAGCACATGAGTGGAAATGCAGTTCGCTTGCAAGCGATCAAGGACGTCGAGGCCTACACACCTCCGGTGGTCAGTTTCACAACCGAGGAAACGCCCGGTGAAGTGTTCGGCGCCAACGTCTTCAACAAGGTGGTCATGCAGAAGCGACTGCCCAAGCTCGTCTACAAGTCGGTAATGGCGACGATCGAACAAGGCAAGCCGCTCGATCCCATGGTCGCCGACGCAGTCGCGTCCGCGATGAAGGACTGGGCACTGGAGAAGGGCGCGACCCACTACGCCCACGTCTTCTATCCGCTGACGGGTTTGACGGCCGAGAAGCACGACAGCTTCCTCGAACCGGTCGGTGACGGCAGCGCGTTGGCGGAGTTCGCCGGCAAGACCTTGATCCAAGGTGAACCAGACGCTTCGAGTTTCCCGAACGGCGGACTGCGCAACACGTTCGAGGCTCGCGGATACACCGGCTGGGATGTCACCAGCCCGGCCTACGTTCTCGAAAACCCTAACGGCAACACACTGTGTATCCCGACCGTGTTCGTCTCGATGACCGGCGAGGCGCTCGACCACAAGACTCCCCTGCTGCGTTCCCAGCAGGCAATGGGCTACCACGCCGAACGAATCCTGAAGTTGTTCGGCCACACCGACCCCGAGCACATCGTGTCGTTCTGTGGTCCCGAGCAGGAGTACTTCCTGATCGATCGCCACTTCTTCCTCGCCCGCCCTGACCTCCTCAACGCCGGCCGAACACTCTTCGGCGCAAAGCCGCCCAAGGGCCAGGAGTTCGACGACCACTACTTCGGGGCGATTCCGGAACGTGTGCTCGGATTCATGATGGATACCGAGCGTGAACTGTTCAAACTTGGTATACCTGCCAAGACGCGGCACAACGAGGTTGCGCCCGGTCAGTTCGAGATCGCCCCGATGTTCGAGCGCGGGAACATTGCCGCCGACCACCAGCAGTTGCTGATGACCACCTTCAAAACCATCGCCAAGAAGCACGGCATGGAGTGTCTCTTCCACGAGAAGCCGTTCGAAGGTGTCAATGGCTCCGGCAAGCACGTGAACTTCTCGCTGGGCAACTCCGAACTCGGCAGTTTGCTTGTCCCTGGCGACAATCCGCATGACAATGCCCAGTTCCTGGTCTTCTGCGCCGCTGTCATCCGGGCCGTCCACAAGTACGCGGGACTCCTCCGCGCTTCGGTCGCATCGGCCACCAACGATCACCGTCTCGGCGCCAACGAGGCTCCCCCGGCGATCATCTCGATCTTCCTCGGCGATCAGCTTGCCGACGTCTTCGAGCAGATTGCCAAGGGTGCGGCGACGTCGTCGAAGGACAAGGGCACCATGATGATCGGCGCCGACACCCTTCCTGTCCTGCCGACCGATCCGGGCGACCGCAACCGCACCAGCCCATTTGCCTTCACCGGCAACCGTTTCGAGTTCCGCGCGCCGGGATCGATGCAAACAGTCAACGGTCCGATGGTCACCATCAACACGATCATGGCCGAGGCTCTCGACTACATGGCCACCGAACTGGAGGCGGCAGTCGCCGACGGCGCCGATTTCGACACCGCCGTCCAGAATCTGCTCACCGAAATCATCACCAACCACGGTGCGGTTGTCTTCAACGGCGACGGCTACTCCGAGAACTGGCAGATCGAGGCCGAGTCTCGCGGCCTGCCGAATCTTCGCACGACGCTGGACGCTCTGCCAGAACTGATCACCGAGTCCTCGATGGAACTCTTCGAGAAGTACAAGGTTTTCAACCACCGAGAGATGCACAGCCGCTACGAGGTCGGACTCGAACAGTACGCACTGAGCATCGGCGTCGAGGCACGCCTGGCCGCCGAAATCGGTACGACGCTTATCCTTCCGGCGGCAGTGCGCCACCAGACGGAAGTTGCTCAAAACTTCGTCGCTCTGAAGTCCGCCGGCCTCGAACCGGATTCTGCTCCACTCGAAGAAGTGTCGGCGCCAGTTGCGGCCCTGCGAACTGCGCTCGCTGCCCTGCGCGCCGCCATCGACGCCGACGCCGGCGAGTCGCCATTCGACCAGGCCAAGCACGCACAGGACTCACTCCTGCCCGCAATGGCCGAGGTTCGCGTCGCTGCCGACTTCCTCGAAACCATCGTCGCCGACGATCACTGGCCACTCCCGACATATCAGGAAATGCTCTTCATTCTCTGATCATCACCCAAATATCAGTGCCCACAGAACTATGGCCTGCAACTCGATCGAGTTGCAGGCCATAGTTGTCGAACGTTGTTCGGGCTAGCGGTCTTCCGGCATGGTGACTTCGAGGACGCGAGCCTCACCGGTGGTTGCGGGGTCCGGTCGATCGCGCGAATCCGACGACGCCATCTGGAGTCCGTTCAAATCGGTCCGCATGTAGATGACGTTGTAACGGTCCCACGTGGTGGCGACGAATTCGAGGAACTGTCCGCTCGCCCAGGGGTGCATGAATCCGCCGTACAACGCGGGCAACGTGATTCCGCTCAACAGGGTCTGCGTACCGCTCCACGGGCCTTGCGGTTGGTCGGCCTGACGGATCACCAGATTACCCTCGGCACTGGTGTACATGGCAACGTACTTGTTCAGGTAGTCGTTCCACTGCACTGCGAGTTCACTGACCGGTGCCTTGATGACCTGAACGGCATCGGTATCGCGCGGACTCCAACCGGAGCCGTCCCAGTACTCGTAGGCGCCGAGGTTTCTGATGTCGGCGCCGGAAACTCGCGCCAGGATCGCCTTACCGAAACGACCTGAGGGAGTTCCGTATTCGTAAATGTAGCCGTCGCGTCCGTCGAGGAAGGCGCTCTGCTGGAAGTTGGAATTGATCGGCGATACTGCCGGAATCCCCGGAATGCCGAGTCCTTCGGTATTGGCGCGTACTGTCGCCGGATCGAGTTCCCAATTCTCACCGTTGTCCGTGGAGGAAGCCAGAGCCGAGTAGTTGGTGGTCCAAGCTCCGGGTTCGTCCCACGACCGAACGGACATGAATCTGATGTACTGCACACCACCGTAAGAGATTCCAGCGGTCGGGATGGTGGTGAACTCACCCGGAATGCCGAATCCCGGAATGATCTCCTTGGAATGATTGGGGCCGTCCAGCGGAGAACTGTCGATCTTCATACCGTCGGCGATGGCGGTGTCGTTGCTGCGGAACAACACGTTGCTGCGCCAGTCGTCACCCGGGATGTCGCAGTCGCCCACTGTATCGCCGAAGGCCATCAACACGTCGTGATCCGGCCCCGAAAGGCCGTTGTCCCACATGATTCCGAGGTCGGTTCCCGACACGTTGAACCGCTCGATGGTGTTGTTGGGACTGCCTGGGCCAGTGACCATTTCTATCGCCTTGGTCCGGCCGGTCAGCACCGGTAGAGCGCCGTTGGGGGCGCCGGTGATCCAGGGCAACGCGTTGGCGAGGGATCCCGTACCAGCTGAACCATTGTCGAGTGATCCGGTCAGCGAGCCGAGCGAACCTGTCATCGATCCGGCGGAACCGCTTCCTCCCGAACCACACGGTCCACCGATCGCCGAAGCAGACGGCGCCCCGGCAATCGTCGCGGCAATCGTGACAACGCCTATCGACAACATCGCCGACATGGAGTGTTTCGTACGCACATGCAGCCTCTCTGATCGTTCACGCTCGGACCACAGGGCACAGTGATCCCCCGACTGCAGAAGCAAACCATTTGGACTGTGTTAAGAGAGTGAAAGCTGAGCAAATTGTTATAAAACGCCCGTTCAACTGACACAAGTGACAGCTGTGTCCGATTTCACCTTCACAGGACAGTTGTCCGATACAGCAATAAAGGCGCCTAGTATGTAACGGAAATGTAAAAGAGTTCTCACAACGAGGTAGGTGAGCGGTGTCCGTACGTGACCGCGTAGCGCAGATTTACGATCAGGTTTTGGTTCGCAATGCAGGAGAGCCCGAGTTCCATCAGGCCGCCGCAGAGGTCTTCGAGTCTCTTCACGTAGTGCTCGAACGCCACCCCCGCTACGCCGACGCCGGACTCATCGAGCGGCTCTGCGAGCCGGAACGCCAGATCATCTTCCGCGTGCCGTGGACCGACGACCAGGGCAACGTTCACGTCAACCGTGGCTTCCGCGTGCAGTACAACAGTGCACTCGGCCCCTGCAAGGGTGGCCTGCGTTTCCACCCCAGCGTCAACCTGGGCATCGTGAAGTTCCTCGGCTTCGAGCAGATCTTCAAGAACTCCCTCACCGGCCTGCCTATCGGCGGCGGCAAGGGTGGCTCCGACTTCGATCCCAAGGGCTGCTCGGACGCAGAGGTCATGCGCTTCTGTCAGTCCTTCATGACCGAACTGCAGCGGCACATCGGTGAATACACCGACGTCCCGGCCGGCGACATCGGAGTCGGCGGTCGCGAAATCGGCTACCTGTTCGGCCAGTACAAGCGGCTGACCAACACGTACGAGTCGGGCGTCCTCACCGGCAAGGGCATCACCTGGGGCGGATCGCAGGTTCGCACCGAGGCCACCGGCTACGGCGTCGCGTACTTCGTCGCCGAAATGCTCAAGGCGAAGGGTGAAGGCCTCGAAGGCAAGAACGTCGTGATCTCCGGATCCGGCAACGTCGCCATCTACGCCATCCAGAAGATCCACCAGCTCGGCGGCGTCGCAATCGCATGCTCGGATTCCTCGGGATACATCGTGGACAAGAAGGGCATCGACCTCGACCTCCTCAAGGAGATCAAGGAAGTTCGCCGCGGCCGCATCAGCGAGTACGCAGACGCCGTTCCGCACGCCGAGTTCATCGCCGACGGGTCCATCTGGGACGTGCCGTGCGACGTCGCACTCCCCTGCGCGACTCAGAACGAACTCGACGAAGATGCCGCAAAGACCTTGATCGCCAACGGCGTTCAGGCCGTTGCCGAAGGCGCGAACATGCCCACCACCCCCGGCGGCATCCAACTCTTCCGTGACGCGAACGTGGCCTTCGCCCCCGGCAAGGCAGCCAACGCCGGTGGCGTTGCAACCTCTGCTCTCGAAATGCAGCAGAACGCTTCGCGTGATTCCTGGAGCTTCGAGTACACCGACGAGCGCCTTGCCGGAATCATGCGCGGTATCCACAAGCGCACCATCAACACCGCTGCCGAGTACGGCAAGCCGGGCGACTACGTTCACGGCGCCAATATCGCCGGCTTCGTGAAGGTCGCCGACGCCATGATTTCGCTGGGCGTCATCTAGAGATTTCGCAACACAGACGGCAGCACAGAAAAGGGTGCCTCCACCCTGAACCGGTCCCCCTACGTCGGACTGGTCGAATCAACACCTAGGCCTCGAGGGCCCTGGGTCCGCGACAGCGTCGGACCCAGGGCCCTCGACCATGATCTGAGCAAATCGCCCGCGACGTACCCGCAGGCGACGGCAATGATCCCAGACGGAACTCGTGGTGTCCTCCGAATCCGTTTCCGCTCTGACGTCGGAAAACATCGTAAATGGACGATTGTTTAGTTCGGCGACGCGTGGGGCATATGGACTTATCTTCACATTTGTCCATTTCACAGTTGGACATTCGTTCATGTGGTAGAAATCACAACGCCTGGCGCAATTCGATCCGCAGATTTCAGCGGCGAGTATGCCCCCGAACAAGGCCTCAGCGTGTACCCCGCTTCGTAACGCGCCGAGCCTCCGGGTGCCTGTGCCGCGCGACGCATCTGTCTAGAGGAGGCCACCCATGTCCCCAGCGCTGCTGAACAACCCGGGACCGCTCATGCTGGGAGGCAAGCCCGCCTCCACAGCGGTCAATGACGTCATCCCACTGGCAAGCGATCTCGTAGATCACTTGTCCCGCGCCAACCCGACGTTGACTTCCCTCCAAACGGAGGCAGTACGTCGGGAGTTGATCGCGGTAATCGTGCAGGGGCTTCAAGTAGGGATCCAGCTATTGGATCACCGCAAACTCCCCACCGACCAAGACCTGGACGGCATTCACACCATGACCGTCCAACAAGCACTGAAAGGCGTGCCACTCAGCGCAATTCTCAGCCTGACGAACGAGGGCATCAGCACTTTTCGCACCCTCATCCTCAGTCGAGCCGACGCCGGGGACTCCGCCAATCTCGGCGATCTCAACGAGTTCTTGTTTGCACTGGCACAGCGGCTTCACTCGTTCATCTCGATCAGCTATCTCGCGGCTCTTCCGGCCGGTTCCCAACTCGGCGAATACTCCGCCGGCGCCCTCGTGAAAGCCATGCTCGACGGCGACGATCCCACCCAACTCGCGCTCCAGATGGGCATTGAACTCGCACCCCGCTATCTCGTCCTACGACTGATGGTGAACCTGCCGCCCACGCGAACAGGAGCCCGCAACGGCACGCACCAGCGCATACAGGCCTATCGCGATCTCACGGTGGTTCAGGCAAAGATCGCGGCCCACTTCGGCTCGGCACTGCTCGAAGCGCCTGCACCGCAACGCGGTCTGGTCCTGATCGAGGGCACTCCCGACTGGAAATCGGTGTGCGAGGTCATCCAAAATGCGCGCGCGACGGTCGGCGTGGAGATCACGGCCATCGGTGAGAGTGCCGCCGTCGGAGACATCGCCGCCGCCCAGGCAACAACACATGAATTGGCGCAACTCGTGCGGCGCCTGAGACTGCCGGCGCGGTCATACCGGATGGAGGACCTCGCGCTCGAGTACCAACTGACGCGGAGCGGCGCGGGCCGCGACAGCTTGATCAACCTACTCAAGCCACTCCACGGCAATCCGGAACTGTTGCAGACACTGTCCATACATCTCGCGAACGGCCAGCACCGCCAGCGCACCGCGTCGGCACTGGGCCTGCACACGAACACCGTCGACAACCGGATCAAGCGCATCGCCGCCCTGACTGGATTGGATCCGGCTCTACCCTCTGAGCTGCTCAAACTGCGCGCTGCGATGATCTCGCTTTCTTTCGCCAGCACTGATGTGGACAACCGTCCAGCGAAAGTGTGAACACTCACACCCTCGCTATTAGCTCTCCACGAATGGTGGCCTCGACCCCACTTTTCCGCACCGAGCCGGGCTATAAAAGTGTGGTGCGAATCACCGCGCAAACCAGTAACAATTAAGGGGAACCACATGATCAACGGCCAGGACAACGCTCTCCTCGGTGCCTTCTTCGACACCATCCTGCAGCTCTTCAACGCGGGCAGCACCGGCACGGGCTCGACGGATGGCGGCGGCGTCTCCTAGGACGAATCGCGGGCCCTGTGCGAGATTCTCTCGCACGGGGCCCGCTCCAAGCCGCCTGACACTGTGAGGGCGGTGACCACGGTGACCACCATGTCGCCATCGCTGAAACCAGGAGCCAGCACATGATCGCCGCACCAACCACAGGCGCTTTGGCCGTCGTCTTGAACACCGTCCTTCAGATGTTCAACGCGGGCAGCAGCTTCCTCTACACCGACAACTCTCCGATCGGCGGCGGCGGCGAAACTCCCACGACGCCTGCTCCCTGATCGACTTACCCGCTCGCACCACAAACGTCGCGGCGCAGACAGGAATCACCGTGATAAACCCGCACACCCAGGGCAGCCTGGTTATCGACTTCGGCTCACTCTCCAGGGCACTCGGCTTCGGCAACGGCTCGATCGTATCGCTCGGCAGCACCGGAAGTGCCTGAAAAAGCCGTCCTGACTACGTCGACGATCCCGTCGCCGCTCACATTCTCACCACATCTCGAAACAGAAAGCAGGTCTCCCTGTGCCTACAATCCCGCTCACCGGCGACCCCATCGTCATCAATATCATCGTCCAGCTACTGAGCGCGGGCAGCAGCAACGCGCTCGCTTTGGGCGGGGTCGGCAGCAGCGGGCTCGGTAGCACCGGGCTCGGCAGCTTCGACTCGGCGAGTCTCGGGAGCGCTGCATAGCATCTCCCACTGATGAGTGGCTGATTCACCGCCATTGATCGGTATGCAGTCCATGAAACCGACGTTGCCCTCCGCCACAAAGGACGGAGGGCAACGTCGTCGGTCACGCCGAACGGATACGGCGCAATCGGATCAACGCCAGTCTTCAGGCGGATCGGTGTCGTCGTGTTCGATAGTCACGGATTCCGAACGATCGTCAGCCGCAGCTTTTTTCGCCGCTTCTCGCATCTCGATACCGTCGGACACCCAGTCACCGATCTCGCGCGTCACGTCTCGAACTGCCCCGGCGATGATCATCGCGATGGAGCCGACGTGGTTGGCTGCACTTTCCGTCAACTCCTGGACGGTGTCCTTGCGGCGTTCGAATTTCCCGACCATCAAAGTGTGCCTCTCAGGCTGCTGTTCGCTGGCGCTCGACGATAACACCGGGAGGGGTCTTCGACTTGACCAAACCGGGCGGCAGAGCGAGCTTGAAGATCTTGCCCCACACCGAACCGATCTGCTTGAAGAACCCACCGGTGTTGTACGGCAAACCGTACTTCACACACAATTCTTTCACCTCGGGAGCCAGTTCCGGATAACGATGCGCAGGCAAGTCCGGGAACAGGTGGTGCTCGATCTGGTGCGAGAGGTTGCCGGACATGATGTGGAAGAGCGGGCTTCCCTCGATGTTGGCGCTGCCGAGCATCTGACGCACGTACCACTGCCCGCGAGTCTCGTCGGCCGTCTCGTCCTCGGTGAAGCTCTGGACGCCGGTGGGGAAATGGCCACAGAAGATGATCGAGTAGGTCCACACGTTTCGCACCAGGTTGGCGGTGACGTTGCCCGCCAGAGTGGTCACGAACAGCGGTCCCGTGAGAACCGGGAAGATGACGTAGTCCTTGAGGACCTGCTTGCCTGCCTTGTTCCACCAACCCTTGAGTAACGGCTTGACGTCGTGCCACTTGCGTTTACCTTGGATGACGTTCTCGATCTCGAGGTCGTGCATCATCACGCCCCACTCGAAGAGCACCATCAAGGCAAAAGCCCAGACCGGATTACCGAGGTAATAGGGGTTCCACTTCTGCGCGTCGTCGATACGCAGGATGCCGTATCCGATGTCGCGGTCTTTGCCGAGAATGTTGGTGTACGTGTGGTGCATGTAGTTGTGCGAGTGGCGCCACTGGTCGGCCGGGCACACCGTATCCCATTCGAAGACTTCGGAATTGAGCCCGGGTTCACGCATCCAGTCGTATTGACCGTGCATGACGTTGTGGCCGATCTCCATGTTGTCGAGAATCTTCGACACACTCAATGCACCGACGGCCGCGAGCCATACCGGGGGGAGGAAGCCGAGGTACATCAAGCCGCGACCCGCGACCTCGAAACCACGCTGCGCCTTGATGATCTTGTAGATGTACTCCCGATCCTCAGCACCGAGTGAGGCGACGGTGCGATCACGCAGTGCGTCCAACTCGCGGCCGATCTCCTCGACCTGCTCGTACGTCAGGACAACAGGAGCGTCGTTCTTCGCATCGGAACCGTTGCCGAGGAAAGGGAGGGTGGGAAGTGAAAGTCCAAACATGTCGGTCTCCAGACAGTCGTGAGGAAAATGGGACTTCAGATGTCGACGGTGACGTCGCCGACGGGAGCGCTGACGCAGAGCTGGATCTTCTTGTCCGGCTCGTCGTCGGTCTCACCGGTGCGCACGTTGCGGGTACGACCCGCCTTCTTGACGGAGGTGCAGGAGAAGCAGATTCCCATCCGGCATCCGTATTCGGGATTGAGGCCCGCAGCTTCTGCTTGTTCGAGCAGTGTTTCGCCGGAGTTCTCGGCCGCCACTCCACTTTTGGTGAATGACACCTCGCCGCCGGCCTCACCTGGCTCGGCCACCGCGGGTGCGAACTCCTCGGTATGGAGTAAGTGTTCGACGTCGACCTCACGGAACACCTCGCGCACTCCCCGCATCAGTCCGGGAGGCCCACAGAGATAAGCCTGGGCGTCGACCGTTTCCGGATCAGCGATCCACGGGGCCACCGCGTCGAGGTGCCCACGGTCGAAGAAACCTTCGAGATCACCTCCACCGCTTTCGGTGTACACGAGTACCAGTTTCACGTTCGAGTTCTGCTCTGCGATCGTTTTCAGGGCGCGCGTGTAAGCCACGTCAGCATCGGTGTTCGCGTAGTGCACGAACACGATCTCGCCCGAATGCTCCTCGTCCACGAGCGTCCGCAGCATCGACATCACCGGGGTGATTCCACTGCCACCACTGATCAACAACACCCGACGCGGGCGGTCGACCGGGAGGGAAAACACCCCGTCTGCCTGCGAAAGACTGACTACAAGTCCCGGCGCAGCGTTGGCGTACAGATACTGCGATACCAATCCACCCGGATGAGCCTTCACGGTCAGCTCGATCAGCCCGTTGCGCGTGGACGCGCCGCCGGCCGGCGAGTAGCACCGAGTGTGACGAATACCGTCGATCACCACGCCCAACTGCACGAACTGGCCCGCCTGAAATCCGCGCCACTGGCGAGTCGGACGCAGCGTCAGCGTGACGGAGTCTGCGGTCGGATAGTCGACGGAAACAACCTGTGCGCGAATGTCACGAACGGTCGCCATCGGGTTTATCAGCTCGAGGTAGCGATCGATCTGATGTGGAGCGGCCATGGCTTCGATCAGTCCCACCAAGGACAGTCCGCGCCGAGCTGTGGGCTTCGGTGTCGTGTTCTCAGGAGCAGATGCGATTGTCATGACCCTCCTCGTGTTTCGATTTTCGGGTAAATCGTTTGCCGGGCTAGCTTCCCTCGACTGCGTGAATTCAGTGTACAAATGTTCACCGAAGATAGTGTGACAGGTGCACACAAGTACATGTCAACAAGAATGTGACCCGAGTTACACGAGTTGCCGAAAGGGGCCGGGATGCCTGTACCTACACTCGACGTCGTGACGAAGGCCGGACCGGTGAGCCCAGAGAACAGGGAACCCGACAACAGGGAACCGGAAAGTCGTGCCGCCAAAAAGGAGCGCACGCGCCAATCCCTCTTGGACACGGCGATGGATCTCTCGGCCGACCGAGGCTTCGCCGGAATCAGCTTGCGAGAGGTCGCCAGGGAAGCCGGGATCGTTCCGACTGCGTTCTATCGCCACTTCGCTTCACTGGAAGATCTCGGCGTTGTCCTCGTCGAGGAAAGCATGCGCATGTTGCGTCAGATGCTGCGCGACGCCAGGCGCAACCCCAGTACGAAGGACGCCACTACGTCACTGGGTATCCTTGTGCGACAGGTGCATACACACGAACGACAGTTTCGGTTCCTCTGCCGTGAACGTTACAGCGGCGTCAGCGAGGTGCGACGCGCGATAGCCACCGAAATGCGGTTGTTCGTCAGCGAATTGACCCTCGATCTGTCCAGAATTCCCGGACTCGAAAGTTGGTCGTCGGACGATCTGGAAATGGCCGCCGATCTGATCGTCTCGACGATGTTCGGTGCCGTCGTCGAGCTCCTGGACGCCGGGACTGCCGGATATCGCGACGAAGCCGCCGTCATCACACGAGCAGAGAAGCAGCTGCGGATCATCATGCTCGGAATGGCCACCTGGAATCCACCTCGAAACTGACCTCGGGTTCACCTTTTCGACGTACGGTGAGAGCCATGTCTTCCACGAGTACATTCGAAATCCCCGTTGGCGACCTCACCTTCGACGTACTGATCTCGGGCCCGGACGACGGTATTCCGCTGGTAGCGCTGCACGGCTTCCCGGAGAGCGCCGCATCCTGGGGCAAGGTCACGCCGCTACTGACCGCTGCGGGATACCGCGTGATCGCACCGAATCAGCGCGGATACTCCGCCGGCGCACGCCCGGAAGGTGTGGACGCCTACCGCATTGAGCACCTGGTAGCCGACGTCGTCGGATTGCTCGACGCACTCGGTCTGCCAGACGCACATCTTGTCGGCCACGACTGGGGTTCGGCGGTGGCCTGGCAGGTCGCCGGCCGCCATCCGAACCGGATCCGCAGCCTTACCGCGATCTCGGTCCCCCACCCCACAGCTTTCGGCTGGGCATTACGCGAGGACGAGGACCAGAAGCAACGCTCGTCGTACATCGGCCTTCTCCGGCAGGAGGGCAAGGCCGAGGAAGTGTTGTCGGGGGACAACTTCCGCCGACTACGCGCTATGTTCGACGGACAGATCGATCCTGAATTCGCCGACGAGCACATTCGTGTCCTGAGCGGGGAGGGCGCGCTGACCGGCGCCTTGAACTGGTACCGCGCGATGACCCGCGACTTCGGCGACATCGATCGCACCACGGTGCCGACCACGTACGTCTGGAGCACCGGCGACTCGGCGCTCGGCCGCGCAGGCGCAGAACGCTGTGGTGAATTCGTCGACGCTCCCTACGAGTTCGTCATCCTCGACGGCGGAAGTCACTGGATTCCGGAAGAGCGGGCCGAAGAGTTGGCCGAGGCGATCCTCGCGCGTGCAGGATCCTGATCGTAGCGACGAATTCGGCTCTATGTATGTTGTCATACATAGAGCCGAATTGATTCCACCACCAGGAGTTCTGCGATGACCGAGACCGTTGCACCACCCCATCCTTTTGACGCTGCTGTCGGATTGACGTCGCTCACCGCCGGTTTGTCGACCGGCGAAACCAATGCGGCGTACAACAACATGGTCGGACCTTTCGGCGGCGTCACTGCTGCCACGTTGCTCGAATCTGTGCTGAAGCACCCCGAGCGACTGGGCGATCCGCTGTCGTTGACCGTCAACTTTGCCGGTCCGATCACCGAGGGCGCTTTCGAGATCTCCGCCCGCCCGGTGCGCACCAACCGCTCGACGCAGCACTGGTCGATCGAACTGTCTCAGGACGGCACCGTCGCCACGACCGCCACGGCAGTGTTCGGCACGAGGCGTGAGACGTGGTCGTCGACCGAGATCACGATGCCGGAGGTTCCGTCGGCCGAAGACGTTGCACTGCTGCCGTTCCCCGAGTTCATCGCCTGGGCGCAGAACTACGAGATGCGGTTTGTCGAAGGTGCAATCCCCGACCTGGAGTCGGGCGAGCACCCCGACTCGACTACGACGCTCTGGGTGCGCGATCAGCCGGCACGCGCTCTCGACTACACGTCATTGACCGCATTGTGCGATGTCTTCTTCCCACGAGTCTTCCTGCGCCGAGGCAAGATGGCACCGGCCGGAACGGTCTCGATGACCATCTACTTCCACGCCGACACTCAGGCACTGACCGAACAGGCAGACAATTCCGTCCTGGGCACCGCGCGGACTCAGCGGTTCGGCAACGGGTACTTCGATCAGTCGGCCGAAATCTGGGGCAGTGACGGCGCATTGCTCGCTACGACACACCAGTTGGTCTACTTCAAGGACTGACAACCACCGCACTGTCCCCTTCAGGTGCCTTGACCATCGACAGGGCGGCGAGGCCGACACCGAGCACTACCAGCAGTCCGATGATGCCGGCGCGGTCGGCGCCGAAGAGCCATGCGAACAGGCCGAACAGTGTCGGCGCGAGGAACGACACTGCTCGGCCTGTTGTCGCATACAGGCCGAACATCTGACCTTCACGCCCGGGCGGGGTGATGCGCGCCAAGAACGTTCGTGCCGACGACTGAGCAGGTCCGACGAACAGGCAGAGCGCGAGTCCGAAGATCCAGAACATGACCGGCCCTGACACCGCGATCAATATCGCGCCGACCACAATCATCGACGCGAGCGAGACCGTGATGACCTGCTTGGGTCCGATCCGATCGTCGAAGCGTCCGGCCACCAAGGCGCCGATCGCGGAAATCACGTTGGCGGCAACACCGAACAGCAGGACGTCTGCTGCGCTGATTCCGTAGACGTTGACGGCCAGCACGGCTCCGAAGGTGAACACACCCGCGAGTCCGTCGCGGAAGAGTGCGCTCGCGATCAGGTACCAGATCGTGCGCCTGTCGACGTTCCAGAGTTCACGCAGATCGCGCCACAACACCCGATAGGAGTCGAGGAATCCGGCCTTCGACGCGCCCGGATCGACCGCGGGGCTGGGCAACTCGGGAACCTTGAAGAATACCGGGATCGCAAAAATCGCGAACCATACTGCGGCCAGCAGTGCCACCATCCGGATGTTCATGCCGCCGTCGGTGGTCAATCCCAGGAATCCCCGAGTGTCGCCGTCGCCGACGATGAACCCGAAGTAACACAGCAACAGCAGCACGATTCCGCCGAAATATCCCATGGCCCAGCCGAAGCCGGAGACTCTACCCAGATTCTCCGGCGTCGACACCTGCCGCATCATGGCGTTGTACGGCACGCCGGCAAGCTCGAAGATCACCGAACCGATTGCGAGCAGTACCAATCCGAGCCATAGGTAGCGGTAGTTGTCTTCGACGAAGTAGAGGCCCGCCATCGAGAGCACGGTGATGCCGGTAAGTATCGCAAGCGAGAGTTTGCGTTTACCCGACGCATCGAAACGCTGTCCGGTGATCGGAGCGAGTATGGCGATGAAGAAGCCGGCAATTCCGAGAGCCCAACTGAGCCATGTAGTTGCCGAAATCGTGCCGGGCAGGTCGTCGCCGACCGCGTCGGTGAGATAGACCGAGAAGACGAACGTGAGGATCACGGCGTTGAATGCGGCCGATCCCCAATCCCACAGCCCCCACGCGAACACTTGACTCTTCGTGGCCGCACCACCGATGCCTGCGGGTGGCTCGGCCTGCGTGCTTGTGGACTCGGCGCTCATACGGCGAAGCCTAACTGTGCGCAGGCGACTCGGCGCCTCTCTCCGAGGTCGACATACAGGGCGTTCTATGCACCCGAGTTAGTACGCACTTAGTTGCATACGCACCTGAGTGCATAGATACTTTTGACATGGCACTCGAACATGCGTTGCTCGTCTCCCTTTCCGAACAGGATGCGTCGGGATACGACCTCACACGCCGGTTCGACAAGTCGATCGGCTTCTTCCACAGCGCGACCCACCAGCAGATCTACCGAGTCCTCAAGCGAATGGACGAGGCCGGCTGGGTGGAGGTGGAGGCCATTGCGCAGGACGGCCGCCCGGACAAGAAGATGTACCGCGTCAGCGACGCCGGCCGCGCCGAACTGACCCGATGGATCGCCGAGCCGTCCGAACCGAACCACCTGCGCAACGAGTTGGCCATCAAGATCAGGGCCGCAGCGCACGCCGATCTCCCCGCTCTACGGCGTGAAGTCGCTCGCCACCGCGACGGCCACGCCGCCCGCCTCGACGTCTACCGACTCATCGAGAAGCGTGACTTCCCCAATCCAGCAGCACTTTCCGGCTCTTCGCTGCATCAGTACCTCGTACTTCGCGGCGGCATCCGCGTCGAAGAAGGCTTCACCGACTGGTGCCAAGAAGTTCTGGACGCATTGCCCACTGGCGAGAACGCCACGGAAGGAAATTTCCAGCCATGACGGATACACAGTTCCCCCGCCTGCTCGAACCGCTCGACCTCGGATTCACGACGCTGAAGAACCGCGTCGTCATGGGATCGATCCACACCGGCCTCGAGGATCGCGCGAAGGACACCGACCGCTTGGCCGAGTACTTCGCCGAACGCGCACGTGGCGGTGTCGGTCTGATCATCACCGGCGGCTACGCACCGAACCGCACCGGTTGGCTGTTGCCGTTCGGCGCCAAGTTGACCAACCGCGTCGACGCGCGTCGTCACCGCCGGATCACCAAGGCGGTTCACGACGCGGGTGGAAAGATCGCTATGCAGATCCTGCACGCGGGCCGATACAGCTACCAGCCGTTCAGTGTGTCCGCGTCGTCGATCAAGGCGCCCATCAACCCGTTCCGACCGCGCAAGCTGACCGGCCGCGGGGTTCGTTGGCAGATTCGCAACTACATTCGCTGCGCGCGCCTGGCCAAGTCCGCGGGTTACGACGGCGTCGAAATCATGGGCGGTGAGGGCTACTTCATCAACCAGTTCCTCTGCGAGCGCACGAACAAGCGCACCGACCAGTGGGGCGGCAGTTCCGAGAACCGTCGACGCCTTGCTGTCGAGATCGTGCGACGCACACGCAAGGCCGTCGGCCCGAACTTCATCATCGTGTTCCGGTTGTCCATGGCAGACTTGGTCGAGGGTGGTCAGACCTGGGATGAAATCGTCTCATTGGCAAAGGAAGTCGAAGCTGCCGGCGCCACGATCATCAACACCGACATCGGGTGGCACGAGTCACGGGTGCCCACCATCGTCACCTCGGTTCCCCGAGCAGCCTTCGTGGACATCACCGGCAAGCTCGAGAAGCACGTCGACATTCCGGTAGCGGCCTCGAACCGGATCAACATGCCTGAGACTGCGGAAGAGATCCTCAACCGCGGTGACGCACAATTGATTTCCATGGCCCGGCCGATGCTCGCCGATCCCGACTGGGTGAACAAGGCCGAGCGCGGAGCCTCCGACGAGATCAACACATGCATCGCCTGCAACCAGGCCTGCCTCGACCACGCATTCGTGCACAAGCAGGTCTCCTGCCTGCTCAATCCGCGCGCGGGCCGTGAGACCACACTGATCCTCTCCCCCACTCGGCGGACCAAGAACCTCGCCGTGGTCGGCGCCGGCCCCGCCGGACTTTCCGCAGCGCTCAATCTTGCTCAGCGTGGTCATTCGGTCACGTTGTTCGAGGCTTCGGACAAGATCGGCGGACAGTTCGGGATCGCACAACTCATTCCCGGTAAAGAAGAGTTCGCCGAAACCATTCGCTACTACACGCGCATGCTGGACGTGGCCGGAGTGACGGTCAAGCTCGAAACCCGCGTCGCACCAGCAGATCTCATCGGATCCTTCGACGAAGTGGTGGTTGCCACCGGAGTGACACCGCGCGTTCCCAAGATCCCCGGCATCGAGAACCCGAAGGTGCTGACCTACGCCGAGGTCGTCCGAGAGGGCAAGCCGGTCGGTAAGTCCGTCGCCGTCATCGGTGCCGGCGGCATCGGCGTCGACGTCAGCGAATTCCTCACCCATCCGACCTCCCCCACCCTTCATCTGAAGGAGTGGAAGCAGGAATGGGGCGTTACCGAACCCGAGATGGCGCCGGGCGCGCTCACCACACCGGTACCTGAACTCTCCGAACGTGAGGTCTACCTCCTCCAGCGCAAGCCCGGACGCATCGGTGCCGGACTCGCGAAGACCACGGGCTGGGTCCACCGGGCAGCCCTCAAGAACAAGGGCGTGCACGAACTCTCGGGCGTCAACTACGAGCGCATCGACGACGCCGGTCTGCACATCACGTTCGGTGAGAAGCACGAGAAGCCCCGGCTCCTCGAGGTCGACACCATCGTCATCTGCGCCGGGCAGGAATCGGTTCGCGACCTCGTGGACGAACTGACCGTCGCGGGTGTGGCGACCCACATCATCGGCGGCGCCGACGTGGCAGGAGAACTCGACGCCAAGCGTGCCATCGAACAGGGCACACGACTGGCCGCGAAGATCTGACCGGCTACGCTGACTGATCGTGAGCCTGCCGACACCCACAACCACAGCCCGCGCCGTCGTGACCGGCGCCTCCTCCGGCATCGGAGAGGCACTGGCCGCTGATCTGGCATCACGCGGACACTCCCTGATCCTTGTCGCCCGTCGCGGCGAGGTCATGGAGGCCCTCGCCGAGAAGCTTCGCGCCGCGCACGGCGTCGAGGTGGAAGTCCGTGCATCGGACCTCTCCGACAGCACGGCGCGTGCCGTTCTCGTCGAGGAGCTCGGTGGCCGCGACATCAGCATCCTGTGCAACAACGCCGGGATCGCCACCTTCGGCCCGATCGCCGAACTGGACCCCGCATACGAGCGTGACCAGGTCGAGCTCAACGCCGTCGCGGTGCACGACCTCACCCTGGCCGTGCTGCCCGGCATGCTCGCCCGCAGGTCCGGAGCGATCCTGATGGTCGGTTCCGCGGCCGGCAACATGCCGATCCCCAACAACGCGACGTACGCCGCAACGAAGGCGTTCGTGAACACGTTCGCGGAATCGTTGCGTGGTGAACTCAAGGGCACCGGCGTGAACGTCACCCTCCTCGCTCCGGGCCCCGTACGCACCGAAACTCCGGACCCGGCCGAAGCGTCCATCGTCGACAAGCTCGTTCCGGACTTCTTCTGGATCTCGAGCGAGTACACCGCCAAGGTCTCGCTCGACGGCCTGGCCGAGAACAAGATGCGCGTCGTACCGGGCATCTTGAGCAAGGCGATGTCCGTCGCGGGCGGTTACAGCCCGCGTGCCGTCGTTGCGCCCATCGTGGGCACGTTCTACAAGAAGCTCGGCGGCTGATTCACTCAAACTTCTCAGAGCAGGCCATAGAAGACCATATAGTCGGTTAATGGCGATGCGAAGAACACTGGCAGTCGGGGCAATCCTTCTTTTGACCGGAGGGTTGCCCTTACTGCTGCCCACGGCAGCGAATGCATGTTCGTGCGCATCATCGGCTACCCCGGAAGAAGCCGTGAGCGTCTCCAGCACCGTTTTCCTCGGGACTCCGACGAAGAAAACTTCGGACGGGTTCGAGGACACCTACCTGTTCGACGTCAGCCGGGTCTACAAAGGCGATCTGGCATCGGTGACGTCGGTGGGGACACTCGCGAACGGGAACGGTTGTGGCACAAGCTACGTGCTCGGCACCGAGCAGCTGATGTTTGTTTCGGCGCCGTACGACGTCGACGCCGAGCACGAGGGGCACAGCTGCGGGCCGGCTACCGAAACCGGGTTCGACATCCAAGCGGCGGTCGAGTCCGTGTACGGCGCCGGTTACGCCCCACGCGCCGGCGGAGTTCAGTCCGTTGGCGTATCCGTCGACAGATCGGCGGTGATCGGCGGAACCGTGGCAGTGGCATTACTCGCGGTGCTCGGCTGGTTCGGATGGAAGCGGCGAGGGAAACAGTGAGTCGAGGCCGTCAGAGCCGCGTCAACCTCGTTCGACGGCGCGTCAAGTAAGCGTCAAGACTCCTCCCACCGGCGATCGTCGGGAGTAGATCTGAAAGTAGCCCGCAACACGGCGGGTCACCTTCAGGAGATCGACGTGACGCTACTCGAAATCTTCCCCTCCCTACGCGGCGCAATGACACCTCGTATGGATCCTGCGTTGTGGCCCATCAGCACTCGCCACGATCAAAGCGGGCGTGTCTGCATCGGCGACGTCTCCCTCGAAGAGATCGCAGACCAGTACGGCACACCGACGTACGTTGTCGACGAGGCGGACGTGCGGCACCGCTGCCGCACGTATCGAGAGATTTTCCCCGACTCGGAGATCGTGTACGCCGGCAAGGCACTGATGATCCGTGCGATGGCTAGCTGGGTCTCCGACGAGGGTCTCGGGGTAGACGTCTGTTCGGCCGGCGAACTTGCCATTGCTCTGGCCGCGGGCGTGGACCCGAAGCGAATCATCCTGCACGGCAATGCCAAATCGGTTGCCGAACTGAGAGCAGCAGTCAACGCCGGTGTCGGCCGAATTGTCCTCGACTCCCCCAGCGAAGCGGTACGCCTGGCGTCGGTGTGCACCCGCCCGCAGAAGGTGCTGATCAGAGTCACACCCGGCGTCGACATACACGGACACAAGGCAGTGTCCACCGGCATCTTGGACCAAAAGTTCGGTTTACCAGCATCTTCCGAAGAACTGGAACGTACGGTGTCCGTCGTCGCCACCGCGACGCACCTGCAACTCATCGGCCTGCATTGCCATCTCGGCTCCCAGATCACCGATCCCGAACACTTCCGCCCCGCGATCGAGACGATGATCGCGCAGATGGACGACATTCGACGCACACACCGAATCATCCTCACCGAACTCGATCTCGGCGGGGGGCACGGGATCGCGTACCTACCGGGAGATGCCCAACTGGATTTGACCCGCCTCGCTCACGTCATCGACGACAGTCTCGACGACGCCTGCACTCGAAATCGCTTCCCTCGCCCCGAAATCGTGCTCGAACCTGGCCGGGCGATCGCTGCGCGCGCCGGGGTCACGCTCTATCGCGTACAGAACATCAAGTCGATCAGCGGCGGACGGACTTTCGTTTCCGTCGACGGCGGGATGAGCGACAATCCGCGGGTGTCGTTGTACGACAGCCGTTACGACGTCGAACTGGTGAACCGACATTCGAGCGCACCGCTCCAGGAGGTCACGGTCGCCGGGCGGCACTGCGAATCGGGCGACGAAATCGTCGTTGGCGCCAGGCTTCCCGCCGACCTACACGAAGGCGACCTGCTGGCAGTGCCGTGTACAGGCGCCTACCACCACAGCATGGCGTCCACCTACAACAGCGTCGGCCGGCCGCCCGTCGTCGCTGTGCTCGGCGGTATTGCGCGGCCGTTGATCAGGCGCGAATCGATCAACGACCTGCTGGCCCGCGAGGTCGGTATCTGACCTCGCGGGCGTCGAACCCTCAGCGCTTGCGGCGGCTACCGGTCCCGAAAATGTTTCTCGAAATCTCCCGTCCCGCAGCCGAAGCCGCGGAGCGCAGGAAACTCTTGACGGCCGAGTTGCCCAAGATCTGCTCGGCGATATTGGGGCCCTCCGGTTCGGCCGGCGGCGGTGGCGGCAGGTCGGGTAGCGACGGCAGATCCAGGGACTGATCCGCCGTCGGAGCACCGGCCACCTTCGCCGTCAACTTCTCGTACGCCGATTCGCGGTCGATCGTCTGGCCGTACTTCTGATTGAGGGGACTCGACGACGCAGCCGCCTTGATCGCGTCGTTGCCGATGGTGTCCATCAGCGACCTCGGAGGACGAATCTTGGTCCAGGCCACCGGCGTCGGCGCACCCTTCTCCGAGAGCACGGTCACGATGGCTTCACCGATGCCGAGTGAAGTCAGCGCCTTCTCCAAGTCGTAGTGCTCGGTCTTCGGGTAGGTGCGGACAGTCTTGTTGAGTGCCTTCTGGTCGTCGGGCGTGAACGCACGAAGAGCATGCTGGACGCGCGCACCCAACTGCGACAGAACCGAATTGGGAATATCGGTCGGAAGCTGCGTGCAGAAGAACACGCCGACTCCCTTCGAGCGAATCAGCTTGACTGTCTGTTCGACCTGCTGCAGGAAGGCCTTCGACGCGTCCGCGAACAGAAGGTGCGCCTCGTCGAAGATGAACACCAGCTTCGGCTTGTCCAGATCTCCCTCTTCGGGCAGCGTCTGGAACAGATCCGCGAGCACCCACATCAGGAAGGTGGAGAACATCGCCGGGCGCGCCGCCTGGGCACCGAGTTCGAACAGCGTGATCACGCCGGCACCGCCGACGACCCGCAGCAGATCCTCGGTTTCGAGTTCCGGTTCGCCGAAGAAGGTGTCACCGCCATCGGCTTCGAGGTTGACCAACGCGCGCAGAATCACTCCTGCCGTAGCCGAGGAAACTCCGCCGATACCCTTCAGATCCGCCTTGCCCTCAGTACTCGTCAGGTGGGTGATGACCGAACGCAGATCCTTGAGGTCCAGCAGTGCGAGGCCCTGAGTGTCGGCCCAGTGGAAGATCAGTCCGAGAGTCGATTCCTGTGTCTCGTTGAGGCCCAACACTTTACTGAGTAGGATCGGCCCGAAGCTGGTGATCGTCGCGCGCACCGGGATACCGATTCCGTCAGTACCCAACGACAAGAACTCGACCGGCATCCCTGCGGGAGTCCACGAATCGTCGCCCGTCTCGACTGCGCGAGCCTTCATCTTTTCGCTTGGTTCCCCCGCCTTCGACAGCCCCGAGAGGTCGCCCTTGACGTCGGCCATCACGACCGGCACACCCGCGGCGGACAGCTGCTCGGCAATGCCCTGCAGCGTCTTGGTCTTGCCGGTACCCGTCGCACCGGCGATCAGGCCGTGACGGTTGATCGTCGCCAACGGAATCCGCACCCGCGCGGAGGGATCTGCCACTCCGTCGATCACCACCGAGCCGAGCTCGAGTGCCCGCCCCTCGGATGAGTAGCCCGCCGCGATTTCAGCTGCAGCACCCGACGGCGTCGCGGCAGCGGGGGTGTCGGGGGTGGCTCCTGCGGATGCTTCGGCCTCAGCGGCAGCAGCTTCCTTCTCCGCTTCCTCAGCAGCTGCCGCAGCTTCAGCGGCAATCCGAGCGGCTTCGGCAGCGGCGGCCTTTGCAGCTTTCGCCTTCTCCGCCGGCGTCAGCGGCGCGGCTCCGTCCTTCGGATCCACGGTCATCGAAAGCCCTCCTCGTTGCAATGCGGCGAAGTTCTTGTCATCACCCGAGCGCAGTCCTGCACGCACCCGAGTTTCCACCGCAGACCTTATCCCGCGCCCACGCGCACTACTGTGTTCCTGGTGCAGGACAAATTGGTATGGATCGATTGTGAAATGACCGGGCTGCGACTCGAGTCCGACAAACTCATCGAGATTGCGGCTCTGGTGACCGACAGCGACTTGAACATCTTGGGCGAAGGTGTGGACATCGTCATCCACGCCGACGACGACGCGTTGGCTGCCATGCCCGACGTCGTGAAGAAGATGCATGCAAAGTCGGGACTGACCGAAGAGGTCCGAAAGTCGACGGTCACCCTCGCCGAGGCGGAGAAAGAAGTGCTCGCGTACATCCGCAAACACGTTCCCGTCGCCGGTACGGCGCCCTTGGCAGGTAATTCCATCGCCACCGACCGCGGGTTCATCTCACGCGACATGACGGCGCTGGACACCTACCTGCACTACCGGATGATCGACGTCAGCTCCATCAAGGAACTCTCCCGCCGCTGGTACCCGCGAATCTACTTCGGTCAGCCCGAAAAAGGTCTCGCCCACCGAGCGCTCGCCGACATCAAGGAATCCATCCGCGAACTCAAGTACTACCGCGGCACTGCATTTGTCGCGGCGCCCGGACCGTCGAGCGCGGAGATCGCAGCCGTCGTAGAGGGCTTGGGTCCCGCCTGACCTGCCGATTGGCATCCTGACCGACTTTCGCGCTAGTATCTCTTTCGTCAAAGCAGCCGGGTCAAACCGGTGGCCGAGGCAATGGTGGGCGTAGTTCAGTTGGTAGAGCACCAGGTTGTGATCCTGGCTGTCGCGGGTTCGAGTCCCGTCGCTCACCCAAGCGGAACCCCCGAGAATGTCGAAAGACATTCTCGGGGGTTCTTTTGGTTTGTGCCCCCACCCCATCCCATCCCTAAACTCCCCCTCCACAGTCGGGTGAACGTATCGCTCCCCTTTTCTGACAGGGGCAGCGATACGTTCACCCGAAGTGGGTGGGGTGGCGACCGCGACAAATCGCGCGCACCCGAGCAACCCGTGCCCGGGCAGAGCGAACGCACCTCTCAGCGCCTCAGATAGACCGAGAGGCACTTTCGCTCGCAAAAGGTGTGCAGATGCAGAATGCCCCCAACCGGACGGTCGGGGGCATTCTGACGTTCAGTGCTTCAGCGGCGCGCTCAGACGTCCGCGTTGCCGGTCTTCCAGACGCTCCACGGGATGTTCCAGTCGCCGAGGCCGTCGGTGCCGGAGAGCGTGCCGCCGACGGTGTTCTTGACCACGACGATGTCTCCGCGCTTGGTGTTGTCGTAGACCCACTTGGCGTTGGACGGGCTCAGGTTGAGGCAGCCATGGCTGGTGTTGGAGTAGCCCTGCTGCCCGACCGACCACGGCGCCGAGTGGAAGAAGATGCCGCTGTAGGACATTCGGGTCGCCCAGTCGACGGGAGTCTTGTAACCCTGCGCCGAGGTGACCGGGACGCCGTACGTGGACGAGTCCATGATCATGTTCGCGAAGCGGTCACCGATGATGTAGACGCCGTTGTCGGTGGGAGTGCTGTCCTTGCCCATGGAGGTGGGCATGGTCATGACAGTCTCACCGTTGACCTGGAAAGTGACCTGCTTGGTGTTGTCGTCCGCCGTGGCGATGACGGCGTCACCGATGGTGAAGGAACTCTTCGCGTCTTCCTGCCCGAAGACTCCCTTTCCGAGATTGCGTCCGTACACGTTGACGCTCACGTCGACCTTGGTGCCCGGTGCCCAGTAGTTCTCCGGACGCCAGCGGACCTCACGATTGTTGACCCAGTAGAACGCACCTTCGACGGCCGGAGTCGTGGTGACGGTGATCGCCGCCTCGGCAGCCTTGCGATCGGGGATGTTCTCGTCGAACTGCACGGCGATGGGCTGACCGATGCCGACAACGTCGCCCTCGTTCGGCAGGACGTACGGCTTGGTGACGTTGCCGGGCGCGCTGGTGGTGAAGGATGTGACCGTCGTACTGGCGCCGCCCAATCCGAATGCGCGGGCCTCGATTTTGTACTTGCGGTTGTAGCCGAGTGGCTCGGTAGTGGTCCACGACGCACCGTCGGCAGCAATCGCGCCGGCAACTGCCTTGCCGTCCTGATTGACCATCGTCACGTCGGACAGAGCGCCGTCAGCGACGTTGATCTTGACCGGGTCGCCCGGCGAGAAGCCGACAGCGCCGTCGGCAGCGGTCGAGGTGAGCTTCGGCTTGATGAGTTCGGTGAGCGGATTGGAATCGATCGGCGCCGACCCTTCGGTACTGACGTCCTTGCCGCCCGACGTGCACGCGGTCATCAGAACGAGAGCACCGAGAGACGCCGCGATCATCGCCGCGCCCTTCGACGCTCGACCGTTCCCCCCGCGCACGGACAGACCCCACCTTTGACGACTCATCGTTCGACTCCGCTTCACAATTTCTCCGACTAACTTCCGCGTCACATGCGAATCCCACTTACCGGAAGGCAAGTGGGACTTGCGGTATGACTGCGCTGCACCAATGATGCCAGGCGCGCTCGTTACCAACGGTCATGAAAGGCCACGCCGTCAGTAACGTTCAAGTATCAATCGCTCCGAACCGTCCGTTTTGTTACCGCTTTCAGCGGATTTCCTCCGATCGGACTACAGCGGTGACGCCTCCACCTGGCGATTTGCTCCCGAACCGGCGATTCGGCTAATGTTCTGTCTCGCAAGAGCGAGCGCCTATAGCTCAGTTGGTAGAGCAAGTGACTCTTAATCACTGGGTCCGGGGTTCGAGTCCCTGTGGGCGCACTTGCAAAGGTCCCCACCTTCTTCGGAAGGTGGGGATTTTTCTTTGTGTCGTGGTGAACAGGTTGTGGTGAATAGACTTCACAGTTATCGGAACCACGGCCTGGAGGATTGATGACCGAGCGCGAAACCACACCGGGCAGCGAGCTGGCATTTGCCGGTGTGGCGGGTCAGACCGCTCTGATCCGGTCCGGAGAAATATCGGCCCGCGAGCTCACCGAGAACACACTTCGCCGTATCGAACGCCTCGATTCGACGCTCAATGCTTTTGTGCGAGTTCTCGCAGACGAAGCGCTCGACGAAGCGACACGTCTCGATCAGCGCCAGGCCGACGGCCACAGCCTGGGCCCACTGCACGGAGTTCCGATCGCGATCAAAGACGAGAACGACGTCGCCGGAACGCCGACGACGTACGGCGGTGCGGCAGCAACTCGCATCGCCTCCGCTGACTCGGAGGTCGTGCGCCGTTTGCGCGAGGCCGGCGCGGTGATCGTCGGCAAGACGACGATGCCCGAGTTCGGCATCTGGCCCTTCACCGAGACCGCCGCAAACGGCTACACCAGAAACCCTTGGGACACTGGCGCATCCACCGGCGGATCGAGCGGAGGATCTGCGTCGGCCGTCGCCTCGGGAATGGTCGCGGCGGCGATAGGCGGCGACGGCGGCGGTTCCATTCGATTGCCTTCGGCTTTCTGCGGCCTGTTCGGACTGAAAGCGCAGCGTGGCCGGGTAAGTACCGCGCCGAACCGAAACCTCTGGCGCGGACTCGGCACGCTCGGCCCTCTCACTCGTTCCGTGGAGGACAGCGCACTCGTGTACGACGCGATCACCGGCACCACCGGGACCGACGACTACACAGCCGAAACGCTCGGCACCAGCTTTGCCGAGTCGGCCGCGTCGGCTCCCGGGCCGCTTCGCATCGCGGTGTCCACCCGGAGTCCGGTCCGGGGAGTCCGCCCGTCACCGGAGGTTATTGCCGCGGTGCGCTCGATCGCAGAGATGTTGAGCGCGTTGGGACATCACGTCGAAGAACACGACCCCGAGTACCCGGATGCAACTGCGGCATTTCTCCCCCAGGTGCTCGGCGGCGTCCGCGACGAGGCACTGCGCGTCGATCATCCGGCGCTCCTCGAGAAGCGCACGCGCGCACTCGCAACCATCGGCCGGATTGCCGCCCCCGAGCGCGTCGGGAAATTCGCGTACCGCAAAGGTAAGCGAATTGCAGCGACGGTCAACCAGGTCTTCGACACCTTCGACCTGGTCCTGATGCCGACGACGCCCGCCTTGCCGCGCCCGATCGGACAGCTCGAAGGAACCGGCCTTCTGTCCGCAGTCCGTAAGGCGTTGCCGATCGCCGCCTACTGTTCGATCTGGAATGTCTGCGGTAATCCGGCAGCCGCCGTACCCGCCGGCTTCTCCGAACGCGGGCTCCCCCTGAGCGTTCAACTGGTTGCGCGCAGCGGTGGTGAACCGACGATTCTCGCAGTCGCACAGCAGTTGGAAAGCACCGTCCGCTGGCCGCATTCGCGCCCGCCACACTCGTGAATTACAGAGGCGATGTAACCATCGTCACCACGATGAACACGCGTTTTGCAAACTCCCGAGCCTGTCGGCTAATGTTCTGTCTCGCAAGAGCGAGCGCCTATAGCTCAGTTGGTAGAGCAAGTGACTCTTAATCACTGGGTCCGGGGTTCGAGTCCCTGTGGGCGCACTTGCAAGAAGGCCCCCACCTCACGAGGTGGGGGCCTTCTTCATGTACTGCCTACGAAAACTCGGGTCAGCGAATGATCTTCCGGACCACGAGTAGTCCCACCACCGAACCGACTGCGATCAGCGCGTACTTCACTGCCGGCTCGTTGAGCTTGGCGAGCACCGTCTTCTTGGTGTTCTCGACCAGCCGCTTCGGGTTGGTGCGGACCGTCAGTTCGTCGAGTGTGCTCGCGAGCTGGTTACGCGCCTTCTCGATCTCGCGCTCGATGCTCTCGGTGTCCCTGGGCACGTGTCCTCCAACTTGTCTGTGTTCTGCTGCTCTGTGTGCGGGTCTGCTGTGCGGACGCAGCGCGCCGACACTTCGCTCTACCGTAGAGGAGCAGAATGCCCTCGCGCCCACCTGCCGCGCAATTTCTCGACTAACCTCGATTCCCGTGACCGAGAACAGTAGATTGTCCGCCGGCGACGTCGCGCCGGATTTCACGCTCCCCGACGCCGACGGCAACGAGGTTTCGCTCCACGATTACCGCGGCCGCAAGGTCATCGTGTACTTCTACCCCGCGGCCAGCACCCCGGGGTGTACCAAGCAGGCCTGCGACTTCCGTGACAGCCTCGCCGAACTCAACGGCGCCGGCCTCGAAGTCATCGGAATCTCACCGGACAAGCCCGCCAAACTCGCGAAGTTCCGCGATACCGAAGAGCTGACCTTCCCGCTTCTCTCCGATCCCGAGAAGGCGACGCTCGAAGCCTGGGGCGCGTTCGGTGAGAAGAAGATGTACGGCAAGACGGTCCAGGGCGTCATCCGCTCGACGTTCCTCGTCGACGAGGAAGGCAAGATCGAGGTGGCCCAGTACAACGTCCGGGCCACCGGCCACGTCGCCAAGCTACGACGCGATCTGTCGGTCTAACTCCCGTACCTGGTCAAGAACAGCGCTTCCGCGAAAGCGAGATTCTCGATCTCCGACGGGTCGACGCTTTCGTCAGGTGCATGAATGCGGCACTGCGGTTCCTCGACGCCGATCAACGCGATCTCCGCGTCGGGGAACTGCTCGGCCAGTGCACTGCACAGCGGTATCGATCCCCCTTGTCCGGCAAATCCCACTTCCCGGCCGTAGGCATCGGTGAGCGCGGACTTCAGCTGCGCGAAACCTGCCCCCTCCGTCGAGGACGAGAACGGCGATCCCGTCGATTCCGGTACGACCTCGATGTGGACGCCCCACGGCGCCGCTGCCAGGAGGTGGTCTGTCAACAACTTCTGTGCCTGCGCCGGATCCGTGCCGGGCGGGACGCGAAGATTCAGGCGTGCGGACGCGCGTGGCGTGATCGCCGCCGCCGAGCCCACGACCGGCGGGCAGTCGATACCCAGAATGGTCAACGCCGGACGAGCCCACACCTGCTCGGCGACCGAACCGGAACCCGTCAGCTGCACACCGTTGAGTACTCCCGCATCGGAGCGGAACTGATCGTCGTCGTAGCCGACCCCGGCCCATTCCTGGTCGTTGGTCAAGCCTTCGACGGTGGTGTTTCCGTCGCTGTCGTGCAACGTCGACAGAATGTGCACCAGCGCGGTGATCGCATCGGGCGCCGGCCCACCGAAGACACCGGAGTGAATCTCACCCTCGAGCGTCGACACGTGGACCACCACGTTGGCGATCCCGCGTAGTGACGTCGTGATCGTCGGCTCCCCGACCTCCGTGTTGCCGGTATCGGCGATCAGGATCATGTCTGCCGCGAAGAGTTCCGGCCGCTCGCGCACCAGATCCTCGAGACCGCCGGTCCCCATCTCCTCCGAACCTTCGGCGACGATCGTCAGATGCGCGCTCGGATCCACACCGGCAGCGGAAAGCGCTCGCAGCGCCGTCAAATGCATGACGACGTTGCCCTTGCAGTCGGAAGCACCGCGTCCGTACCACCGTCCGTCTCGCTCCGTGAGCGTGAAAGGCGGCGAGCCCCAGAGCTCTTCGTTTCCGGGCGGCTGAACGTCGTAGTGGCAGTACAGCAGAACGGTCGGGGCACCGGCCGGGCCTGGTCGACGCCCGACGACCGCGGCCGAACCGTCGGAGGTCTCGATCGCCTCGATATCGGCGAAACCCTGATCACGGAATGCCTCCAGCACCCAATGTGCCGCGGCTGCGCATTCTTCCGGCGGGTACTGCCGTGCATCGGCGACGGACTTCATCGCCACAAGTGCACTCATATCTTCACGGGCACGCGCCATGAGTTCACGTACCGCGGTTCGCAGTTCTTCCGTCATCGTCTCCCTCTCCTCGGCATCGAATCTCGGTGTGCCCGAAGAATCTCAGTCTGCCCGAATCAGACGAACGGAGTCGGCAGGATCGCCGCTGCGCCACACCGCGCAGCAACCTCTTCGGCTACTGGACAGGTGGTCACCTAGTATCGAGGTGTGGCAACAGCATCGGGACTCGTGTGCGCGCACCTGCGCGGTGCGTTTCGACCGATCACGACCGCCGAAGTAGGTGGCCGATGACACCGGATAACGCACAAGTCCCAAATTCGACAGAAAACACCGATAGCCTGGAAGACGTGCAGCCCACGACTCGTCACCGCGCGCGGCGGCGAGTCGACCCTGCACTGGAGAATCCCCAAAGCCTCGAAGAACCGCAGGAACTGCTGCCGCGCAAGCGTCCGACGCAAGAACGCAGCCAGCGTAAATTCGACGCCCTCCTGGCGGCGTCACGTGAACTCCTCACCGATGTCGGATTCGAATCGTTCACCTGTGAAGAAGTCGCGGCGCGTGCTGACGTCCCGATTGGGACGCTCTACCAGTTCTTCGCGAACAAATACGTCATCGTCTGTGAATTGAACCGCCAGGACCTCGTCGGGGTCCAGCACGAGCTTGCCCAGTTCGGCGGCGAAGTGCCCTCGCTCGACTGGCTGCGGTTCCTGAACAGTTTCGTCGATCACATGGCCGGGCTGTGGACGTCTGATCCGTCGCGCCGCGAGGTCTGGCTGGCGATGCAGTCGACACCGTCCACGCGGGCCACCGGCGTCATTCACGAGAAGCAGTTCGCCGAGACGGTCGCGAAAATGTTGGGCCCGTTGACGCCGCGTACGCGGCGAGATCGTCGCCTGATGATGGCGGAAGTCCTTGTCCACGTAGTGTATTCGATGCTCAATTTCTCGGTTCAGGACGGTCAGTCACATGCCGACGCGGTCGCCGAACTGAAGAGGCTCATGATCGCGTATCTCCTTGTTGCCGAGAAGGAATCGCGCACGAAGGACTAGTCGAACGACAAAGAGCCGGTCTCCCTTTGGGAGACCGGCTCTTTCGTGTCCAGTGGTGTTACCCAGGTTCGGATTCGATGACCGCGAAGGCGCCGGCCATGTCTCCGTCGTGAGTGAGTGAGATGTGGATCTTCACTCCGGTGAGGTGTTTGGCCACGTCACCGCGAAGCCGGATGCCGGGGCGACCCCAGGCGTCCGAGACGACTTCGATCTGATTGTGGATCATCTCCCCCAGCACCGGCGGGCTGGCGAAGAGAGCAGTCGACCAAGCCTTGATCACTGCTTCCTTCGCTGCCCACCGCGCCGCGAAGTGTCGTGCCGGTTCGGAGCTCCGGGTAGCGGCGTCTCGACGCTCGCCCGGTGTGAAGTTGTCGAGCATTGCCGTTCCCGGCCTGTTCAATTGCTCGGCGAACTCCGACACCGTCACGAGGTCGAAGCCGATACCCAGAACTCCCATACCGTGATTATTACTTGCAGCCGGGCAGATTCGAGCGGTACACCTGATCTGCGCCGAGTCGTGCGTCCTCGCTCAGCAGCATGTCCGCTTCGAGCTGACGCGACGCCTTGGCCGGCGTTCCGTCGGCGCCGAGGCGACGATCCGCCGGACGCTCGTAGAGGCTGTCGCCGCCGCACATCGCCTTGGTGAGGCGACGCTGACCGTCGATCGTCCGCTGCTGCGCCGCCGCAACATAATCCGCGCGCTTGTCGGCCGGAACCGACTCGACGAATGCCTGCGGGTGCACGACTGCGATCAGTCCGGAAACGTGACCGAAGCCGAGGCTGGTCAGCAGGCCGGCGCGCAGCGGAAGCTGCTCACCGAACTTGAGCGGCTGACGCGCCCACACGAGGTGCTCGAACTCGGCCATCTTGTCGTCGACGCAGTCGAGGCTGCGGTTCGGCGGGACGATGCCCTGGCTCAGTACCTGGCAGAGTCCGATCAGCTGGAAGGCTGCGGCACCACCCTTCGCGTGACCGGTCAGGCTCTTCTGCGAAACCACGAACATCGGCGCGCCTTCACTGCGTCCCAATGCCCCGGCGAGGCGCTCGTGCAGCTCTGCCTCGTTGGGATCGTTGGCGGCAGTGGAGGTGTCGTGCTTGGAGATCACGGCGATGTCGTCGGCGCTCACTCCGAGAGCGTTGAGCGAGAGTGCGAGCTGTGAATCCGCTCCCCCACGTCCGGCGCCCAGTGCTCCGAGTCCCGGTGCCGGGATCGAGGTGTGGACACCGTCGGCGAACGACCCGGCCCAGGCGACCACACCGAGGACGGGCAGACCCATCTCGAGTGCCAGGTCACCGCGAGCGAGCAGAATCGTTCCGCCACCGGCCGACTCGACGAATCCGCCGCGGCGACGATCGTTTGCCCGCGAGAAGCGGCGATCTTCGATGCCCTTAGCGTGCATGTCCTCGGTCTTCGCAGTGGCCGACATGTCACCGAAGCCGATGATGCCTTCCGTGCTCAGATCGTCGAACCCGCCGGCAACAACCAACTGCGCCTTGCCGAGTCGGATCTTGTCGACGCCTTCTTCGACGGATACCGCTGCCGTGGCGCAGGCGGCGACGGGGTGAACCATCGCACCGTAGCCGCCGACGTACGACTGAACGACGTGCGCGGCAATGACGTTCGGCAGCGCTTCCTGCAGGATGTCGTTCGGGCGGTTCTCGCCGAGCAGCGTGTCGATGTACAGGCTCCTCATGGAGGTCATGCCGCCCATGCCGGTGCCCTGCGTGTTGGCGACCAGGCTCGGGTGTACCCAGCGGAGCAGTTCGCTCGGGGTGAAGCCGCCGGTGAGGAAGGCGTCCACCGTTGCGACGATGTTCCAGAGACCGACGCGGTCGACCGAATCTGCCATGTCGGCGGGGATGCCCCACTTGGTGACGTCGAAGTTGGTCGGGATCTGGCCGCCGACGCTACGAGTCAGCTTCATCTTGCGCGGGACGCGGATCTCGGTGCCTGCGCGGCGGGTGACCGTCCAGTCTCCGGACTCGGCGGAAACCGTCGCCGTCGTGTTCTCCGGATCGGACTCGACGAAGGCCTGAGCTTCGGCCTCACTGCCGACCACAAAGCTCAGATCCTTGTCCAGGAACACGGAGGTGAGCAGCGGAGCGGTGTTGTCGATCATCGCGCCCTCGTCGACGTAGCGGCGGATGCCGCAACGCTCGACGACTGCGTCGTGGTACTTGTCGGCGATTTCCGCCTCGGGTACCAGGTCACCGGATTCGACGTCGTACCAACCCGGCTTGGGGTCGTTCTCCCAGACGATGAGTCCGGTGTTCCACGCCAATTCGAGAACGCCTGCGGCAGAAAGCTGCTCGTCGACCTCCATCTCGAAGCGGGTACGCGAGGAACCGTAGGGTCCGAGCTCTCCGGCGCCCACGATGACCACGAGGTCCGCGGGGGTGACGTCCAGTTCGGGCCAGCTCGGAGCCTTGACCGAGTCGTCGATGCGAGCCGGCGCGGGCAGTGCCAGGATGCTGGACTCGTCCACTGCCTCGTCGACAGCTTCGGCGATCTCGGCAACCTCGGCAGCCTCCTTGGCCAAAGCACCCAGATCCAGGTTGGCCTCGGACAGTCCGCCGGTCAGGTCGACCTCGAGCGGAGCCTCTGCAGCAGCGCGACGCGACTCACGCGTTGCCGTCTTCAGCAGTTGGGTCGCCATTTCCTGCGTGGACCAGGTGCGGACGCCCGCTGCTTCGACAGCGTCGACGATCGGATCGTTGTGCCCCATGAGTCCGGTTCCGCGAACCCAACCGATGACGGCGTGTGCCAACGTGACCCGCTCGGCCCAGTTGCGCTCGGCCTTCCAACGGTTCACCACGGCGATCAGCGAAGCCTTGGCCTCACCGTAAGCACCGTCGCCACCGAATGTTCCGCGGTTCGGCGAACCTGGCAGCACCACGTGCAGGTGCGTGTCGACGTCGCTGTCGTAACCGATCTTCGAGAGACCGCCGATGAGGCGCTCCACAGACCAGAGCAACACGCGCATTTCCATTTCGGCGCGAGCGCCGGCGTCGGAAAGTTCACCGCCGACACGGGGAGCTGCGAACGGGAAGAGCATCGTCGGCGTCATGGCCGGCTTGATGAGCTTCTTTGCGCCGCCTGCGTTCTCGGTGGCCTCGTTGCCGATCCAGTCGATCAGTGCGTCGACGTCGGTGTACGACGCCATGTTCGCGGGAACCACCCAGAGGGCGGCACCGGCGCGAGCGTTCTCGCGGTACAGGTCGCGGTAGAAGCCGAGACGCTGACCGTCCAGTCGCGAAGTGGTCACGAATACCGTTGCGCCACCGGCAAGGAGCTTGCCTGTGACCGCTGCCGCGATGGAGCCCTTGCTGGCGCCGGTCACGACTGCGACCTCGCCTGCCCATTCGGGTGCGTCGGATTCTGCCGCCGTAGCCGCATCAGCGATGCGGGTGTAGACCTCGGCGAGCGCCGTGCGGCCTTCGCCGGTTGCACGGGCAGCCCACCACTTCGCCTGGGCGGCAACGGTGTTACCGGCTCCAATGAAGTTCTCGACCGAGAGGGTCTCACTGCCCAGCCAGATACGCGCAAGATCCTCACGCGCACTTGCCCAGCGGTCGTCGAGCAGCACAGCCTTCTGCGCGTCGAATGCCGGAGCAACCAAACGCGGCCAGTCGGAGCCGAGTTCAGCCGAGACCAGGTCGACCAGTTCGGTGTCCTCGACCGTCGCGACTGCTGTTTCTTCGTTCAGTCCGAGCTGCTCGAGCACCAGGCGTGCGGCCGAGGCCAGAACGCCGTTGCGACCGGTGATGTTCTCGGTGAACTCACCCAGAGCGGCTGCGTCGACGGTTCCGCCGCTTCCGCCGCCGGTAGCCGGCAACGAGACGCTGACTCCGCGAGCAGACCCGACCGAGGCAACTGCGCTGTCGATGACTGCGTCCACTGCTACAGCGTCGGCCAGTGCGCCGGAGCTCAGGCCACCGAGGTCGCCGCCGCGGATGCTGGCGCCGTCACGGGTACCGAGAGCCACTGCTGCGGTGACGTGGTGTGCCCAGCCGTCGCCCAGTTCCCAGACCTTCTTGACGCGGTCGGCGATGTAGCCGGGGCGCTTGCCCGAGGGGCCGAAGACCTTGCGCAGGTGATCGTTGATCGAATCGGAGAGCACCGGTCCGAACGGCTTGTACGTGCGGGCGAGCTTGTCGACGGTTGCTCCCAAGGAGCCCATGTCGGCGTCTGCGGCACCGTCGATGGCGCCGAGAGACAGCTCGGAGCCGAGGTCGACCAAGAGCTGGTTACGACGCGAGGAGACGCCGTCGCAGAGTGCTTCGATCGTGTCGGCGGGGCCGACCTGATCGGGACGGAGCTTGGTCCACAGGCTGATCAGGACCTTCGTGGCGTCGGGCGCCTTGAAGGTGAGGTCGTCCGGACGCGGTCCGCCCGAAGGTGCAGCGGGAGCAGCAGCGACCGGAGCGGCAGCTGCGGCAACCGGAGCAGCCTGCGCGGCAGGGGCTTCGATCTCGTCGTCGTCATCGACGGCCGGATCGACGTCGGTGCCGTAGACGATCGCAGCTTCACGCTCGACGTTGAGAACCTCGACCGGGTAGCCGAAGCGGCCCGGCAGCTTGAGGGTCTGCGACGCCAGGTTCGCGACGGTCGGGGCAGCGCCGAGACCGATCTCGACGAAGCGCTCGACCCCGAGTCCACCTTCGGACTCGTCGCCGAACAGCAGGTCCTGCGTCTCGATCCAGCGAACCGGGCTGGCGAACTGCCACGCCAGTAACTCGATCAGGATGATGCGGGACAACTCGTGAGTGCGCGTTGCGTAGCGCTCGAAGTCTGCGAGGACTTCCTGCAGCGGCTCGGACGGCACCAAGTCGGCGATTTCCTGAACGAAGTCACGACGCAGCGAGAACGGCTTCGGAACCAGGTTCGGGATGTAGCGGCCGATCAGGATGTCCGGGTCGATGTCGTGCGGGAGCAAGTCCTGCAGGCATACGCGGAAGTCCGCGACGCCGCCGCGAAGCACGGTGGAGTGGAACGGAACGTCGATGCCGGGGACCTGGATGTATGCCCGCTTGCCACCGAATTCTGCGCGGCGACGGTCGATTTCGATCTCGAGTGCGTCGAGACCGGCTACCGAACCGGCGATGGCGTACTGGCTGCCACGCAGGTTCAGGTTGACGATTTCGAGGAACTCACCGGAAGCCTCGGCGACACCGGCAACGAAGCCCTGCACGTCGTCGTCGGAAACACCGATCTGCGACGGGCGAATAGCGGCCATGCGGTAGTCGGAGCGTCCGGCTTCGTCACGGGGAACGAGCTGGTGCATCGCAGAGCCACGCTGGAAGACGACCTCGAGAAGTGCTTCGAGCGGGAAGACCTCGGCAACAGCGGCGAGTGCGTTGTACTCACCGACCGAGTGACCGGCCAGAAGCGAATCCTCGATGAAGGTTCCGGACTCGCGCAGCTCGGCAACCTGAGCAACACCGAGAACGGCCATGGCCACCTGGGTGAACTGCGTCAGGTGAAGGACGCCGTCGGGATGCTTGTGCTCGACACCGCGCGCCTTGACGGTCACCGGGTTGTCGCGCACGACAGCGAGGATCGAGAATCCGAGTGCCTTGCGGGTGTGCTTGTCGGCACGCTCCCAGACGTCGCGCGCGGCCTTGGAGCGGGCGCGGGCGTCGAGGCCCATGCCCGGGCGCTGGATGCCCTGGCCGGGGAAGGCGTAGACGGTCTTGGGTGCGGCGGTGCGACCGGTGGCGACCATGACCAGTTCGCCGTCGATGCGGCAGCCTACCTCGACGATTTCAGCGCCCTGGTCGATACCGACACGGTCGACGCGGACGTCGATCTCGGCACCGGGGCGAACCATCCCGAGGAAGCGGGCGGTCCAGGCGGTCAGGCGGCGCGGCGGAACGCGGGTCTCGGCCGGGTCGACTGCGGTGACAACCTGCTGCGCTGCGGCGGAGAGCCACATGCCATGCACGATCGGGGTTCCGAGTCCGGCCAGCAGAGCGGCGTTGTCGGAGGTGTGAATCGGGTTGTGGTCACCGGAAACCTGAGCGAAGGCGCCCATGCTGACCGGCGCGAGGATCTTCGCGTCACGGCGACGACGACGTGAGGTGTCGACAGCCGCATCGCTGATCGATCCACCGGCGCGAGCCGGGTCGGCGAGTTCTCCGGCACCGGTGCGGCCGCGGATCGCGAAACGCTCGGTCATGGTGACGACTGCGGGGGCGTCGAGGCCCTCGCCGAGCATGGCACCGACCTCGACCTTGACCTCGACGACGCGACCGAGGTCGGTGTCGAGAACCGAGGCGACCTCGGCGTTGACGACGAGAATGCTTGTCTCGGAGGGAAGCTCACCGACGAAGTCGACGGTGTGGTCGAGGTGGACCAGGTCGAGCATGCCTTCGATGACGGAAAGACTGTCGAGCTTGGCTGCGCCGAGGACGGCGAAGACCGCGGGCCAGCATGCTCCGACGACGACGTCCGGAACAGCCTTGCCGCTGACACTGAGCGTGGCGGGCAGGCCGGAACCGGTGACACCGGCGTGATCGGCGATGCGATCGGGAACCCACGCGACGTTGAGTCGGGCCTTGCCGTTCTTGACTGTCGGAAGTTCCTGTCCGGCAGCAACTGCCAGCAGCGCGGACATCGCACCTTCGGCGTCTGCCTCGGTGACAACCGGAGCGCCGCCGTCGATCACGGACTCGGGGATGGTGATCGTGATGTCGACGGACTTGTCCGCCACCAACGGAACCGAGAGCAGCACGTGCGAGGAATCGACGACGGTCAGGCTGGACCCGGTGGTGCCGTGTACTGCCTTGTCGGCAGACTCCGCACTCCACTCCTCGAGGTCGCCGAGACGACGGACGGGGTTCTGGGTCAGGCGGCCGGCCCACTGGAGGTCAGGAGCCGAGAGGACGGCGTCGAGAAGTCCGGGTGCGGAATCCTGGTGGCGACGGCTCGCAAGTGCAACCGGAGTGGTTCCGGCAGCAACCAATTCGTCGTAGGTGGCCTTCTCGAAACGATCGAGCAGGTCGCCGACCGGCTCGTCGACACGGGTGATGCCGGCGACGGCAACGGTGCCGGGGATGACGCAAACCTGATCGGCGGTGTAGCGGGGATCGTGTGCCTGCCACAGGGAGTCGCTGCGCCACCAGCGACGCACGTCACCGTCGACAACGGGAACGAAGTTGACCGGCTTGCCCGGTGTCTTGCAGAGCGAGATGAAGAACGAGACGTCTGCGGGATGCAGAACGGTCGTCGAGTAGTCCGGGTACGACGCCTGCAGTGCGCAGATCGCAGCCTCGGGACGCTCGAGGGTCTCGGCATCGCCGAACAGTGTGGGGATGGGACCGCGGTCGACCGGGTGCAGTCGCGCCTCGGCGCGCTGGAGCATCTCGCCGAAGCGAGCACGCCAGGTGATGTCGAGCCACGGGCTCGAGGTCGCCTCGACGATGGCGTCCTGAATATCTGCGCCGCAGTCGAATTCCTTGGCGGCGTCGATCCCGACGGTCAGCTCGAGGTAACGACGCAGCCACTGGGCGTACGTCATGGTCTCGACGTCGCCGAAGTACGGCTTGGCGGTGACGTCGAGGGCGGCGATGATCTCGTCGCGGCGCTCGGCCACTGCCTCGGAATCGCCGGCAACCTCGTCGAGGAGGCGTCCGGTACGCGAAGCCGCGTTGTCGATCTCGTGGATGTCGGCACCGAGCTGGCTACGGCCAGAGGCCATTCCGCCTTCGGCAGTACCGGCACCGACCCAGTCCGGCGTACCGGGTGTGTCGACGAGAAGCTGCTTGACCTCGGGAGAGGTGGTGGCCTCGAGAGTCGCCATGGCTGCAGTGCCGACCAGGATGCCGTCGACGGGCATGGCCGGGAAACCGGCTGCGGCAGACCAGCGTCCGGTCAGGTAATCGGCTGCGCGCTCGGGTGTTCCGATGCCGCCGCCGACGCAGATGACCAGGTTCGGACGCGTGCGCAGTTCGGCGTACGTGTCGAGGAGCAGGTCGTCGAGGTCTTCCCACGAGTGGTGTCCGCCGGCGCGGCCGCCTTCGATGTGGACGATGACCGGGAAGTTCGGAACCTCGTTGGCAATGCGGATCACGGAGCGGATCTGCGCCACGGTGCCGGGCTTGAACGCGATGTTGGTGATGCCGATCTCGGACAGCTCGTCGATGAGGGCAACAGCCTCTTCGAGTTCCGGGATACCGGCGGTGACGATGACGCCGTCGATGGGAGCACCGGCAGTACGGGCACGCTGCACGAGGCGCTTGCCACCGAGCTGCAGCTTCCACAGGTACGGGTCGAGGAACAGGGAGTTGAACTGGACCGCGCGGCCCGGCTCGAGCAGCATCTTCAGTTCTGCGACACGGTCTTCGAAGATCTCTTCGGTGACCTGTCCGCCACCGGCGAGCTCGGCCCAGTGACCGGCATTGGCTGCCGAGGCAACGATCTTGGCGTCGACCGTCGTCGGCGTCATGCCTGCGAGCAGGATCGGCGAACGACCGGTGAGCTTCGTGAACGCGGTCTCGACGCCGATGCGGCCGCCGGGGAGCGCAACGGGCTTCGGCGCGAATTCGGACCACGAACGTGAGACCTCAGGCGCAGCACCGGGAGTGAGCAGATTGCGGTGTCCACCGCGGGTGGCTGCGGCGATGATGCCGACGCCCTGTCCACGCAGCGAAGAGGACGTCATGCGGGTCAGCTGATCGCTGGGTCCGAGATCGAGAATCCACTTGGCGCCGGCGGAAATTGCACCGTCGACAGCCTCGACCCAGTCGACCGGATCGACGAGGACACCCTGCGCGAGTTCGCGCGCACGGTCCGCGTCGAGACCGCAACGTGTTGCCCAGCTGCCGACCAGTTCGACGGCCTCGGCCAACGCGGGGTGATGGAAGCCGATTTCGGTGTCGAGCGGATCGAAGGACGGAGCGAAGACGGAACCGCCGCGCTTCTTGCCCTCACGCTCGCGGGCTTCTTCGGCTTCGATCTGCTCGCAGCGCTCTTGCACACGTGCCAACTGAGCGGGCGGTCCGGCAAGGACGACACGGCGACGGCCGTTGCGGATGGCGAGAACAGCTGCACGCTCGGGCGCAACACCCTCGGCAAGCTCGGCGACGATGGCAGCGAGACGCTCGGGATCGACACCCGAGACCGCAACCATCGGTTTCGCGGACGCGCCGGCGATGACGCCGCGGCGACGGCCGACCAAGCTGGCAGCAGCACCGACGAGTTGTGCGACGGCGAGGAGCTCACCGTCGTCGTTGCCCTGGGCGGCTACGGCAGCCGTGGCAAGAAGGCCCTGCGAGTGGCCGATGACGGCAGCAGGCGGGTTGCCGGCTACATCCAGACCCTGAGCGGAGAGGGCACGCAACGCCGCAAGCTGCGTGAGGAAGACACCGGGTAGCGACACCGGAGCTGCGGTGAGCGCTGCAGCGGAAGGTCCCGCCGACTTCTCACCTTCTTCTTCGTCGACGATCTCGGCTTCGAGCATCCACGCGATCGGATCGAATCCGACCGGGCGAACCACGAGGAGATCCTGTGCGACCGGTGCAAGGCGTGCGGCTGCGTCATTGACCAGATCGGTCAGAACGGGTTCCAGGCCGTTGTCACGGCTAAGCTCCTCGAGCGAGGTGAGCCAGGGAGCGCCCTGTCCACCGAAAGCGATTGCGTAGGAAACGCCGTTGTTCAGCGAATCGACGAGGGCACCTTTGCTGGTCGTGCGGGACTGTCCCCCATCGACGCCGAAACGGCGTCCACCCTTCGAGTCGCGTCCGTTTCCTGTAGGTGTCGTGTCATCGATCGTCACGCGTACGTCCTCTCCTGGTCACCTCTGCGGCGAGGTGGGATTTGCGGTGTGCCGCCCGGCTGAAGTGCTCGCGAATTCGTCGAGAGAATCGACGGAGTCAGGGCGTTCGTGCAAGACAAGGTTTACACAGAATCATGAGGATTTCCTCACGTTTGTCGACGCCCTCGAAATCTGGACTTTCAGGGCCGTGATCTTCCTCACGAGAGTTCGAGAAAGTGACTCGCGAGTAGGTCGCGAACGCCCTGCCTGGGACTGTTACCGGGATTTTCAGAAACCTGAGGAACCCCTCATATTTATTGTTACCAATTCGTGACCTCCTTGACGGACGGTCGATCCCGTGCGTTTGCGGCCACAATCTGTCGGACCCCCTCGCTACGTTCAGCGCGTCCACACAGGACAACTTCTCGGGGGGAGAAATCATGGAAGACACAGACATAGTCAGAGCCGTCGAATTCATCGGCGCCGAACTTCCGCGCGAGGCGTGGCCGCACTGGAATCAAGGCTGGCCGCTCGAGTCCGAAGCGGCCCTTCTCGACGCGATCTTCTCGTCACGCGCCGCGTACGGAACGCCGAAGACCGGAGTCCGCGCTGTCGTCGACCGTTGGCGCACGCACCGGTCGGTGGAGGCCGGCGAACATCTCGACAACTTGTCCGCTCTCGCCGCCTTCACCGACCGTGGCGACGAACTCGCAACGGTTCTCGGCAATCGCCAGCGCGTGCCGGGCAACTACTCCACCAAGGCCGAAGGTGTAGCTCGCGCAGCCAAGGCGCTCGTCGAAGCCGGTTGCCGGTCCAGTGCCGACGTCGAGGACACCGAAATCCTCCGCTCGGCAGTCGTCTCCGTTCCGGGCCTCGGTCCGAGGACCTTCGAGACGCTGGTGTTCCTGTCCGGGAAGTTGACCGCAACCTCGATAGAACTGCTTGCACGGTTCGCCACCGAGGCGAGCAGCAGCGAGGAATTGTTGTCGAGCACCGACGCAGCCGAATTGCTTGTTGCGGTGTCGGAACACCTCGACGTCGATGTTCGGACACTCACCCACGCTGCGTGGCGGTATCAACGCACGGCCGAGCAACCGCGCCGGTCGAAGAAAACCACCACCCCGCCGGCAGCGGATCCACTCGCCGAATCGGCCTGAGAGCAGGCGGGCGCATCCCGACCAGGGTGGTGTTCCCGCGAGCGATTCCACTCGCGTATCCTTTGAATTCCGCGCGCGAGTGGCGGAATTGGCAGACGCGCTGGATTTAGGTTCCAGTGTCTCAGGACGTGGGGGTTCAAGTCCCCCCTCGCGCACAACGAAGAGCCCCGCCGGATCTGATCCGGCGGGGCCTTTCCAGTTCTCAGCGCTTTCGATCCTTGTCCGGTGGAGTCATGTACGTCGTCCGACTAGGCGTCAGCCCCAGACGGACCGAGCTCTCCAACCACGTGATCGCCGCTGCCGTCGGATCCACCACCGGAACATGAATCCCTTTGCCATGCAGCCTGTCTCGGACCGCGCCGGTTACACCGAGCATGCCGGTGCAACCGAGAACGACGGAGTCGGCCTCGCCGTTCTCCACTGCTGCAGACGCCTGATCGGCCAGTCGATCGATCAGCACCTCGCGATCGGTTAGTCCGAGCACCGGCATGTCCACGACTCGAATACTGCCCAGCCGATTGTCCAGTCCGTATCGCCGAGTGAGCGATCGGAGCATCGGCACGACGTTCGGCAAGATGGTCACGACACCGACCCGATCGCCCAGACTCATCGCTGTCAGAAATGACGGCTCGAAGCCGCCGACCACCGGTGCGTCGATGATCTCGCGGGCGGCATGCACTCCGGGATCGGCGAAACATGTGATGAACACACCGTCCACGCCGTCGACTGCCGCTTCTTCGACCCTCTGCACGATCCCGGGACCGGCAAGGGCCTCGTCGTACTCACTCTCGATGCTCGCCGTACCCGAGCGCAGCGAAACGACGTCGACCGTCGTACCGGGCGCTGCCCAGTGCTCCACCTCGGCTGTCACAGCAGGCGTGAGTGTGGTGTCGATGACCGGACGAATCACTCTGATGTGCATGAACACTCCCCTGTTGTCGGATCTGCCCGAGGTTATCGATGCAGTACGGCTGCGAGAATGTGGTCAGTGCCTGGCGTCGCAGGTGAGGATGGGCATAGCGCACATGCTGCTTCCGCGACACGCCGTGGCACGGCTCCTACGACACGCCGTGGCACGGCCTCTACGACACGCCGTGGCACGGCTTCTACGACACCGTGTCGGAGATCGCAGGGCGAGGCACTATAGCTCTCAGGTACCGTCTTAGTGTGTCCAAGAACGCTACTAAACGCCGACCTGCGCTGATTCTGCTGGTCATCGTGTCAGCCGCCGGCTGCCTCGCGCTCGGCTGGTGGCAGTGGGAGCGCTTCGAAGCCGTCGGAGGCTCGGGACAGAATCTCGGGTACGCGTTCCAGTGGCCGCTGTTCGCGGCGTTTGTGGTGTACGCGTATCGCAAGTTCGTTCAGCTCGAAGACGTGGACCCCGAAGAGGCCGAAGCCGAGGAAGCCGCCGCGGAGCCGCGTGAAATTCCCGCCGACCTCTTGCCGCAACGCCCGCAGGCCGAGTTCGACGATGTGAACCTCGACGTCGACGATCCCGAAGCCCGCCAAATGCTCGAATACAACGACTACCTTGCGCAGCTCGCCGCTCGCGAGTCCGATAGGAGCACGACGTGAGTACCGGTTCGGAAGCGAGCATCGCTACCCCCGCAGTCAACGCAGAAAAGCAGAAGAAGGTTGCGTCGGCGCTCGTCCGATACCGCGTTCTCGCCTGGATCACCGGCCTGTGGCTGCTGTTCCTGACCGGTGAGATGGTCTACAAGTACCTGATTCTCGACAATTCGGCGGACGCACCGTCGTGGTTGTTCTACATCGGCCAGATCCACGGTCTGTTCTACATGCTCTACCTGGTCTTCACGATCGACCTCGCGATCAAGGCCCGGTGGAAGCCCGGTACGACGGTTGCCACCGCGCTCGCCGGCACGATCCCGTTCCTGTCGTTCGTGTTCGAGCACAAGCGGACTGCCCAGGTGAAGCAGGCTTACCAGCTCTGAGAGTTTCGACAAAGTACAGCCCTGAACGCAGATGCGTTCAGGGCTGTACTTTTCGGATTCGGTTCAGCCGGCCAGTGCGGCCAACGCCGGAACGAGCTGCACGAGCGCTCTCCCCCGATGTGACGCCGCGTCCTTCTCGGCCGGGGTGAGTTCTGCGGCAGAGCGGGTGTCACCGTCCGGACGGAAGATGGGGTCGTATCCGAAACCGCCGTCTCCGGCCGGTTCGCGGCCGATCACCCCGCGCCATTCGCCGCGCACCACGATCTCGTTGCCGCCAGGAATCACCAGCGCACAGGCGGAGACGAAGGCCGCACCGCGCCGCTCGTCCGGCACGTCTCCCAGCTGAGCCAGCACCAGGGCGGTATTCGCGCCGTCGTTTCCGTGAGTGCCCGACCACCGCGCGGACAGCACACCCGGCATACCGTTCAGCGCATCTATCTCGACACCGGAATCGTCTGCAATGCACGGCATTCCGGTTGCCGCAGCGCCGTCACGCGCCTTGGCGAGCGCATTCTCCTCGAACGTCGCGCCGGTCTCGGGAGCCTCGGGGAACGGCGGAACCTCGTCGAGGCCGACCAGCTCGATTCCGTTCACTCCGGCTGCGTCGAGAACTCGGTGAAGTTCTTTCAGCTTCTTGGCGTTTCGGCTTGCAACCAATACTCGTACGCTCACAGCTCAAGCACCGAACTTCTTCTTGGGTTCCGGATTCTTCGGTTCGGGGAGCACCCCGGGATACGGCTCGGCCAACGCCTGACGCTGGATCTCGAAAAGTTGCTCGCAACCTGCGAGCGCGGAGTCGAGCAGCTTGTCCAGCGTCGAGCGTGGGAACGTGGCGCCCTCACCGGTTCCCTGGATTTCCACCAGAGTGCCGGTATCGGTGGCCACGACGTTCATGTCGACCTCGGCACGCGAATCCTCTTCGTACGGAAGATCGAGACGCACTCGTCCGTCCACGACGCCGACGCTGACGGCCGCTATGCCACACGAGATGGGCTGCGGGTCGGAGAGCAGGTCGGCAGCGCGCAGGTACGTCACAGCGTCGACCAGGGCCACGTACGCCCCCGTCACTGCCGCGGTGCGAGTGCCGCCGTCGGCTTGGAGGACATCGCAGTCGAGGGCGATGGTGTTCTCGCCGATTGCCGCGAGGTCGATGCAGGCCCGAAGTGATCGGCCGATGAGTCGACTGATCTCCTGAGTGCGGCCGCCGACCTTGCCCTTGACCGATTCGCGGCCACTACGTGTGTGCGTGGCGGCGGGAAGCATCGCGTATTCGGCTGTCAGCCAACCCAAACCGGAACCCTTGCGCCAGCGGGGAACACCCTCTTCGACGCTGGCCGTGCACATGACGCGCGTGTTCCCGAACTCGACCAGAACGGATCCGGCCGGATGACTGGTGAACCCGCGGGTGATCTTGACCGTGCGGAGCTCGTCGTCCGCCCTACCGTCTTCTCGTGTAGTCACCTTCGTGAGCCTAGCGGTCGCCCGCTCGGCGCTGCATCGAATGTGAGGGGAATCAGATGTCGTAGACGCTTCCGGCGGAGACTGCATGGACCGGTCCGGAGAATTCGGATTTCGCTTCGGCGATCACGTCTTCACGGGATGTCCACGGCGGGATGTGCGTGAGGAGAAGCTCCTTGACGCCGGCGAGAGCGGCCACTCGGCCGGCTTCCTTGCCGGAGAGATGAACCCCCTCGGGGCGATCGGGACTGTCGGTCCACGACGCTTCGGAGAGCAACACGTCCGCATCGCGCGCGAGTTCGACGACGTTGTCACACATGCCGGTGTCGCCGGTATAGACGAGCACGCGGCCGTCGGCGCCGGTGATCCGGAAACCGTAAGCCTCGGGCGGGTGATTCATCCGACGCGCGACGACGCTCAGTTCTCCGAACGTCACCGGCTCGTTCTCGGCCCAGAGTCGGACGTCGATGGTGTCGGAGATGTCGTCCATCTCGCCGGCACACTCGGCGGAGGACACTCCGATGCGGCAGGCGGTGTCGGTGGGGCCGTAGACCAGAGCGCGGCCAACCGGCGGGTTGGGGTGATAGCGACGCCAGACGAGCAGGCCGGGCATGTCGAGACAGTGGTCCGCATGAAGGTGCGAGAGCAGGATCGTCACTTCGCCCGGATCGGCGTATCGCTGCAACGCTCCCAGAACGCCCGGGCCGAAGTCGATCACGAGCGGCGGAGTTCCCGGTGCCGTGAGCAGGTATCCCGAAGCCGGTGAATCCGGACCCGTGACGCTGCCGGAACACCCCAGGACGGTCATGCGCATACCGGTCATGCTGCCACGTCTACCCGTCTGGGAAAAAGCTCTTGGTCGTTTTGGCGCGTCGAAGTCACACCGCAGTGTGGGTGTGACCCACGTCCGTTCAGAAACTGGGTGGTCGAACGGCCGGTGTCGAACCTGAGCGCTTGGCCCTCTCCCCCGACGTCAGTGCCCACGCGGCCACCACGCCGCCGATCGCTCCGAACAGATGTCCCTGCCAGGAAACTCGAGGATCGCTCGGCAGAACGCCCCACAGCACTCCGCCGTACACGACGAAGACAGCAACACCGATCAGGATCTGCGTGAAACTTCGCGTGAAGAATCCGCGCACCAACAGGTAGGTCACCCAGCCGAAGATCAGCACGGACGCACCGACGTGATTCGAGTTCGAACCGGCGAACAACCAGGTTCCGACACCGCCGATCACCCAGATGATGCCGGTAGCCGCGAGTCCGCGCGCGATTCCCGACACCAGCACGAGGTATCCGAGGATCAGCACCGGAATGGTGTTGGCGATCAGGTGACCCCAGTCGTCGTGAAGCACTGGGGCGAACAGGATTCCCCACAGTCCGTCGAGCGTGCGCGGGGTGACGCCGGCATTCTGGACGTTCTGACCGGAGATGACATCCACGATCTCGATCACGTAGAGCATGATCGCGAAGCCGCCCACCAACACGGCCGACTGTTTCCACACCGAAGGCGGACCGGATTTCGGTGCCGGCGTTCGGGTGCCGAAATCCGGACTGTTGAAATCCATCGTCATCGTGTGCGTCCTCCACCGTCGATCCGGTTTTCTGATCGGTCACTTGCAACCAGGCTCAATTCGAGGTTACCGCCGATTCCAGGAGCGATGCCTAGAGAAATGCGGACGGAAAGAGTTCGCGATAACTCGGGATTCCGGCAACCGACGTGGCGTCCAGAATCGCCTTCACGATCGCCCGTTCGACCACCTGCGCCGAAGCCGCGCACACCGCGTCGAGTATCGGCAGATCGCTCGGGAAAGCGGCCGGAACCGCGATCTCCGAATTCGGAGTGTGATCACCGGTGGCGAGCGCGAAGATCGTGTCGCCGTCGAGCGGCGAATGTGCGGGCCGAATCGCTCGCGCCAGACCGTCGTGACCGGCGACAGCGACGCGTCGGCACCCGGCTTTGGTCAGGGCGGCGTCGGTGGCGACGACGCCGATCGTGGTGTTGAGGACGGTGCCTTTGGCAGCGACGGCATTGGCCGCCGCAAGTTCGGACGCGTCGGGAACCCTGAGGCCGAACGACTCCGGCCCGTCCGAGCCGACGCCCCACGGCAAACCTGTTCGAGGGTCGAAGACCGAACCCACCGGGTTCGCCACGATCACAGCGGAGACCGTCGTGCCCTCGGCGGGGCCGTCGGCGATCACGACGCTCGCCGTTCCCACCCCACCCTTGAGCGCTCCGGCTCTCGCGCCTACTCCGGCACCGACCGTGCCCGTGGCGAATTCGCGCGAAGCGGTGTCGGCAGCGAGGAATCCGAAGTCTCCAGTCGGACGAACGGTCCAGTCCCCCACCGGCAGATCGAAGATCACGGCGCCAGGGACGATCGGTACCACCTGACCGGGAGCCCCCATCGCGATCCCGTGATCGTGTTCCTCGAGCCAGCGCATCACGCCGTCGGCCGCGGCCAATCCGTAGGCACTACCGCCGGTCAACAGCACTGCGTTGACCTGCTGAACCGAATGGCTCGGGTCGAGAAGGTCGGTCTCTCGGGTACCAGGCCCGCCGCCCCGGACGTCGACTCCGGCAACCACACCGGCCGACGCGAGCACGACTGTGCACCCGGTGGCTGCGCCGCTTCCGAGGGTGACGCCATCGTCGAGCTTGTGGTGATGGCCGACTGCGAGGCCGGCGACATCTGTCAGTGAATCAGTGGGCCCGGTCCGCGTCGTAGTCATGGCATAAGCGCCTGGACGAGGGAGTCCTGCATCCACGTCAACCAGTGATAGACGTCGAGATGCGGGGCACGCGGGTCGTCGGGTTCGAGGCTCTCCGGGGTGTCGGCGTCGATGCCGAGATTGGTTCCGAGCGCGAGACGGACGTCGTTGAGCGAGGACAACCAGGCATCGGCCTGTTCCTGCGTGAGAACGACCTTGCCGCCGGCCTCGGGAAGCGAAGCCAACAGCGTACGGGCGGACTCGCGTTTGGCGTCGATGATCTCGGGCTCGTGCAAACTGCGCAGCGCACCATTGACATTGGCACCCGCGTCGTCGAGATCGTCACTGTTCGGGGTGACCTTGTCCGGGTCGGCGCGCTGGAAGTCGGGAAGCAGCCGCGCCAACACCGGATTGTCGGGTGTCTCGGAATTGCCGGTCCGAAGGCCGGTCAGCGCGGCGAGCTCGTCTTGCGGCGCCGAAGACGCACGCTCGTCGAGAAGCCCGGTCACCGACTCCACGAGGGAGCGTAGAACCGCCGCTTCGTGACCGTCCATCTCGGACTTGAACTTCACTCCGCCGAGTGAACTCTTCCTACTCCACGTCCGCACGCGTCGGACTCCCGTCTACGAGTTGGGCGAACAATTCGGTCGAAATAATGGTTCTCAGGTGTCGTCGCGTTGCATGGTGGCCCAGAGACCGGCCGCGTGGAGGCGACGCACATCGGCCTCCATCTTGTCTCGCGAACCGCTCGAGACCACGGCCTTGCCCTCCGAATGAACCTGCATCATCAGATCCGTGGCCTTGGCTTTGCTGTAGCCGAACAGCTTCTGGAACACGTAAGTCACGTAGTGCATGAGATTGACCGGGTCGTCCCAGACGATGGTCACCCAGGGCCGATCGGCGGCTTCGATGGTCGCCACAGCCTCCGACTGCTCGGGCGTGGCTTGAGGAGAGGAAGCCGTAGCGCCTCTCATCGTTACGTTCGCCGAGTAAGTGTCGGACACGGTCGCGCCGCCGAAAACCATGTATCCAGGGTACGGCGCGGCGAGAGGCGACAACACCCACCCACGTCGTCTCGCGCCTAGAGTTGTGTGCGTGCCTACGCAAATTTCCGACATCCGCGACGCCGGTGCCAGCACCGCACTGCTCACCGATCAGTACGAACTCACCATGCTCTCGGCGGCTCTCGCCGACGGATCTGCCTTCCGCAACTGCAGTTTCGAGGTCTTCGCACGGCGGCTGCCCGACGGCCGCCGCTACGGCGTCGTCGCCGGTACCGAGCGCCTACTCGACGCGCTCGAGCAGTTCCGATTCGGTGAACCGGAACTGGCGATCGTTGCGAAATTCCTCGACGACACGACCGTCGAGTGGCTGCGCAACTACCGATTCTCCGGTGACATCGACGGCTACCGTGAGGGCGACTTCTACTTCCCCGGATCACCGATCCTCTCGGTCCGCGGAACGTTCGCCGAGTGCGTCATCCTCGAAACCTTGATTCTCTCGATCCTCAACCACGACAGCGCGATCGCTTCGGCCGCAGCCCGGATGGTCAGTGCAGCGGGCGGTCGACGAATGATCGAGATGGGCTCGCGTCGTACACACGAACAGGCAGCGGTTGCCGCTTCACGTGCCGCGTATATTGCCGGTTTCGACGCCACCTCCAACCTCGAAGCCGCGCGGCGTCACGACGTGCCCAGCGCGGGAACGAGTGCGCACGCCTTCACCCTGCTGCACACCACCGAAGACGGTCCGGACGAGGCGGCGGCATTCCGCGGTCAGGTCGCCGCTCTCGGCGTGTCCACCACGTTGTTGGTCGACACCTACGACATCACCGAGGGTGTGAAAACGGCTGTCGCCGTTGCCGGTCCCGAACTGGGCGGAGTGCGCATCGATTCCGGCGACCTCGGCGTCCTTGCTCGCCAGGTACGCCAACAACTCGACGACCTCGGGGCCACCAAGACTCGCATCGTCGTCTCCGGCGACCTGGACGAGTACGCAATCGCAGCCCTGCGCGCCGAACCCGTCGACTCGTACGGCGTCGGTACTTCACTGGTCACCGGATCAGGAGCCCCCACCGCTGGCATGGTCTACAAACTTGTCGAAGTCGACGGGATTGCGGTCGAGAAGAGAAGTACCAACAAGGCATCTCGCGGCGGCGCCAAGAAAGCACTGCGCGTAGTGCGCCCGACCGGAACGATCGTCGAAGAAGTCATCTATCCCGCCGGATCACCGTCACCTGTTTCCGAAGCGGACGGCGCGACCGAACTGTTGATCCCGTTGGTTCGTGAAGGCAAGGTCGTCGAGAGCGCACCGACGCTCGAAGAGAGCCGTGCAGTTCTGAAAGCCGGGCTCGTGAGCCTGCCGTGGGAAGGGCTCAAGCTTTCACGCGGAGACTCGGCTGTGCCCGTTCGATTCTCCGGAGGTGAGCACCAGTGAGTGCCAAAGCACTGATCGTCGTCGACGTTCAGAACGATTTCTGTGAAGGTGGCGCTCTCGCAGTCGACGGCGGTGCTGCGGTTGCGGCGGCCGTCAACGATTTCGTGAACTCGCACGAGTACGACGCTGTAGTCGCGACCCGCGATTTCCACATCGACCCTGGGGCACATTTCTCCGAAACTCCCGACTTCGTCGACAGTTGGCCGGTTCACTGCGTCGTCGGGACGGCCGGCGCCGAGTTCCATCCGGCATTCGACGCCTCCGTCGCCGGTTCGGCGATCTTTTCCAAGGGCGCCTACAGCGCGGCCTACTCCGGTTTCGAAGGAGCAGCCGAGGACGGCACGACGCTCGAGGACTGGCTCCGCGCCCACGAGATCACCGACGTCGACGTGATCGGCATTGCCACCGATCACTGCGTCAAGGCCACAGCCATCGATGCGGCGCGCGCAGGATTCGGCACGACAGTCCTTCTCCCCTTCACCGCTGGTGTGTCGACCGCCACGATCGAGTCGGCATTGGTGCAGATGCGGGAGGCGGGAGTGCAGCTGATCGGGCGAGACGAGGCCGCGTCGGAAGAAGACTCGATTGCCGGGGAACTACCCCGGGAATCATCCGTGGACGTTTCTGACGTAGGGATCCATTAACCTTCGTGGGTGGCCGATCAACTCCCGAACGTTCCCGAACTGCTCCAGACAGCGGTGCGGTCGCTCGGCGGTGCCGAACGAACCAGCCAGCTGACGATGGCGTCGGCCGTGGCGCACTCGATCGACACGGGCGAGCATCTGGCCGTTCAGGCCGGCACCGGTACCGGTAAGTCACTCGCCTACCTCGTTCCGAGCCTGCGCCACGCGGTCGAATCGGGGCGCACCGTCGTCGTGTCCACCGCTACCATCGCGCTTCAGCGTCAGCTCGTCGATCGAGACCTGCCACGGCTCGCCGATGCCCTGAAGAAGCCACTCGGCCGACGCGCAGAGTTCGCAATCCTCAAGGGCCGCAACAACTACCTGTGCATGAACAAGATTCACACGGGTGCGTCCGAGCAGCCACCCGAGGACGAGCTGTTCGATCCGTTCACGGTCTCGCGTCTCGGCCGGGAGGTTGTCCGCCTCACCGAATGGTCCTCCGACACCGAAACCGGTGATCGTGACGAATTGGTGCCAGGTGTGTCCGATCAGGCGTGGCGGCAGGTCAGCGTCACCTCCCGCGAATGCATCGGCAAGAACCAGTGCCCCGTCGGTGAGGACTGCTTCGCCGAGCGCGCCCGCGTCGAGGCGTCGAAGGCCGACGTAGTCGTCACCAACCACGCACTGCTCGCCATCGACGCCATCACCGGCATTCAGATTCTGCCCGACCATGACGTCGTGGTGATCGACGAAGCCCACGAGTTGGTCGACCGCGTCACCGGCGTGGCGACGGCGGATCTCACGGCCTCTTCGATCAGTGCCGCGGCCAGGCGTTGCGGCAAGATCGCCGAAGAACAGGACGCCGACCGACTCGAAGCTGCCGGCGAGGGTTGGGCGGGACTCCTCGAGGAATTGCGTCCAGGTCGATGGGAAGGCCTCCCGGACGGGGCGGCGCCCGCACTGGCCGCAATCCGCGACGCGGCCTGGTCGCTGCGCACCGCTATCGGCCCGGCCAAACCTGGCATGGCAGCAGCAGACCCCGAAGCTGCGGCCGCCCGCAACGCCGCGCTCTCGTCCGTCGACGACGTCCACGACAGCGCAGTACGCATCCTCACAGCTTTCGACGAACCCGACCCGGCCAAACGGAAGGACGTCGTCTGGCTGTCCTCGGACGAATTCCGCGGATCGGTGCGGCGCTCGGTCCGGATGGCTCCGCTCTCGGTCGGCGGATTGCTGCGCTCGAGACTGTTCGCCGAATCCACCGTCGTTCTCACCTCCGCGACACTGACCGTCGGCGGATCGTTCGACGGGCTCGCCGTCAACTGGGGTCTGCCCGCGGAATCGTCGGTGCGCCCCGACTCGGGTACCGCCATCGGCACCGAAGCTCCTTCTGACGCTTCGGCTTTCCGCTGGAACTCACTCGACGTCGGGTCACCGTTCGACCACGCCAAGGCCGGCATCATCTACATTGCCCGGCACCTGCCCACCCCCGGCCGCGACGGCCTCTCTCCGGTCTATCTCGACGAGATCGCCGAACTTGTCGAGGCTGCGGGCGGACGCACCCTCGGCTTGTTCTCGTCGATGCGCGCCGCGAAAGCGGCATCCGAGGCGATGCGGGAACGCCTCGACACCCCCATCCTGTGCCAGGGCGACGACGCCACCGGCACCCTCGTCAAGGCATTTGCCAAGGACGAACCCACGTCGCTGTTCGGCACACTGTCCCTGTGGCAGGGCGTCGACGTCCCGGGGCCCTCGCTGAGCCTCGTCATCTTGGACCGTATTCCGTTCCCGCGCCCGGACGATCCACTGCTGATGGCTCGTCAGCAAGCTATCGAATCCCATGGCGGTAACGGCTTTCTCAGCGTCTCGGCCAATCACGCCGCACTGCTCCTGGCACAGGGGGTGGGCCGTCTGCTTCGCAGCACCGACGACAAGGGCGTGGTGGCCGTGCTCGATCCACGTCTGGCAACGGCCAGATACGCGGGTTACCTTCGCGCATCACTGCCTCCGTTCTGGGAGACGACCAACCCCGAAGTCGTCCGCAAGGCGCTCACCCGCATCCGCGACTCACGTCCCTGACCCGGTTTTCACCCGGGCACAGTTCTGCCCCGGTACCGACCGAACGGACCGGGGCAGAATGTATTACGTCAGGCGTTCGGAGTGGTCACCAATCCGAGTTCGGACGCATTGACCAACAACCGGTGATGCGGCAGCACCCGCACGGTGTAGCCCACGGAACCGGAAACCGGAAGCGCAACCTCGGCCTCGAAGATCTCGGTTCCGTCCTCATCGCCGAAGTGCGTCATCGGGAACGTCACCACGTCGGTGAGTTCCTCGCCCGGGCTCACGCGCCCGAGGACCGCCTGGACCTCGACATCCGAGACCGACAAGCCACCGAGGCGGACCTTCGCCTTCAACGAGATGGTCGCACCGATCTCCGGGGTGTCCGGCAAACCGGAACCGTCCACCTGCTCGACCGCAACCGACGGCCACTGCGATTCGATACGGCGACGGAACTCGGCCACCTCACGGGCGCCGGCAAAATCGTCGGCCACCACAGCGCGAGCAGATTTCGCCGAAGGCGCGTAGTAGTCGACCGCATAGTCACGAACCATGCGTGATGCCAACACCTTCGGGCCCAGATTCTCGAGGGTATGACGAACCCTCTCGACCCAGCGCGTCGGCAGGTCGGCAGCATCACGGTCGTAGAACGTCGGCAGTACCGCATGCTCGAGAAGTTCGTAGAGCGCGCTGGCTTCCAGATCGTCACGCCGAACATCGTCGAGGACACCGTCAGCCGTCGGAATGGCCCACCCGTTCTCTCCGTCGTACATCTCGTCCCACCATCCGTCGCGAATGGAGAGGTTGAGGCCGCCGTTGAGCGCGGACTTCATGCCGGAAGTACCGCACGCCTCGAGTGGTCGAAGCGGGTTGTTGAGCCACACGTCGCAGCCCCAGTAGAGGTAGCGCGCCATCGACATGTCGTAGTCGGGCAAGAAGACGATGCGATGACGCACATCCGCTTCGTCGGCGAATCGCACGACCTGCTGGATGAGCGCCTTGCCACCGTCGTCGGCGGGGTGCGACTTACCGGCCACCACCAACTGCACCGGACGCTTCTCGTCGAGCAACATCGCACGCAGACGCTCGGGATCACGCAGCATCAGCGTCAACCGCTTGTACGTCGGAACGCGTCTGGCGAAGCCGACGGTCAAGACGTTCGGATCGAATACTCCAGCGGTCCAGCCGAGTTCGGCTTCGGTGGCGCCCCGCTCGAGCCACGACGCGCGGACACGACGACGCACCTCGTCGACCAACTTGCCGCGCAACGCATTACGTGTTTCCCACAGTTCGGTGGCCGACAACTCGTGCAGGCGCTCCCACCCGCGTGCTTCTTCGAGTTGCTCCTGACCGACGATCCGCCTGGCCACGTCCATCCACTCCGGCGCCGCCCACGTCGGCGCGTGAACACCGTTGGTGACCGAACCGATCGGCACCTCGTCGGCGTCGAAGCCCGGCCAGAGTCCGTTGAACATGTCGCGGCTGACGATGCCGTGCAACTTCGAGACGCCGTTGGCGCGCTGACCCAGGCGAAGGCCCATGTGCGCCATGTTGAAGATCGACGGATCGGATTCGCGCCCCATCCCGACGATGCGGTCGACGGTCAGACCGGGAAGCAGGGTCGATTCGTTCTCGCCGTTCGCGCCACCGAAGTAGTGACGGACCAGATCCGCCGGGAAGCGGTCGATTCCGGCGGGAACGGGCGTGTGCGTCGTGAAGACGGTTCCGGCGCGAACCGCAGCCAGAGCCGAATCGAAGTCCAGACCGCTGGTGGTGACAAGTTCCCGAATCCGTTCGATGCCGAGGAATCCGGCGTGCCCCTCGTTCATGTGGAACACCTCGGGATCGGGCAATCCGTAGGCCGCGGTGTAGGCACGCACCGCGCGGACGCCGCCGATACCCGCAAGGATCTCCTGCTTGATGCGGTGATCCTGGTCCCCGCCGTAGAGACGGTCCGTGACGCCGCGCAGGTCCGCGTCGTTCTCGGCGATGTCGGAATCGAGCAGCAGCAACGGCACTCGTCCGACCTGAGCGATCCACACGCGCGCACGCAGGACTCGTCCACCGGGCATCGCGACGTGAATGACGACCGGCGATCCGTCGTCGGAAGCCGGACCTGCGTCCGTCAGCAAACGAAGAGGCAACCCTTGAGGATCATGGGGCGGGTAGTGCTCGGCCTGCCAACCGTCGGCAGTCAGGGACTGGCGGAAGTAACCGGATCGGTAGAGCAATCCGACGCCGATGAGCGGCAGACCCAGGTCGGACGCGGCCTTGAGATGATCGCCGGCAAGGATGCCCAATCCGCCCGAGTAGTTGGGCAGAACTTCACTGACGCCGAACTCCATGGAGAAGTACGCAATTCCACCGGCCAGCGACGTGCCCTTGGCCTGCTGGGACTGATACCAGCGCGGCGTGCTCAGGTAGGCGTCGAGATCGGCTGCTGCAGTGTCGAGGTCACCGAGGAATGCCTCGTCACTGCTGAGTTCGTCGAGCCGGGCGGGGTCGACTTCCCCGAGCATGCGGACCGGATCGAACTGGACTGCTTGCCAGAGTTCGGGGTCGAGTCGCGAGAACAAATCCTGTGTCTCGGGATGCCACGACCACCGAAGGTTGGTGGACAGGGGGCCGAGCGCGGCAAGGCGCTCCGGAAGGTGGGCTCGGACAGTGAACCGACGCAAGGCTTTCACCCCGCGAACCCTAGTCGAGTTCGTCGGACTCTGTCTGGTGGAACTTGATGCCCGACCCGACCTGACCACCGACAGACCCGAATTCGTCGTTATCAGCACTCCGGCGCCACACCCACTACGGTTGAACGCGGCGAAAGAAAGTTTTACCGCGATCCATCATCAGAAATGGAGCTTCCCGTGTCAGGACGCCTCGGTATCGACGACGTGGTACCCGAGATCTCGGGTAACTATCCGGCAAAGGCCGTGGTCGGTGAAGTCTTCCCGGTGCACGCCACCGTGTGGCGAGAGGGCCACGACGCCATTTCCGCCACTCTTGTCGTGCGTGGTCCGCGCGGTACCAAGCCGCTGCGCATTCCGATGGATCCCGGCACCGAACCGGACACCGTCGATGCAGTCTTCACGCCGTCCGCCGAAGGCATGTGGTCGTTCCGGATCGAGGCGTGGAGCGATCCCATCGCCACCTGGAAGCACGCGGTGGAAGCAAAGCTGGCTGTCGGACAAGGCGCCGCCGAGTTGGCCAACGACTTGGAAATCGGTGCGCGCCTGTTCGAACAGGCGGCGCACGAGGTGCCGCGGGCCAACCGGTCCAGGCTCGAAGCCGTCACCGCGTCGCTGCGCAGCGATCAGGCACTGACTGCTCGCGTCGCTCCGGCCTTCGCCTCCGACGTGGCCGAACTGCTCCGCGCCACACCGCTCCGTGAACTGGTCACCAAGGGCGAGTCTCACCCCGTCGTCGTCGATCGCAGCCGCGCACTGTTCGGATCCTGGTACGAGTTCTTCCCCCGCTCGACCGGTGGATGGGACGAGAACGGGGTGCCTCAACACGGGACGTTCCGCACGTCGGCCGAGGATCTGCCTCGCATCGCCGCAATGGGTTTCGACGTCGTCTACCTTCCACCGATCCATCCCATCGGCGAGATCAACCGCAAGGGACGCAACAACACCCTCACCCCCGAACCCGGTGACGTCGGTTCGCCGTGGGCCATCGGCTCGGTCGACGGCGGGCACGACGCAGTCCATCCGCAACTCGGCACGCTCAAGGATTTCAAGGCCTTCGTCGCCACGGCACGCAAGCTCGATCTCGAAGTGGCACTGGATCTCGCGCTGCAGTGCGCCCCGGATCATCCGTGGGCCAAGAAGCATCCGGAGTGGTTCAACGTCCTTCCCGACGGCACCATCGCCTACGCCGAGAACCCACCCAAGAAGTATCAGGACATCTACCCGATCAACTTCGACACCGATCCTCGCGGCCTGGACAAGGAAATTCTGCGAGTCGTCCGACACTGGATCAGCGCCGGCGTCAAGATCTTTCGGGTCGACAACCCGCACACCAAGCCGCCCAACTTCTGGGAGACGCTCATCTCGGAGGTCAAGAAGACCGACCCCGACGTTCTGTTCCTCGCTGAGGCATTCACTCGTCCGGCGCGCATGTACGGTCTGGCTCGACGCGGATTCACCCAGTCGTACACGTACTTCACCTGGCGAGTGGCGAAGTGGGAACTCACCGAATTCGGTAACGAGCTGGCGGCAAAGGCCGACGAAGCCCGACCGAACCTCTTCGTGAACACACCGGACATCCTGCACGAGTCCCTCCAGCACGGTGGGCCCGGAATGTTCGCGCTACGAGCAGCTCTCGCCGCCACCCTGGCGCCGACCTGGGGCGTCTACTCCGGTTACGAACTCTACGAGCATCAAGCGGTCCGCCCCGGCAGCGAGGAGTACCTCGACTCCGAGAAGTACGAACTTCGTCCGCGCCGCTTCGCCGAAGCCGCAGCGCGAGGCGAATCTCTCGAGCCGTGGATCACCGCGCTCAACCGCATCCGGCGTGCGCATCCTGCTCTGCAGCAGTTGCGGAACCTGCACTTTCACCACATCGACAACGACGCTTTGATCGCCTACTCGAAGTTCGACGCCGCGACCGGCGACGCCGTCTTGACGGTGATCAACCTCAACCCGTTCGCGGCAGAAGAGGGCACAGTCTGGTTGGACATGCCGGCACTCGGACGTGAATGGCACGACCACATGACCGTGCTCGACGAGGTGACGGGTGAGCAGTTCAACTGGGGCCAAGCCAATTTCGTCCGCCTCGAGCCCTGGCGTTCGGTGGCGCACATCCTCGCACTCCCACCCGTTCCGTATCCGGCCCGGATCTCTCTGGCCTACCAAGCACGCAACGCGCACCGCGCAGGTGGAGGCAAGTGATGTCAACCGAGAAGTCCACTTCCGGTATCGCACCGGACAATCACGATCTGGAACTGTTGGCGCGCGGTGAACATCACGATCCGCACAGTGTCCTCGGCGCCCATCCCCACGCCGACGGCACCGTTCTTCGCGCGTTGCGTCCCAACGCCGAGTCCGTCAGCGCCGTCATCGGCGGCAAAACCTTTCCTCTCGAACATGTTTCGAACGGGATCTTCGCGGCTCTGGTCCCCTACCCCGACCTGATCGACTATCGCTATTCCGTGACGTACCCGGGTGGCCACACGGTTCTCGCAGCCGATCCTTACCGATTCCTGCCGACTCTCGGTGAACTCGACCTTCACCTGTTCGGCGAAGGTCGGCACGAACGACTGTGGGACATCCTCGGCGCACATCCGCGTTCTTACGAGACACCGGACGGACCCGTCGACGGCACCTCGTTCGCCGTCTGGGCTCCGGCCGCCCGCGGCGTGACCGTCGTCGGCGACTTCGACGGGTGGAGTGGGCAATTCGCCCCCATGCGAGTCCTCGGTTCCACCGGAGTCTGGGAAATCTTCCTGCCCGACATCGCAGTCGGTTCGCTGTACAAGTTCCGGGTCCACGGTCACGACGGCTCGGTGCGCGACAAGGCCGATCCCATGGCGTTCGGTACCGAGGTCCCGCCGGCGACGGCGTCGCGGGTGACCACCAGTTCCCATGTGTGGAACGACGCGGCCTGGCTGGAAACCCGCGCCGGTGTCGATCCTTCGCAGTCCCCGATGAGCGTGTACGAGGTGCACCTCGGATCGTGGCGTCCGGGACTCGACTATCGGCAGATGGCCGAGCAACTCGCCGTCTACGTCACCGAGACCGGATTCACCCACGTCGAACTGCTACCCGTCTCCGAGCATCCGTTCGGTGGATCGTGGGGATACCAGGTCACCTCGTACTACGCACCGACCTCCCGCTTCGGCACCCCGGATGACTTCCGCTGGTTCGTCGACCACTTGCACGCCGCAGGGATAGGCGTCATCGTCGACTGGGTGCCTGCACACTTCCCCAAAGACGAATGGGCCCTGGCTCGTTTCGACGGAACTCCCCTGTACGAGCACGCCGATCCGCGTCGCGGCGAGCAGTTGGACTGGGGCACATACGTATTCGACTTCGGACGTCGCGAGGTCCGGAACTTCCTCGTCGCCAACGCATTGTTCTGGCTCGAGGAGTTCCATATCGACGGACTGCGCGTCGACGCCGTCGCATCCATGTTGTACCTGGACTACTCACGTCCGGAAGGTGGATGGACTCCCAACATTCACGGTGGCCGCGAGAATCTCGAAGCCGTTGCGTTCCTGCAGGAGATGAACGCAACTGTCCACAAGAATCATCGAGGAGTCGTTACCGTCGCCGAGGAGTCGACGGCGTGGCCTGGAGTCACACGGGCAACCAATGTCGGCGGCCTCGGCTTCAACATGAAGTGGAACATGGGGTGGATGCACGACACCCTCGGGTTCCTCGGTCACGACCCGGTGCACCGGACCTACCACCATCACGAGATCACTTTCTCGCTGATGTACGCGTGGAGTGAGAACTACCTGCTACCGATCAGCCATGACGAAGTGGTGCACGGCAAGGGAACTCTGTGGACCCGGATGCCCGGCAACGACTTCGCCAAGGCGGCCGGCCTGCGCTCACTGCTCGCGTACATGTGGGCGCATCCTGGCAAGCAACTGCTGTTCATGGGACAGGAGTTCGGCCAGAGCGCGGAATGGTCCGAAGAACGCGGCCTCGACTGGTGGCAGCTCGACGATCAGTACACAGGCACTCTCCATCGCGGCGTCCAGCGACTGGTCGGCGATCTCAACTCAGCGTACCGACGCCATCCGGCTATGTGGACCCTCGACACCTCCCCCGGTGGATACTCCTGGATCGACGCCAACGACACCGAGAACAACGTCCTCAGTTTTCTGCGTTACGGTACTGACGGTTCGATTGTCGCCTGCCTGTTCAACTTCTCGGGCAGCGAACACTCGAGCTACCGCGTCGGGCTACCAGAGCCCGGCCGATGGGTGGAAATTCTCAACACCGATGCCGAGGTGTACGGCGGCTCCGGAGTCGGGAACCTCGGCGCGGTCACGGCAACGTCGCGTTCGTGGCACGGTCGGCCAGCCTCCGCACAGGTGGCGCTGCCAGCTGCTGGAGCGATTTGGATAAGTCTGGAGCGTTGATGGTCGGCCGGCGAGTAGTCATTGTCACGTCGTCACTGTTGGCAGTGGCCGCACTGCTCGCCGGTTGTGCCCAGGGAACGAGTGGCCATGCCGTCTCGATCTATCACGATCCGTTCCGCGTCGCCGGACTCGACGCAACGGCAGGACCGAGTGGGTTGCGCCCGGGAGCCCCCAATGCCGACCGGGCGATCACCGGCACCGACGGCGGGGACATCGACGCCCTGGCAGCCAACGCCATCACCGACATCGAAACCTACTGGGCCGCCGAGTACCCGGCTCTGTTCGACAAGCCCTTCGAACCGGTGGACGAGCTGATCTCGTGGGACCCCACCGAATCGAACGGCCCGGACTTCTGTGAAGAGACCACCGAAGAACTCATCAACGCCGGGTATTGCAGCATCGATCACACCATCGGTTGGGATCGCGAACTGCTGCTGCCCGAGGTACGCGAGAAGTTCGGTGAAGTGGCCGTTGCCTTCATCTTCGCGCACGAGTACGGCCACGCCGTTCAGCGCAAAGCCGGGATCGTCGGCGGTAAACGAGATGCCGCCCTGGTGCGCGAACAACAAGCCGACTGTTTCGGTGGGGCGTTCTTGCGGCACGTCGCCGAGGACAAGGCCGCACACTTCACCATGAACACCTCCGACGGTCTCAACAAGGTGTTGGCCTCGGCGGTCGCCATCCGCGACGAAGACCCCAATGATCCTGAAAGCCACCATGGTTCGGCTTTCGAGCGCGTCACCGCCACTCAGATCGGATTCACCGACGGCGCCGGCGCCTGCGCGAAGATGGACGCCGACGAGATCGAGTCACGACGCGCAGACCTCCCGCAGCAGTTCGCCGAAGGCAACGATTCCGGAGAACTGCCCGTCACCGAGGCAACCCTCGACGAGTTCGTGAAGACCTTCCAAGCGATCTTCGACCTACCCGAGCCGCCGAAGGTCGTATTCACCGGCGCGGACACCGGGTGCAGCGACGCCGTTGCAACCGAACCCGTCTCGTACTGCCCGTCGACGAACACCATCGGAATCAGCGTCGACGAACTGGCCGAGCGCGGCACGCCGGGCCGCGTCGGACGACGCGAGTTGATCCAGACCAACATCACCGGCGACTACAACGCCTACGTCCTCCTCGCGTCGCGATACACCCTCGCGATGCAGAAGGAGAACGGCCAATCACTCGACACCCCGCAGACTGCCTTGCGCGCCGCGTGCCTGTCCGGCGTCATCACCGCAGCGCTCAGCCCCACCAACGCCGCGGCGTCCGGAGCTCAGGTCACGCTCTCCCCTGGCGACCTCGACGAAGCCGTGTCGGGACTGCTGACCGACGGCCTCGCCGCCAGTGACGTCAACGGCGAGACGGTTCCGAGCGGGTTTGCGCGCGTCGACGCGTTCCGGACCGGCGTGCTCGGTGGCCGGGAAGTGTGCGACAGCCGCTACACGGAGTAGCGGCCGCCGGTTCACACGTCAGTAGAGAGCGGAAGCCAACTTACGGCGGGCCGCGATGACGATCGGTTCTGCCGGGTCGAACAGTTCGAACAGTTCGAGTAGGTGCGTGCGAGCTGCGGCCTTGTCATCGCCGGCAGTTCGCGAGACCACCGAGATCAAGCGGGCGAACGACGCCTCGGGTTGCTGCGCAAACATTTCCAGATCGGCCGCTGCGAACTGCAGTTCGAGATTGGACGGATCAGCATCCGCGGCCGCAATCGACTCGGGATCGATGCCCTGAACCCGAGCCATGAACTTCACTTGGCGGACAGCGCTTTTGGCCTCCGCATTGTTGGGTTCGGCGTCGAGAATCACCTGGTACGCGGCGATGGCACCGTCGAGATCACCCTCGTCGAGCGCGGTTTCAGCGGCCACGAATCGAGGATCTTCGACCTCCTCCACCGGTTCGTCACCCTCGGGGACAGGACCGCTCAACTTGCCCTCGACAGCTTGGAGCACTGCGTCGAACCACTGGCTCAGCTGCGCCTCCGGTTGAGCGCCCTGGAAATCGGCCAACGGCTGACCGGCCGCGACGGCAACAACCGTCGGCACCGACTGGACGCCGAAAGCCTGCGCGATGCGAGGACTCACGTCGACGTCGACGTTGGCAAGAATCCACTTGCCGCCGGCACGCGCTGCAAACGATTCGAGAACTTCGGTGAAGACAACCGAGGGCTCGTATGCGCGGCCACCGATGTTGACGATGACCGGGACCTGGCTCGACTTGAGCAGGACTTCGCTTTCGAAGTTCTCCTCGGTCACCTCGATCACTGCCCCGGAGACAGCAGAAACGGCCCCGTCGCCGCTGGTGTTACGCGGCGGTGGTGGGCCCGTGGCCCGCTCTTTGAAGGCGGACAAGTCGACTGCGCCGCTCATGGCGGCAGCAACTGCGGACGAACGCGCGGGGGGCCTGGAACCTGGTCGAGTCACGACTCCCAGTTTGTCACGAGTTGCGCGAAGCTACGTAGAGGGATGCAGCACTCAGACGAGCGCCGCGTTGCCCTTGGCAGCCTCGAACTCCGTGGACAGCTCACCGAGCTTGCCGTTTCGCACTGCCCAGCGTTCGAAGATGACGGTGCCGAACGGCGGAACGCTCGAGATCAGAGCAAGGATCGTCGTCTTGATGTCCCACTTGAGCGACCACGCGGTCAGCAACGCAACAACGATGAACACCAGGAAGCCAGCGGTGCCGTGGACCATTCCGGGGATGCGAATCGCTTCTTCGTGTCCGAGAACCCACTTGAAGAACATGGCAACCAGCAAGGCCGCCCAGGTCACAGCTTCCCACCACGCCACCAGACGGAAGCGTTTCGCGGGAGTGGATACGTCAAAGATGTTCGCCATGAGGCCATTGTGCCCGAACAACTACGACGCCCCGTAGTTGTGTGAGGAAAACCACGGGGCGTCGCAGAGCGAGAGCGCTGGTTCAGGTGTATTTAGACATTCAGGCCTTGGGGACGCGGATGATGAGTGCGTCGCCTTGTCCGCCGCCGCCGCAGAGTGCGGCTGCGCCGATGCCGCCGCCGCGGCGTTGCAGTTCGAGG
>NZ_JBHTSW010000024.1:0-91578 GCF_042794945.1 Rhodococcus sp. NPDC056506 | reverse complement strand
GAACTAGCGTGGACCGCGCAGACGAAGATGCACCATCAACCGGAAGCGGACGTTGGGGTCGTCGAGATCCAACGCGGCCATACCCTTCAACTTGCTGAGGCGATACCGAAAGGTGTTGGGGTGCACGTGCAATGACGCCGCGGCGTCACCGACGTCACCGAAGGCGTTGAGCCACGCATCGAGGGTGTCGACGAACGAGGTCGCGTGGGCAGCGTCGTGGCTGGCGATCGCCTCGATGGGCCCGAGGTCCGAAAACCCTTCGGCTGCGGCTTCCGATGCGATCTCCAACAGAATGGCGTCGACGTGGACGCTGCTGAAAGTGGCGACGCTGCCCGACGCTCGTCCCGCCAACAACACTTCGAGGGCATGTTCGGCGTCGCGCTTCGATCGGCTCAACTGAGCCGGTCTGGTCACGACCCGGCCGATCCCGATGATCGTGTCGCCGGACGCTCCGGTGCGGTCCAGGAAATCCGAGGCCACACGGAACGCCTGCAGCTCGGCCTCTGCCGGGGAATGCCCTCGCACAGACAGCACCGCGTAGCCGGTTCCGTTGACCAATGCAGCCGCCGACTGCGAGTGGACGGCGCCGAGATGCATGGCCAGAGCGTCGGTCAGCCGCACCACGTGGGCGGCGTCGTCCGGTTTCGACGATCCCTCGAAAGACCTACGGCCCAAAGCCATCACGAGTGCGGGACCGGTCCCGAGGCCGAGGCGATTCATCGCGTCGACCGCACCGGACCCACCGTCGAGCAGGGTTGCGATCAGGTCTGCGCGCAGTCGACGCTCGGCGTCCGCGCCGCCGCGCAACCGCAACATCTGCAGCGCGATCAACCCGGCCGAATCGCGCAGTGCACGCATCCGGTCCTCGGACATCGGCTCACCGGTTGCCACCCACATGGAGCCGAGGAACTCGTCGCCGGCTCGGATGGACACGGCGATACGTCCCATTTTGGTACCGAGGGTCTCGGCAGAGACCCACACCGGATCGTCGCTGCGATAGAGCCGGTCGAAGACCCCTGCCTCTTCGAGCACTCGAATGTACTGGTCAGGAACCTGCCGCTCCAGAACGGTCGCGATACGTGGACCGTCTCCTTCTTCCTGGCGGCCGGAAAAGGCGATGACCCGTGAGCTTCGGTCCTCGATCGTGATCGGGGCATCCAAGAGTGCGCTGACGGCGTTGGCGAAGGCGAACAGATCGCCGGCCGGTCCACCTCCGCGTGAGTGGATGTGCCCGACTTCGTTTCGGGCGGAGAGCACCGAATGAAGCAGGCTTGTCAGCTGAACCCACGAAACTCCACGCGACAGAGCCAACAGGACGACACCGGAGGAGATGACGGATTCGCGGTCCGCATCGCTGACCTCGGTGGTCACCCGCGCGACCACCACGCGCACTCCGCGCTCGGCCAGGCCGGCGACGGACTCCGCGATACGTTGACCGCCGGTGATCCCGACCAGCAGCACCATGGAGTCAGCCGTCGAGGGTGAGTCGTCGTCGGGGTCGTGAATGACCACCGAGGCGATCTCCTGGACCGCCTCCGGGTCACCGACAACCGGATTCAGCACCGTAGTTCCCACGTCTTCGAGAAGCCGCACCAAACTGATGCGAGGTCGTACGGTGCCCACGTCTATCACTCCTTCGTCCTGTGAACGAAGTGTGTCATAGTGATTCGTCAAAGCCGATCCATACCGATCCATTCGACCGACGTGGTAATTGCTTCGAGCAGGTCAGGGATCGGTTCGACGCCGATGCCCGGTCCTTCCGGAACTTTCACGTAACCGTCGTCGAGCACGAACGGCTCAGTGATGTCTTCGGCGAAGTACCGGTCGGAGGCTGACGTATCGCCTGGCAGGACAAATCCAGGGAGCGCGGCAAGAGCGACGTTGGCGGCCCGGCCGATTCCGGTCTCGAGCATTCCGCCGCACCACACGGCAATTCCGTTGGCCTTGCAGACGTCGTGGATTCGACGCGATTCGAGATAACCGCCGACACGTCCCGGTTTGATGTTCACCACGCTGCACGCGCCGATGGCCAGCGCGTCTGCAGTGACCTTGGCGGAGGTGATCGACTCGTCTAGACAGACGGGCGTCCGCATCATCTCGGCCAACCTGGCATGGCCGCGCAGTTCCTCTTCGGGAAGCGGCTGCTCGATCAGCAGGAGGTCGAAGTCGTCCAGCCGCTGGAGATGGCGCGCGTCAGCCAAGGTGTACGCGGTATTCGCGTCGACCTGGAGGAGTACGTCGTCGCCGAACCGCTCGCGGACTGCGCGAACCGGCTCGATGTCCCAGCCCGGTTCGATTTTCAGTTTGATGCGTAGGTATCCGGCGTCGAGGAAGCCGCCCACCTCGTCGAGCAGTTCGTCGATCGAATTCTTGATACCCACCGAAACACCCGCGGGTACCCGATCGACCACTGCGCCGAGATACGAGGACATGCTCGTCCCGGCGGCGCGCAATTCGGCGTCGAGGAAGGCGGTTTCCAGGGCAGCTTTGGCCATCGGGTGCCCGGCGAACTGTTCCATCGTCGCGCTCAGCGCGTGCACGTCGGGATCGGCGAGTTCGCCCAGAGACGGAATCAGGAACTTGCGAAGGACTTCGGCGGCGCCGTCCGTGTATTCGGAGCAGTAGCGAGGATCGGACATCGCTACGCACTCGCCCCAGCCCTCTGACTCCGAGGTGACGACCTTGACGAACAACACGTCCTTGGTGGTCTCCGTGCCGAACGAGGTTCGAAACGGCGCCTTCAACGGCATTGCAGCCCGGCGCAATTCAACTCCGTCGATCTTCACGATGTAACCTCCGCTGTTGTCCTGCCGACCTGTGTTCCCGGCGCACGGTCCAGCACGTACTTTCCGGTTCTGGTGACGGCGAGAACCACTCCGTTCTCGGCGAGCACGCCCCCGAGAGTTTCGCGGACGGCCAGTCGCCAATCGTTCGCCGCCACCGGGTCCGACTTGCGCAGTGCGTACACGTCATTCGGCGTAGCCACCGTGACGAAACGATTCTTCGTCGACTTCAACACGGGCAGGCCGGCTTCGGAGACGGACAGCAGTTCGCTCGCCCCCAAGGACTCGGGAGTCGGGACTTCTCCCGAACCGGCGACGACATCGGAAACCTTGCTGCTACCGATCTCCCAGTCGATCAACAACCGGTCGCTGTCTGCGCCGCCGTTGAGGCTGTCGTTCATCGGCGCGTAGAAACGCGGCAGATACTGGACCGGAAACGCACCGAGTTTCGAGACGTTGAAATAGGCATTGCGCGCGACGAGCGGGTCGAAAGTCCACCGCACGTGGAGGATTCCCCGTTCCAGTGCCCACGCCCGCTGGAACAGTTTCAACGCCAGGCCGATGTGCCCGTTCTGCACGTTCGGGAGAATCCCCGTGATGTGCGAATGCAACGAACGATGTTGTGGCTCTTCGAAGAAGGCGACCGAGCCACCGATCAGGTCTCCGCCACGAAAAGCACCGGCGACGTAATTACCGGAGTGCGAGAGTGCTTTCATCATGTCCCGGTGTACAGGCGGATTTCCGCTCTCCGGCTGCCATACCTTCTCGAACAAGCCGAATACCTGTTCCAACTCTGCATGCCCGGTGACGGTTTCGATGGTCACACACGCAAGCAGAGCGGCCTGTTCGGCTTGGCTGATCGCCTGACGCATCCGCGTAGGCGAAACACCTCCCACCGGTTGAGCAATCTTGCGTTGGACATTGTTCGGCGACGTCATCGTCACAGTCCTCCCTCCAGGACTCGAGTCACCAGACCGGCCAGCAACGTGGCGCGCGGGATCATCTGATCTATCTCTACGTGTTCTGTGGCTGCATGGGCCCCACCGCCGACGGCACCGAGGCCGTCCAACGTCGGGGTTCCGACTGCAGCGGTGAAGTTTCCGTCCGAGGCACCGCCGACGGCGCAGTCGCGCAGCATCCCCAACCCGCTCTCACTGCTGACCTGATGAGCGAGAAAGTACAGCTTCTCCGACGACGCGGATTCCAGCGGCCCACGGTTGGGCCCTCCGGTTACCGAAATTCGACTTTCGGCCAGCACCGGCACCAGCGCGCGGATCGAACGATCGATGCGTTCCTGTTCCTTCGCCGACCACATTCGAACGTCACACCACAGTTGTGCCTGCGCTGCAACGGTATTGGTGGTGGTTCCGCCACTGATCACCGACGGCACCACCGACGTTCCCGCCGACGGATCCGCGAGCTCCACAACCGCCTGAATCTGATGCGCCAGTTCCACGACAGCGTTCACACCTCGCTCCGGTTCCAATCCGGCGTGCGCAGCGCGTCCCTCGATGTCGACGCAGTACAGCGACATGCCCTTGCGTGCCGTCTTCACCGCGCCGTCGGCGGCGGCCTCGAGGACCAACACAGCGTCGACCTGACGCGCTTGCTCCTCGATCAGTGCGCGCGAGGTCGGGGAGCCGATCTCCTCGTCGGAATTGAGGAGCACGACCACTCCGTCGAGCGACGGAAGCGATGCGAGCGCATGAAAGAGCTGGACGATGCCGGCCTTCATGTCGAAGACTCCGGGTCCGGTGGCGATGTTGTCGGTGACCGACCAGGGCAACTCCGCGAGCGTTCCGAGCGGCCAGACAGTGTCGAAATGGCCCAGGAGCATCACCTTCGGTTCCGTGCCGAAGGACCAACGCAAGTGCTGACGACCGTCGATGCGAATACGTTCCGGTGCGCTCCCGAGATGGCGTTCACCGATCTCGGCCACCACGTCCGCACATGCATCGACTGCGCTGAGGTCGGAACTGGGCGACTCGGCGGTTACCAGTGCCGCCAGGTCCGCCACCATTGTCTTCTTGTCCACTCCGACGCTCTCCTGTCACCGACTTGCAACTTCGCAAGTTCAGCTTGGTCGAACCACCCCGGTCGGATCTTGTCGAAGACTCCTGTCCTTCGGGCCGGGATTCGTCGTGTGCCACGAACGGCTGTCTGTAATAGGCAGCCGTGTCATGAAGCAGGTATGTCAGGTTCCGATCTCGGTTCGAGCGGCTAACAGCTCGGGGAAGAAGCTCAACTCCAACGCACGTTGCAGGAACCCGGCACCACCACTCGATCCGCCGGTCCCCTTCTTCATGCCGATCACGCGCAGCACCGTCCGAAGGTGCCGGAACCGCCACAACTGGAAGCTCTCCTCGAGGTCGACCAACTCCTCGAATGCCTCGTACGCCGTCCAGTGCTGTTCGACGTTCTCGTAGATTGCCTTGACCAGCGGAATCAACTCGTCGTTGCGCACGTAAGGCGCGCTGACGTCTCGTTCGAGAGCCGACGCCGGAACGTCGTAGCCCTGCCTGGACAGGTATCTCCAGAATTCGTCGTACAGCGTCGGCTCCCCGAGCAAGGTTTCCAACAATTGGTGGGCAGACGGATCCGATTCGAAGACTTTCAGCATGTCCGCGTTCTTGTTTCCGAGCACGAATTCCACGGCGCGGTACTGGTACGACTGGAACCCCGACGAGTTGCCGAGAACGCCTCTGAACTCCGCGTACTCCGCCGGCGTCAGTGTCGCCAACACCGACCACTGCTCGGTCAGTGTGGCCTGAATGTGTTTGACGCGCGCGATGCGCTTGAAGGCGACCCGGATGTCGTCGGCAGCTATAGCTGCTCTGGCCGCCCGTATCTCGTGGAGAAACAGCTTGAGCCACAACTCGCTGGTCTGGTGCTGAATGATGAACAAGAGTTCGTCGTGGTGCTCCGGATCGCTCACCGGATGCTGCGAATCCAGGAGGGTATCGAGTCCGAGGTAGGCCCCGTAACTCATCTTCTCGGAAAAATCGGTGACGACGTCGTCTTCGATCTTTCGTGTGCCGTCCGTTGCCGACATCTTCGGTCTCCTTCTCAGAATTTCGCTGGGGTCTGCGGAACGATCATGGCCACCAATGCGGCAGCGCTCGTCGCTCCGACCAGGACTCCGAACGCAGCCATGTACGAGAACTGGTCCACCATCCATCCCATCACGAGCGGCGTGACGAAACCGGCGAACTGACCACAACCGTTGATCAAACCCATTCCGGAACCGAGGAATTCGGCAGGAAGTGCCCTCAACGGCATCGCGAAGATCGACATCGAACACAGACCGCTGATGCCTAGAGCCAAGGTCTCGTAGAAGGTGAACATCGCGACGGTGTCGGCGGTGGTCATCAGGAACAACAGGACTGCCGACGTGGCCATACACGGAACCAGAAGAATCCGGGCCCGGTCGTGGAAGTACTTGTCCACCAATCGCCCGCCCAGAATCGTGGCCAAAGCCGTGACGATGAAGGGGATCGCGGCGAAGATCCCCGTGTCGATCAGCGAGAGCCCCTTGTCGTTGAGCAGATAACTCGGCACCCAGGTCATCAGCCCGTACGCGGACATGTTGCTCAGACAGAACAGAATCGCAAACTTCCAGACGGACGCGGACTTGAACACCGCGGCGCGCGAGTGAGCACTCGCCAGCGGTTGCAGCGCAGCCTCGGGATCTTCCGAGATCTTCGTGTCCAACGGTGCCGGCAGCACCAACCACACCACCGTGCCGATCGCGGCGCCGACGATCGCCACCAGCCAGAACGCGTCACGCCACCCCACCGCCATGAGAACCGGTGCGATGATCAGCGGTGCGACGCCAGGGCCGAGATTGTTGGCGCCGAGCATGAAACCCATCGCGGTTGCTCTGGTTTTCGGACGCGTCCGCTCTGCCAACGCCTTGAACGACGCAGCCGGAAAGAGCCCCTGGCTGATGCCGAACATCGCACGCATGACCATCAGCGAGACGAGACCCCACGCGAACCCTGTCAATGCGGTGAACACCGACCACAGGATCAAAGCCACGATCAACAGTGGCCGGGGTCCGTAGCGGTCGGCCAGCATGCCGCCGGGGACCTGCCCGAGCATGTAGAAGATCGCGAAGACCGAGACTACTCCGCCCAACTGTGTACTGCTGAGGGAGAATTCGTCGCCGATCATCGGAAGCGCAAGCCCGATCATCACACGATCCACCATGTCGATCAACCAGATCGTACTGAGCAGTCCGACCGTGACGGTGGTTGTGCGTCGAATCGACTTGTTGTCCATCATTGTTCGAACCGCTCCACCACTTGTGTGCGATGGTTCTTCGACTGTGACGCGTTCCGCCTTCATCAAGCCTCCCGGATTGTCTTGTGCCGCATGGACTAGAACATTGAAAGCCTGATGAAGTGTGACAGCGAACACGTCTACCGCATTGGTTCGTCCCACCAATACCCGAAGCAACGTTTGGTCGATCGGAACATGTTCTGCCCCAACAGATGACAAATGCCGCCACACACACGGTGTCGGCGGCATTCGAGGTCGAGTCGTTACTGCATTACGTGCGATTGGCGACTGCCACGATCGTCGAGACGCCTGCGGCTGCAAGCCGAGCATTGACAGTGATCAGACCGAGAATGTCGTCGACGCTGCCGAGTGTGTGCGAAATCGTACGATCCGCAATCCGTCGCGAGCCGGGAACAGCCTCGGCCAGTTCAGCTCCCGTGGTGGTGGGGTGAACGATCTCGAGGGTCCATTCGTCACGCAGCTCGACCGGCTTCAGTGTGTCGGCCTTGCGCACTGCACGCTCGGCGCCTGCCCGGATCTGCTCGCACGCCAACGACGGCGGCAGCGAATTGGTTGCCGACCATCCATGTGCCTTCTTGACCTCGACGGTCTCCGTCGTCGGCGAGGCCGCGTCCACCAGGCCGCAGATGATGTCGTCACCCGTCACCAGGCCGACGGGAACGCCCTGCGTCGCCGCGTAGAGAGTGTTGACGTCGGTCTCGGAGACGGACTTACCGTCGAGGCGGACGTCCGCGAACAAACTCGAGAACGTGTGAGCCAGGACGCCGGGGCCACCGGCGGGTGCGTGGTAGCCGACAAACAGGGCGACGTCGTGATCGGACGTCAGTCCCTCCGCCATGCACTGCATCTTCGGTGTTCCGAAGATCAGACGCGCCCGTGGATCCAGGTCGGCGTGAAGCAGATTGTCCATCGTTCCGTGGCTGTCGTTGACCAGGACGCTCGTCGCACCGGCGTCGAACGCACCGGCGATCGCAGCATTGGTCTCGGCGGTCATGAGCATCTGCGCACGGTGGTAGCCGCCACCGCCGCGGATCGTCTGATCGAGCGTCGCGATACCCGCGATACCCTCCATGTCCACCGAAATATAGACGTGCATTCCTGTCCTCCATCGATCTCAATCGGCTGAATTGATAACTTCGCTTTCACCTTCACACTCGAGCGCATCCGTTTCTTGTCCGCTCGAACGGTGAGTCGGCCTCCATTTGGGACGTTCACACCAGAATCCGATACCCGAGCCGTGAAACCATCGGGACATTCGCCGGGCCAGGCGGTTCGACCAACGACAGGAGTGCAGCGCTGATGCAGGTCCACGACATCGTGTTCACCGGCGGCCGCGTCGTCGATCCCGCATCGGGAACCGACGACGTTCGGGGCATCGCGATCACCGGCGGCAAGGTCTCGGCGTGGGGTCACGACGCGATCGAAGCCCGGCAAACGATCGACGTGACCGGTCAGGTGATCTGCCCCGGATTCATCGACCTGCACAGCCACGGACAGGAAATCGCCGAGCAGCGACTTCAGGCGTTGGACGGAGTCACCACGGCCCTCGAACTGGAAGCCGGTGTCATTCCTGTCGCGAAAGCATATGCGCGGGCCGGCGCCGAGGGCCGCCCGATCAACTACGGCTACGCGACGTCGTGGGCTCACGCCCGAATGATCGAACTCTCGGGAGCCGATCCCGACGGCGACATCAGAACGCTCCTGCACCATCTCGGTTCCCCGAGCTGGCAGGGCGAACCATCTGCCTCGCAGCGTGCACACATTCTCGAACTTCTCGAAAACGATCTGGCCGCAGGCGCTCTCGGTATCGGAGTGGTGGTCGGGTACGCCCCGAAATCCGATCCGACCGAGTACTTGCAGGTGGCGAATCTCGCGGCCCGCGCCGGTGTTCCCACCTACACCCATGCGCGCCCGCTCATCTCGGCCGATCCGTCGAGCCCGGTGGACGGTGCCGTCGAAATCGCCCGTGCAGCAGCCGAAACCGGCGCACACATGCACTACTGCCACGTCAACAGCACCTCGGGAATGCACGTCGACCATGCACTGTCGGTGGTGGCACAAGTTCAGGCTGCCGGATCACGCGTCACGACGGAGGCGTATCCGTACGGTTCCGGGTCGACGGCCGTCGGCGCTGCGTTTCTCGATCCCGACAAACTTCATCTGATGAATCTGACACCACGATCGCTGACATTCGTACCCACCGGTGAACGTATCGCGGACCGCAAACAGCTGGAACACCTTCGGGCAACCGACCCCGGTGGGCTGGTGCTGGTGGAGTTCCTCGACGAGAACGACACCGTGCAGCGCGAGTTCCTCGAAAGGGCGATGACTTTCGACCGCGCCGCCATCGCGAGCGACGCGATGCCACTGACCTGGCCGGGCCGTTCGTCTGCCGACGCCTTGCAGTGGCCGTTGCCGGAGAAGGCACTCGGCCATCCCCGCGGCGCCGGTACCTACGCGCGTGCGATTCGTACGCTGTACCGCGAGCGCCAACTGCTGTCGCTGTCGGAGATCATCGCGCGCTGCTCGTTGGTCCCCGCGCAGATTCTGGAGGAGTCGGTTCCCTCGATGGCGTCGAAAGGTCGGATCAGCCCCGGTAGCGACGCGGACATCCTCGTTTTCGACCCCGAGCGGATCACCGACAACGCCACCTACATCGACGGCACTCGCCCCTCCACCGGAATCAGCCGCGTGCTCGTCGGCGGAGTACCCGTCGTCGAAGGCGGTGCCGTGGTCGAGGACGCGTTGCCCGGTCGTCCGGTACGCCGCTCGTAGCCCGATTACGTTCTGACCTGCATAGTTCTGACAGAAAGTCACTACACATGAACACTTCGTCTGCAATCAACGGCACAATCGATGCCATGACGGATTTCGCGAACCCCCCGATCGGTTGGCAGCACAAGGCATTCGGCACCGACGTCGAAGGTCGCGACGGCTCCGACCTCGAGCCACTGGCGATCTCTGCACTCGACGGCAACCTCCTACTACCCGTGATGACACTCAATCGTGCAGCGATCGAGCACAACGTCGACCTCATGGCGCAGTTCTGTTCCGATCACGACGTGGATCTGGCGCCCCACGCGAAGACCACGATGAGCCCCGAACTGGTTCGTCGCCAACTCGACGCCGGTGCTTGGGCGATGACGGCGGCAACCGTTGCGCAGGCACGCATTCTGCGTGAATTCGGTGTGGACACGATCATCATCGCCAGCCAGGTTCTCGATCCCGCCGGCATTCGGTGGATCTGCGACGCTCAGGCCACCGACCCCGATTTCTTCGTCACCACCCTCGTCGACTCCGTCGAGAGCGTCCGGCTGATGGAACAGTTGATAGCGAAAGTATCACCGGCCAGCCGTATCCGGGTTCTCGTCGAACTCGGATACGACAGCGGACGCGCGGGTGCTCGCACTGTCGAGCAAGCTCTCGACGTTGCACGTGCGGCGGCGCAGGCTCCTTCGTTGACAGTCACCGGAGTCGAGGGATTCGAGGGCATGATGCCCGGAGCCTCGGTGGCCGCCCGTCGCATTTCCGTCGATTCATATCTCAAATCCGCGCGGGTGTTCACGGAAATCTGTGTCGCCGAGAACCTGTTCGAGAACAACTCCGCGAAGGCTCCCAGGCCACTGGTCACGTTCGGCGGCAGCGCTTTCCACGATCTTGTGGTGCGCGAGCTGGCCGGCCGCTGGGCACTCGACAACGGTGTACGCGTCGTCCTGCGCAGCGGTTGCTACATCACCCACGATCACGGTCTCTATGCCGAGACTTCGCCGTGGGCGGATGGTCCGCGAACCCTGCAGGGAGCCGCTGAGGTCTGGGGCGTAGTGCTCTCCATACCTGAGCCCGGCCGCGCGATCCTGGGCTTCGGTCGTCGCGACGTCGGATCCGACGCAGGCTTCCCCATAGTCCTGTGGCGCCGACGCGACGGATCCAACCGATCGGCGCGAGAGCTGACGATCACCGCCCTCAACGACCAGCACGCGTACGTCGACGTTCCAGCTGACTTCGACGTGAAGGTCGGCGATCTGCTCGGTTGCGGAATCTCGCACCCCTGCACCACGTTCGACAAGTGGTCACTGATTCCCGAGGTGGACTCGGACTACCGCGTCGTCGGTACGGTGCACACCTACTTCTGAGAGACCGGTTCCGGTAGTTCCTCGTCAGTCGTCCTTCGGATCACGCGGCAATTCGACGCGGAACGTCGTCCCTTGCCCGAGGGCCGTCTCGACGCTGACGGTTCCGGCGTGCGCGGCAACCAAGGCCGAAACAATGGACAGGCCGAGACCGGCGCCTCCGGTCTCGCGGGTGCGAGAGGTGTCCGCGCGGTAGAAACGCTCGAAGATCCGCGCGGCATCCTCTTCACTCAGGCCCTGACCGGTATCCGAAACCTCGACCACCGCGGAGTTCTCGGTTGTGCCGACACGAACTGTGACCTGTGCATCCGGCGGCGTGTGTTTGATCGCGTTGCCCACCAGATTGGCGACTACCTGACGCAGTCTGGCCTCGTCGCCGTGCACCTCGGGTAGGCCTGGGCCCCCGGTCATCTGCAGTTCGACAGTTCGATCCGGTGCGATCGCTCGCGCCGCCTGCACCGAATCCGCCACAACTGCAAGCAGATCCACCGGCTTGTTCTCGAGCGGTCGCTGTTCGTCGAGTCTGGCCAGCATGAGTAGGTCCTCGACCAGGAGACCCATCCTCGACGCCTCGCCCTCGATCCGGTTCATCAGCGTTGCCGTATCCGTCATGGCGCCTTGGCGATACAACTCGGCGAACCCACGAATAGTCGTCAAGGGTGTGCGCAACTCGTGGCTCGCGTCGCCGACAAACCTACGCATCTTCTCCTCGGAACGCCGTGCTGATTCCTCCGAAGCCTCGGTCGCGGCAAATGCGTGTTGAATCTGCGCGAGCATTCCGTTGAGCGCCACCGACAATCGGCCGACCTCGGTGCGGTCGTCACGCTCCGGGACCCGTCGATGAAGGTCGCCGGCGGCAATGGCAGCGGCAGTTTCCTCAACCTCGACGAGAGGACGCAGGCTCCGACGAACGACGAAATAGGCTCCGCCGCCGAGGATCAGCAGAACAACCAGACCGATGCCGAGTTGCAGCCCGACCAAGTCGTCGACGGTCTGCTCGTTATCCGTCAGTCGCACACCGATAGTCGTGGTCGTGCCGTCGCGGACCGTCGTGAGAACTCGCCAGTTCACGTCCGAACCATCGCTCGATCCGACGGTGATCGGGCCTTTGGTGGAATCTTTGGACAGGTCGGGTTCGGTGGTCGTCGACTTGTCGTTCAGGACGATCACCCGACCGTCCGTGGTCACTGTCCGGACGAAGAAGGGGCTGGGTGGGCGGGTGCCCGGGCCGACGTCACTGGGCGGCTGTAGATCTCTGGTGTGCGGCTTTGCCCAACCGTCGACCGCCTCGTACAGCGTTTTGTCGGTTCGCTGGGTCAGTGAATTCTCGAGCGCCGAAGTGACCGCCACGCCCGACGCCAACAACCCCAGCGCCGCCAACACCAGCAAGGCCGCAACCAGGGTGAAGCGCAGCGGCAGTGAGTGGAGACGGAAACGACCCCGCTTCGGAAGCTGATCGTTTTCCGCGGCGGCGATCATTGCCGCGGTTCTCGCATCACGTAGCCGACCCCACGCAATGTGTGGATCAGCGGTGTCTCCCCCGTATCCACCTTGCGACGCAGGTAGGACACGTAGGACTCGACAACTCCGACTTCCCCGCCGAAGTCGTAGTTCCAGACATGGTCGAGAATCCGAGGCTTGCTGAGAACCGTCCCGGCGTTGACCATGAAGTATCGGAGCAATGTGAACTCGGTGGGTGAGAGTGCAACCAGTTCGCCCTTCTTCCATACCTCGCGGGTGTCGTCGTCGAGTTCGATGTCGGCGAACTTCACCCGCGGCGACTGCTCCGGCGCGACACCGCGGCCGGCGCGGCGCAGGATGACCCGCAACCTCGTCACGACCTCTTCGAGGCTGAACGGCTTCGTCACGTAGTCGTCCGCGCCGAGGGTCAGGCCGCTGATCTTGTCGTCGAGCGAATCCTTCGCGGTCAGAAACAGGACCGGCGCGTCCACACCGTCGGCGCGGAGGCGTCGGAGCAGACCGAACCCGTCCATGCCGGGCATCATGACGTCGAGAACGATCGCGTCAGGACGGAAGGTCCGTGCGACGTCCAGCCCTTGGGCGCCGCTCGATGCAGTTGCCACCTCGAAGCCCTGGAATCGGAGGCTCACGGAGAGCAACTCCACGATGGTGGGTTCGTCGTCGACGACGAGGATGCGGGCTTCGGGGGTCTTGTCGGTCACGAGAACCATCTTCTCCCCTGCCACTGGATTCTCGCTGTATGTTCCCTGGGAGCTTCCTGTGAACGGCTGGGTGCAGGTGAATGGCCGGGTGCAGGTGAAATGCTGGGGTGCAGGCCCACGAACCGGAAGGATGCGGCATGTCACTACCTCCACTGTGGAACATGGAATGCTTGACCTGGCGTATTCCTCTGTTCACCAACAACTCCGATCCCGGCGAGGATCCCGGCTTCGCGGCGCCGGAGTCTTGGGCACAAGCCCTCGCGGCTGTTGCCCAAGATCTGCGTTGCCTGCGATTCGGACCTGAAGTTGTTGTCGATCGTCTGATCTGGGAATTTTCGATAAACAGCGACTACAACGTCACGATCGGCTGGCAAGGCGCACGTGACATCAGCGGATTCAGCTACTTCAACGCACTGTCGATGGATACTGAATTCGCGGACGCTGCGGTGTGGGTCGCCGATATCGTTCAGACCAAATTGGCCGGATACGACTTCGTTCAGTGGCCGAGCCGAGGGCGCCATCTGCTTCTTCCTCGACTTCGAGACGGGGAACCGGTGTGGATGGATCCGCACGGCGATGTGACGATCAGTCGTATCGGCGAGTTGTGCGAAAATTCGACGAATTATGCAGCAACGTAGCCCAGTTCAAATCGCTCAGCTCTACGGTTCGGTGGCGTCCGCGCTGGTCGGCGGTGTGGTGGCCGCGTACGCAGTGGCCGAGTCTCGGGTTGACGACTTCTCGTTCTCCGACGGCCTCACCTCGGTGGTGATCACGCCGCAGTGGGCGGGAGCAACCGCCGCTGTGGTTGCGGCGGTCGGTGTTGCGCTACTACATCGCTGGGGACGTGGCGGACTCGCGAGTGTCTTCGCTGCAGTTGGCGCCCTCGTCATCGCGCTACCTGCATTCGTCCCTGTCTCCGCCTCGATTTCGGTGACCCTGAACGCAATGGGAGCCGGCATTTTCCTCGCGGCGGCGGCATATCCGACGAAGAGTCACCGCGCAGCACAAATTGCTCTCGCACTCGGGCTGACCGCGGCGACCCTGTACTTCGGCGCCGCAGACTTGTGGCGCGATCGCGTCCCCAGGTGGTCGCTCACACTTCCGGGCGATTCCTACCCCGCGCCGTCCACGGTTCCCGTCTGGATCCTGCTCGCTGCAACCCTTCTCGTGGGTGGAGTCGCCGCAGTCGCACGACCGAATCAGGAGCCGGGCGACATCGACACACGCCTGGTGATTTTGGGAGTTGTTCTGCCCCTGGCATTCACGGCTCTCTATGTGACGTTGGGCTCGACGTCGACATCACCTGGGTCCTGGGTGACTGCAGTGGCGATCGCGGTTGCCGTAACGGTGGCGCTGGCTTGGCGCTTGTCGCCACACGACGGCCGTTTCATACTCGCAGGACTGGCAGTCAGCGCGGTTTCGGTCAGCACGACCCGCTTTTCGTCCGACTGGACTTGGGCGATGCCCGCTGGCGCTGCTGCCCTGGCACTCGGCGTCGTCGTCGGCTGGAAAAGACCGATGCCCCAACTCGGGCTGGGACTCCTTGGCGTGACCGCACTCTCGGGATTGTCGGACAGCCCCCTGACCACGGTTTCGTACGTCGTTGTTCTGCCGCTCGCGTTGGGATTGGCCGTCACGTCTTGCCTGCCTGTTGCCGTCGGGGCAGTCTCGAGCGGGGCGGTGCTGCCCTTCACTCTTGCGCTGTTCTCGGTTTCATCGACCTTCTTGGAGCCGGCCGCGCAAGAATTCGGGTGGTCGAACGGTCCGCTCGTCGAATATGGCCCTGTCTCGGTGAACACGCCGATTCATCTGGCTGTTCTCGCTGCAACGGCGACCATCGTGGTGGCCATGGTGGCCATCCATTTGAAGCGGGTTCGACCGGCGGTGGTGACCTAAATCGCCACCTGATCAGGTCGTAGCGCAGAATTCTGTTGCTATGGTTGGTTGGTCAACGACGACATCCGGACGAGCGCACCGTACCCGGCCAGCGAAAAGACGGTGCCTTGGGAGTTGTTCACCATGGCATGGATCGTGCTCGTCATTTCCGGACTTTTCGAAGCTGTCTGGGCTACCGCACTCGGCAAGTCCGACGGATTCAGCAAAATGTCCCCCACCGTCGTCTTCATCCTCGGCCTGATCGTCAGTATGGCGGGCCTCGCGTATGCAATGCGCACCCTTCCCATCGGGACTGCTTACGCGGTCTGGGTCGGCATCGGCGCCGCCCTGACCGTCGGATATGCGATGGTCACCGGCGCGGAGTCCACATCGATCGTCAAGATTCTGCTGATCCTGGGAATCGTCGGTTGTGTCGTCGGCCTGAAGGTCCTTCACTGACCGGCGATCCAGGTGAGTGTTTGTGTGTTACCGGTTACAGTTAACGCATGAAACTGCTGGAGATGCTCACGCTTCCCCTACGTGCGGGCATTGCAGCCGCAGAGATCAGTTTGGGGATCGCCGAGCTGACGGTGACGACAGTTCGTATCGCCGTCAGTAATACCGGTGCCGTGACGGCGGGCGCTGCCACCTTGGCGAGCCCCCGCGGACCCATGCAGATGATCCAGCAGTTGTCTTCGCTTACTGCAGACGATCGGCCCATCGGGCAGGCCTTGGCCCCCGGTGGGCCGCTCGACCGGCTGCTCTCACCTGGTGGTCCGGTCGACAAACTGACTGCACCCGACGGCACACTCGAACGACTACTCGCTCCCGGCGGACCACTCGAAAGACTTCTGGCTCCGGGCGGACCGTTGGATCGAGTGCTCGCCGAGAACGGCGCTTTGGAGCGGTTGCTCGCCCCGGACGGACTCCTCGACCGAATGATGGCCGAGGACGGCCCACTGGAACGCCTGACAGCACAGGACGGTGCCGTCGAACGCCTGACTGCCAAGGACGGCGTCATCGATCGCGCACTTGCCGAGAACGGCATCCTCGAAACACTCTTGGCGGAAAACGGTGCCTTCGAACGGCTCATCGCCGAAGGCGGCCCGCTTGACCAGATCGTTGCACTGTCCGACACCTTGACTTCGCTTGCTCCCAACCTCGAGCGTATGAGCGCGAGCATCGAGGTACTTCAGGAAACAGTCGGAATCCTCAGTGCTGCAGTCGGTCCACTCGGAGAACTGGCCGGCAAGCTTCCCAATCGATGGCTCAAGAGCCGAAGCGATCGCCCAGGGCCGGACCTTCCGATCGAATCGGCATAACAAACGGTTACTCGCCGATTACGCGGTCAGTTGTTGATCACGATATTGAGATTGATGATGATTCCGCCGAAAGTCAGGATCGTGTTGGCCAAGCCGACCGTCATTCCACTGTTCAGAGCCGCGATCAGTCCGTTCATCGTCGTATCCCCTTCACTGTCTACGGGTTACGCGTACAAGATTGTGCGCTGGCGCTGACAATAGGCCAAGTTCGCGACCTGCGCGCCATTGCGGAGAAAACTTGTACTTCGGTCGCAGTTTTCACGTTAACTGTTGCAGGACAACATAATTCCAAAGTTGGCGCATTACCCGCTAATGGCCGAATCAAACATCACGATTGGGCATACGTGGCGCGCCCCATATAACCGTCCGGCCCATCAGACACTTGTCCACCGAAACAGAGTGCACAACAGTTAGTCCGGTGCAACAATGAGACGAATCGGACATGCCTGCGACGCGATGGGGAAGGGTGGTTGAGACAATGACGGCGCCGCGCATTGCCAGAGAACACCGCGCCCCTGCCGGGGGCCGAAATTCCGCTGCGCAAGACAGCTTGGACGCTGCCTCGGACGCCTTGCAATCGCTCTACGCACACCTCGATCCACATGCCCAGGCAGAGCAATTCCTCGAACAGGTCTGCAAGCATGCCGTCGACCTCATCGCCGACGCCGACATGGCCGGCATTGCCATCGGGGGTTCGGATTCGACGTTTCGAACCGTAGCCGCCACCCACCAACTTGTTCGTACCGTCGACTCGATCCAATTCCGACTGAATTACGGACCGAGCGTGACGTCATCACGCACCGGCACGGTTGTACGCGCACATGCCAGCGAAGCCCACAGCCGGTGGCCTCAATTCGCAAGCGCGGCAAAGGCAGTCGGCGCCGTCAGCTTCTTGTCGATGCCGCTACCCGGTAGAGATCGCCCGCTCGGAACTCTCAATCTCTACAGCCACGACCTCCGAGGTTTCACCGGAGCCGACGCGGCATTGCTCCAACTCTTCGCCGTCACCTCGGCCTACGCACTGCACAGCTCGCAGCGCCTCGACATGGCCAGAAAGCACGCGATGGACCTCGAGCGTGCACTCGAATCGCGAGGCGTCATCGAACAGGCCAAGGGCATCATCATGGGCACCCACCGCGTCGACGCCGACCAAGCCTTCCGCATCCTCATCCAGGACTCGCAGCGAAGCAACGTCAAACTGCGAGTGATTGCCCAGCAGTACATCGACGGCGCGATCGACCCGCGCCAGGCTTCGAACAAGCCTGAGACCAACTGAACCTGGCAGGCAGCCGAGAGACCTGGCAAACGCAGCGTCTCGGCAAACACAGCGTCTCGGCAAACGCAGCACCTGAGCAAACACAGCACCTGAGCAAACACAGAGGCACCCACCACATTCTCGGTGAGTGCCTCTGAGTTTTCGGAGCCTCCTGTCGGGATTGAACCGACGACCTTTCGCTTACAAGGCGAGTGCTCTACCACTGAGCTAAGGAGGCGAAGACCGACGCGTTGCCGCGACTGACTTTGCGGAGCCATCATATCCAAGCCGTCACGGTGGCCGCGCCCGGGTCACGTTAGATAGCGTGGGCCCCATGCGCAACTCCCACTCCGCCCCCTGATGGCGAAATTCACCGAAGTACTCACACGCCTGACGGGAAACCGGCAAGCCACCGTCGACACGGTCACGTCGGCTCCCGCGCCGCTTCAACCGATCGACCTGACAGACGACGCCGTCGTCGCAGAGGTCCTGGACCTCGCGGTTCGGGTAGGCGAAGTCCTCCTCGCATCCGGAACCGCAGCCATGGACACCGCTGAGCAGGTGCAGTTCATCGCCGCCACGTACGGCCTGGCCCAGTGTGACGTCGACGTCACGTACAACTCGATTGTGCTCTCTGCCTATCGCGGCCCCACGCGACCGCCGGCGAGCACGATGCGCATCGTCCACTACCGGTCGATGGACTTCACACGACTGGCGGCTGTCGACCGTCTGACGCGTCGCATCCGCCGTGAGGCGATCACCCCGGACCAAGCGCACGATGCTCTCACAGCCATCACGACGGCGCCGCACCCGTACAACCGTTGGACCGCGACAATGGCCTGGGCGGCGATGGCGGCTTCGGTCTCCGTCCTGCTCGGGGGTGGGTTCCTCGTTGCCACAGTCGCGTTCTTGACGACGATGGTCATCGACCGCGTCAACCGTGTGCTGAACCGGTTCGGCCTGCCGTTCTTCTTCCAGCAGGTTGTCGGCGGTCTCATCGCGGCTGCGCCCGCTGCCACGCTCTATACATTTCAGGACCAGCTGGGGATCAGTATCCGGCCGTCGTTGGTCATCGCGGCCGGAGTTGTCGTCCTACTGTCCGGGCTGTCGTTGGTGGGCTCGGTCCAGGACGCGATCATGGGTGCACCCATTACAGCTGTCGCGCGGTTCTTCGAAGTGGTGATGATGACGGGCGGCATCATCGCGGGTGTCGCAATCTCACTGCGGATGACCGGAATGTTGGGTTCGACGCTTCCACCGATCAACGTCGAAGTATCGACCATCACCCAGTTGCCGATCCTCATGCTTTCCGGCGCCTGTGCGTCGGTCTTCTATGCACTCGCCTGCTACGCCGAGCGTCGTGCACTCACCGCGGCGTTCCTGGGCGGTGCGGCAGGCAGTGGTGTGTCGATCTTCGTGCAGACACTCGACGTCGGCCCCGTGATCGCGGCCGCGATCGCAGCGACCGTCGTCGGCCTTGCCGGTGGTCTGATGGCTCGCCGCGCCCTGACGCCTCCGCTGGTTGTCGCGGTCGCAGGCATCACTCCCCTGCTCCCCGGTCTTTCGCTGTACCGAGGCCTGTACGCGCTGCTCAACGACCAGGTACTGATCGGGTTGACCGCCTTGCTGTCGGCCTTCGGTATCGGCTGCGCCCTCGCCGCGGGCGTGACGCTCGGCGAATGGGGAGCGCGGACGCTGCGTCGTCCACGAATCCTGATGCGCGTGGACTCGCTACGTCGACCGATGGTCCGCAAGCGAAGGCGTCGAGTTCCCGTCACCGAGAAGTAGGCGTCGTTCAAGCAGAAAGAGCTGGGCACCTGACGGTGCCCAGCTCTTTTCTGTTCACTCGGGGGTTCCGAGCGGTGAGAGAATCAGCTCTCGACTGCGTGCTTTCCGCCGGCAGCCTGATCGGCTTCCATGGCTTCACGCAGGCTCTTCGGACGCATGTCGGTCCAGTTCGCCTCGACGTATTCGAGGCACGCCTTGCGGCTGTCTTCACCGAACACCACGCGCCAGCCGGCGGGGACCTCGGAAAACGTGGGCCACAGCGAGTGCTGGTCCTCGTCGTTCACCAGCACGTAGAAGCGGCCGTCTTCGTCATCGAAAGGGTTAGTGCTCATCTCGCCTCACTCGTTACGTACGTGTCTTGTGCGCCCAGACTAGCAAGCGCACCAGTTCGGTTCTGGTGGCTCAGTACCGACGCCAGAATCTCCCCCGCCCGCACTGCCACGTTCGACAGCAGCGACGACGTCAATCCGTGAGTCTGTTCTGTCCCACCCTGCAGATAGATACCGCCTGTCACGTCCTCCGTTACAGCCAGTCGATAATCCCGACTGACGTTACGCGGAACGGACGAATCCGGCACGAGTTCACCCAACAAATTGTCCAGCGGTGCCGGGGTGAAACCCGTGGCCAGAATGAGTGCGTCGCACGAGAGCGTGTCGGTCAAGCCGTCGAGATTGCTACGAACAGCCAGTTCGATGCCGGATTCGGTCTCCATGGCACTCGTGATCTCCGAGGCCCGACGCATGAACAGCCGCCGCGGCCCGCGAACCATCTCCTGGTACTCGGTGGCATAGAGCTTGTTGATCAGTTCGATGTCGACGACCGAGTAATTGGTACTGCGGTGCAAATCGAGAAGTCGACGTCGTTCCGCGGCGTCGGCGCCGTGCAGTTGGTCGACGGCTTCGGGATCGAAGATGCGATTTGCGTAGGGGCTGTCGTCTGCCGGGCTGTAGCCGTAGCGGGCAAAAACACTGTGGACTTCGGCGTTCGGGTAGTTCGCATGCAGGTAGTCGACGATCTCCGCGGCACTCTGACCGGCGCCGAGAACGACGAACCTGTTGTGCACGGGCTCTGGCATTGCTTCGAGGTGGAAGAGGAACTGGTGATTGTGGAAGCACCGGGACGACGGCGTTGCCCACTCCGGGATCCGCTCTTTCAGTCCGGCGCCGACGACGATGTTGCGCGCGATCACCGTTTCACCGTCGGCCGTGCGAACCGCAAAGCGATCCACCGCGCCGTCGGAATTCCTGATGCCCTCGACCCCGTCGACGGTCGTACCGAACTGCACGTCCGCGTCGACTCGTCGAGCTGCCCAGCACAGGTAGTCGTTGAACTCGTGGCGAGTGGGAAAGAAGGTCTGGTGGTTGACGAAGTCGACCAGACGCCCCTGCTCGAACAGATACGAGAAGAAGCTGTATCCACTCTGTGGGTTGCGGAACGTCACCAGGTCCTTCGGAAACGCGATCTGCATCGTGGCACCGTCGAGCAGCATCCCGGGATGCCACGCGAACTGAGACTGCTTTTCGAAGAACCGCGCGTTCACCCGATCAACGGCTGCACAATTTGCATTGTGTTCTTCGACAGCGATGGCCAACGCAAGGTTGGCCGGACCGAACCCGACGCCGACGATGTCGACCACTGCGGGTTCGGCGCTGGAGTCTCTCGGTGATTCACTCATTACAGGTAGTCCATCCCCGACGGGACGACCTGGTACGGCCGCCAATCGATGTCCCGAAGTAAGTAGCAAAGGCTACCCTTAATGAGGTGAGGGTATCAACACTGCGAGCCCCCGTATAGCGGTCCACCCCGCGGAGGGATGCGACGTATGTCATAGTTTCGCCCCCTCGCTCGCGTCATCGCCTTCGACGAGCGCCGCAGCCTCGATCACGTCGACCAGCTGACCTGCCCATTCACGGACCTCGCCCGCATCGACGAGGTCGGCACGGAACCCGAGAGTTGCAAAAACAGGCCCTTCGCCGACCGGCTCGTAAAAACTCAACGTCACATCGGCATCGGGCACTCCCACCGGAATCGGTACGAGAGAACCGAAGTCGCCGAGCCCGTCCAAATCGGCCTGTTGGTGATGGATCACCATCACCTGAGGTCTCATGGACGCCGGATTACCCAGTGCCTGCTCGACATACACATATGAGACGTCCTGATTGCTCAGCGCTTCCAGATTGTTTTCCCGGATGCGAGCCAGCAATTCTGCAAACGTCGGACTACCGGACGTATCCGTGCGCAGGAGAACAACATTGAAGAATGATCCGATCATCGGTTCGAGACGGGGATCCGACCTGCCCGCAACCAGTGAACCGATAGGAAGATCGGTACCCGCGCCGGCCTTCGTGAGAACGCTGGCCAGTGCGGCCTGCAGGACCATGAACATACTCGTGCCGGTGCGCGCAGCCAGAGCGTCGATTCTGGCGTGCAGATCCGCGTCGATGTCGACAGCGACCACGTCACCTCGAGGCTCCGAGTCACCTTCCGGCAACGGAAGATTCACACTGGTCGGTATTCCGTCGAGCGCATCCTGCCAGTACGCAAGTTGCTTCGACGCGCGACTGGTGCCATCAGAGGGGTCACCCAACAGCTCGTCGGACCACACGGTGTAGTCGGCGTACGTCAACGCCAACTCGTCCCAGATCGGTTGATCTCCCTGCGACCTGGCCGCATAGGCCGAGACCAGATCTCCCAGCAAGGGCACAACGGACCACTCGTCGACGGCAATGTAGTGCATGACGAGAAGCAGTGTCCGAGAGCCGTCTTCACCGAGCACCAGATGAACCCGCAATGGCGATTGCTCACGCAGATCCATCGGAAGTTGAGCCAGTTCGAACACCACTCGACCCACATCGCCGGCGCCGACATCGACCACATCGACAGTCGGCCGCACCGATTCTCTTGCCACGACGATGCCGTCGACCTCGACGAAGGTTGTCCGCAGTGGTTCGTGCCGCGACGTCACATCGTCCAAGGCGTGCCCGAGAATCTCCGGATCGATCTTCGATTTCAGGGTCAGCGCCAGAGCGTGGCTTGCTTGCGGGTGCTCGCCGGCCGAGCGGAACAACTCCCACTGACGACGTTGCGGCGCAGACAGACCCATCGTCTCCGGACGTTTCACCGCCGGCGCCAGGATCGGACGCCCACCTTCCGAACGCGCAACGACGGCGGCCAACTCCGCAACACTCGGCGCGTCGAATACGTCGCGAATACTGACGTCCACGCCGAACGCTTCGCGAATGCGACCGACCAGTTTCATCGATGCCATCGAATGCCCACCGAGTTCGAAGAAACTGTCGTGGACTCCGACGCTCGGGAGTTGCAGTATCTCCGCGAAGGCAGCCGCGACCGTGGACTCCACCGCCGTGCGAGGAGCAACATCACCCGCCAGCTCCGACCAGTCCGGGGCAGGCAGCGCCTTACGGTCGAGCTTTCCGTTGGGCGTCAGCGGCAGCGGACCGTCAAGGGCGACAACCAAGGTCGGAACCATGTAGTCGGGCAACGACACTGCCGCGAGGTTCCGCACTGCCGTCGTGTCGACGACAACACCGGGTTCCGGTGACACGTACCCGACCAGGCGCGTGATTTCGCCCTGTCGATCCGCGACGACCGTCGCCTGCTTCACCGACGGATGGGCACTGAGTGCTCCTATGATTTCACCCAATTCGATTCGGAAACCACGGATCTTGACCTGATCGTCCACGCGGCCGAGGAAGTCGATGTTCCCGTCCGAGCGCCACCGCGCGCGGTCCCCGGTGCGGTACATGCGATCGCCCGCGCCGAAGGGATCTGCGATGAATCTCTGTGCCGTCAGATCGAATCGGCCCAAGTACCCTCTGGCCAGGCCGCGGCCTGCGATGTACAGCTCGCCGGATACCCCCGGCGGAACCGGACGCAGTTGATCGTCGAGCACGTACGCCTGTTCGTTGGGATCGGGGATTCCGATGGGCACAGCGCCGTTCCAACCGGGCTCCGCCTGCCACAGTGTGTTGTTCACCGTGGCTTCGGTGAGTCCGTACGCGGCAAGCAAATTCAGCCGTTCCGCCCATCGCCCGATCAGCTCCGGCGGCACCGTTTCGGTTCCGACCAACACCGTGCAACCTTGCGGTACTTCGCATCCTGCCGGCAGGGCGGCCAGCAACGAGGGAGGGATGATTGCGTGGGTCACGCAATTGCTCGTCATGAAATCCGTGAGCGCCGGACCTGCAACGCGGGCGTTCTGAGGCACGATCACCAGGGCGCTGCTCGTGCACAGAGCCATGGCCAACTCGAATACCGCAACGTCGAAGCCGACCGAAGCGAACTGCATCACCACCGAACCCGGTATCAGTCGCATCCGAACCTCGGCTGTGGCAACAAGGCTCGGGATACCGTCATGGGACAGGACAGCTCCCTTCGGCTTGCCGGTCGATCCCGAGGTGTAGATGACGTACGCCGCGTGGCTGACGCCGACTGGTGGCCTGGGGGTCTCGACGATCACTGCCTCGTCCAGTTCCCTCCGGATCAACGGATCGTCCAAGAGGATTCGCTCGACACCGACCACATCGTCGATTCGAGAACTCTCCTCGGAGGTGGACAGCAGTATCGAGGCGCGGGAATCGGTGAGCATGTACGTGATGCGTTCGCTCGGGTGACTCAAGTCCAGGGGAAGATACGCTGCCCCCAGCTTGAGCACGGCGAGGACCGACGCGACCATCTCCACCGAGCGCGGGACGGCAAGTCCCACCACGTCTTCGACCGACACTCCGTGCCGATACAGCAGACCGGCTATCCGGTCACACTGCTCGGAAAGCTCGCGGTAGGTGACTTGTCCTGTCTCGTCGCGCACCGCGATCGCCTCGGGTGTAGCAGCGACCCCACGCGCAAAAGCGTCGTAGAACGTCTCTTCCGGTACGTCGACGGCGGTGTCGTTGAACGAGGTGACAACCTGCTCGAGTTCGCCTGGCAAGAAGATGTCGATGTCACCGATCTCGATGTCGGCCGATTCCACGACTGCTGCGATCACCGATTCCAATCGGTTCGAAATTCGCTGTGCGGTCTCGCGATCGAAGAGGTCACTGCCGTATTCGAGCCGGACGTCGATGCAGCCTTCGTCGCCGAGATACTCGGTGAAGTTGAACACCAGATCGAACTTGGCCGTGTACTCCTCGAGTTCGAACGGATCCCCGCCCATCTCCTCGCGACTGTGATAGCCGACCATGACCTGGAACAGCGGGTTGCGTGCCAAAGTACGCGGCGGATTGAGACGCTCCACCACAGTTTCGAACGGAACGTCGGCGTTGGCGAAGGCCTCGAGATCTCCCTCGCGAACGCGATCCACCAGCTGCCGGAACGTCGGGTTACCCGACGTATCCGTGCGAAGCACAATGGTATTGACGAAGAAGCCGACGAGTTCGTCGAGCCCCTGTTCACTGCGCCCGGCCACGGGAGCCCCGAGCGGAAGGTCTTCACCCGCACCGAGCGCGGTCAGCAACGCCGCCGACGCCGCGTGCAGGACCATGAACATCGAACTCTGGCTCTCGCGCGCCAGATCTCGCAGTGCAGCAGTGGTGTCTACGCCTAACCGTGTCACCACTGCGCCACCGGAGAAACTCGGTCTTGCCGGTCGGCTCCGGTCGGCGGGGAGCAGCAGTTCTTCCGGGGCTCCGTCCAAACTTTTCGCCCAGAAGTCCAACTGCGTACTCAGGACGCTCGACGGATCGTCGGCGCCGCCCAGCAATTCCCGTTGCCACAGGGTGTAATCCGCGTACTGAACGGGAAGCGGTTCGAAAGCTGGTTCTTCGCCCTGAATTCGAGAGGAGTAGGCAGACATCAGATCCCGAAGGAACGGGCGATCGGACCATTCGTCGGTGGTGATGTGATGCAGGACGATCACGACGACTACGGCATCGTCTACCCGGATCAGGCGTGCGCGGATCGGAATCTCGTTCGACAGGTCGAACGGACGACCCACTACCACTGCAACTTCGCCGGCGATGTCGGATTCCGCTGAAGGAACTGTCTCGAGATGAACTGTCTCGACCGGAACCGTCGCCGATTGGAGAATGATCTGTTCCGGTGTTCCGTCCACCAACCGGAACACCGTACGCAACGACTCGTGTCGTTCCACGACGTCATCCAGCGCCGCCGCGAAGACATCCGCGTCCAGAGTGCCGTCCAGGCGGAGCACGATCGGGAAGTTGTAGGCCGCGGAGTTCTCCTCCATCTGTCCGATCAGCCACAATCGCTGTTGAGCGGCAGAAAGAGGAAGGTGATCCGGTCGAGGCTTCGCCACCAGCACCGGTCGCGTCGATCCCTGCTCGGCCACAATACGTTCCGCGAGTTCCGCGACAGTCGGCGCTTCGAAGAGATCACGCATGGTCAGACTGTTGGGAATGGCGATCCGCGTCCGACTGATCAGTTTGGTGGCCAGAAGCGAGTGGCCACCGAGGTCGAAGAAGTTGTCGTCGACACCGATACCCTCCACGTCCAGCACGTCCGAGAAGAGTTCGCACAGGACCTCTTCCGTGTGGTTCCGGGGCGCGGTCGCTGTCCCACTCCGCTCCCCCAGCACCGAATCGGCCGTGGGCAGCGCCTTGACGTCGAGCTTTCCGTTGACGGTCATCGGTAGTGTCTCCACTTCGATCACCACCGCCGGAACCATGTAGTCGGGTAGGAGAACTCGTGCTCGCGCACGGTAATCGTGCGCGACGCCCAGGCGCACCGGTGTCACGTAACCGACGAGCCTCTTGACTCCACCTGCCCCGACGTCGACCACCACCGCTGCTTGACGCACGTGTTCGTCGGATTCGAGAACGGAGACGATTTCGCTCGGCTCGATCCGATGACCTCGGATCTTCACCTGGTCGTCGGTGCGGCCGAGGAAGTCCAGGTTGCCGTCACCGCGTCGCCGCACCAGATCGCCCGTGCGGTACATGCGTTCTCCGGTCCCGGCAGGATCGGCGACGAAGCGCTCGCACGTCAGCGCGAAGCGTCCGAGGTAGCCGCGAGCCAAACCGGCTCCGGCAATGTACAGTTCGCCGGCAACTCCGTCGGGAACCGGACGCAGCCAGCCGTCGAGAATGTGCGCAGTCGTGTTCCAGATCGGCTTGCCGACGGTCGGGGTGTCACTGTCGGACGTTCCGCCGCCGAGGGTGTTGATCGTGTATTCCGTCGGTCCGTAGAGGTTGTAACCCACGGTTCCTTCGGTCTCGCGCAGCTTGTTCCACACCGAATCCGGAACGGCTTCACCCCCGAGCAGGACAAGCGGCGGGCGGTGTTGTCCCACACCGTCGTCGAGAAGTCCGCTCTCGATCAGGTGCGTCGCGTAGGTCGGCGTCACGTTGACGACGTCGATGTCCTGTGCGTCGCAGTACGCAACCAACGCCTCGGCGTCGCGGCGCAGATCCTCGTCGCAGATGTGCACCTCGTGGCCTTCCACGAGCCACAGAAGTTCCTCCCACGACATGTCGAACGCGAAGGACACGGTGTGCGCGATCCGCAGGCGTCGGCCCGCCGCGGCGATCACCGGTTCGAAGATCGCCTCGCGGTGGTTGAACTGCATGTTCGTCAGGCCGCGGTAACCGGTGACCACGCCCTTGGGCTTGCCGGTCGAACCGGAGGTGTAGATGACGTACGCGGGGTGGTCGAGTCGATGCGGTGTCCCCGGGGCGAATACTCCGAGTTCCGACGCGGAGAGCGCCCGCGCCGAGATCGTCAGTCTCCTTGCCGCTGTGTCCGGCTCGTCGATCACGATAGTGCGGATATCCGCTCCTTCGAACTTCGATGCGGCGGCAACGGTCGTCAGCAACACGACAGGATGCGCGTCGTCGATCATCACGGCCAACCGCTCGGCGGGGTGGTCGAGTTCGAGGGGCAGGTAGGCGGCACCGGTCCGCAATACGGCGAAGAGGGCGACGACCATGTCCACCGACCGTGGTAGACCGAGAGCCACGATCTTTTCCGGGCCGGCACCGCAGTTGATCAGCAACCGCGCCATCCGGTTGATCTCGCCGTCGAGATCGGCGTAGGTCATCCGGCGCTTCCCGAACACGAGTGCAGTGTCGTTCGGTTGCGCCGACGCCGCCTCTTCGAACAGGTCGGCAATGGTGCGCTCCGGCAACTCTCGGCTCTGCGTCTGTTGCGCCACTGCGGGAACCGGTGTCGCAACGACCGAACCTGTCATGTCCTGCGACCAACTCTGCAACAGTTCGACGAAGTGACCCAGTAGGTCCTCGGCTCGACGCGCGGTCACCAGATGCGGATGGAACTCGAACTTGACGTTGACGGTGGTGCCCGGTGTGACCACGACGGTCAGCGGATAGTGCGTGTGATCGATGCTGTCGCTGCCACTGACGTCGTGGGCGGCATTGAGAGCGTCTACTTGCTTCTCGTCCACGAAGTTCTGCAGGACTATCAGCACGTCGAACAACTGACGGTGCTCGGTGACACGTTGGATCGATGCCAAGCCGAGGTAGTCGTACGGCATCAGCGAGAGACGATCCGCCTGCGTGCGACGAAGAAGTTCCTCGACGCTCTCGTTCGGATCCAGTTGCAGCCGAACGGGAACGGTGTTGAGGAACATGCCCACCACAGTGTCGATTCCCGGCACCTCGGGTGGCCTTCCGGCAACCGTGGAGCCGAAGACGACGTCCTGCCGACCGGTGGCCGACGCCAGCACCAGGGCCAGCGCTGCATTCAGTACCGTGTTGAACGTGACGCCGGACGCAGCAGCGCGCTCACGCAACGCGCGCGAAAGCGCTTCCGACAGAACCGCATCGCGGCGATCCGGAAGCTGAACTTCGACGCCGGGCGTCGGCTCGGCAACAAGCGTCGGCTCCTCGAGGCCTGCGAGCGCTCCGCGCCACCCCTCGTCGGCGGCTGCACCGTCACGGCCTGCCAACCAGGCGAGGTACGTCTCGAACGACCCCTCGGGTTCGCCGAATGCGCTGTCGTCACCGCCGGTATCGTAAAGCGCCAGAAGCTGACTGACGACAAGGCCGTTGGACCAGCCGTCCCACAGCAGGAACTGCCTGTTGATCACCAGGCGATCGTGTCCGCCAGGCAGATGCAGCACGCTCATACGCCACAGCGGCGGCGCGGTCAGGTCGAATGGAGTCACTCTGTCTTGGGCAGCAATGCCGTCGGCGCGCTCACGCGCAGTCGAGTCGTCCAGTTCACGGAGATCGTGGACGGCAACCGGAACGTCGAGTCCCGCGCTGAAGAACTGCACCGGCTCGTTCAGGCCTTCGCTCACGAATCCCGCACGCAGGGTGGGATTTCGTCGTTGAAGTGTCCGGGCGGCCGCAGCCAACCTGTCTACGTCGAGCGTGTGTCCGAAGTCCATCGAGAACTGTGCCGTGTAGATGTCCCCGCCAGCGCTGTCACCGCTGTCTGAGTATCCGGCCTGGAAGTACAGGCCTTCCTGCAAGGGTGAGAGTGGGAGGATGCTGCTGACACCTGTCGGGCTCGCGTCGGCTATCGCGTCGATCTCGGCCTGACTCAGGTCCAGCAACCCCACATCGGACGGAGTCAGGATGGGAGGCCCGTCGTGCTCCACAGCCGCGACCGACAGATCACCGAGCGCCGAAACCCAGCCGTCTGACAGTGCCCGCGCGTCCTCCTCGGACAAATCTTCACTCGCCCAAGCGAAGTCGGCGCGAAGCTCCGAATCCACACTGACGACATTGACGATCAGCCGGTACGGCCCTCCCATGTCCGCGTCGGGATCGGTGGACATGGCTTCGGATTCGGCGGCCAGGGACCATGCGGTCGATCCAGCAGCCGCCGAACGTCCGAGGTAGTTGAACAGGATCTGAGATTCGGATCGCCCCGCCAATGTCGGTGCCGTGCGGGCGTTCACGTACCGCAACATTCCGTAGCCGATACCGCCGTCCGGTGCACTGCGCAGGCTCTCCTTCACCTCGCGCAGTGTGGCTACCGGGTCGGTCCCGGCGTGCAGTCGCGTGGGCGCGATGGTGGTGAACCAGCCGACTGTTCGCGATAGATCGGTTCCCGGTACCAATTCCTCGCGGCCGTGCCTTTCGAGGTCGACCAGAAGTTCACGCTCGCTACGACCGGTGGAACGACGCCAGTGATCGACGGACATCGTCAGTGCTGCCAGCAGAACGTCCGTTCCCTCCGCACCCACCAGTGCCGCAACCGATCCAAGTGCCGCCTCGGAGATTGCTCCGTCCACCGTGACCGTGCGCCTCGAGCCTCCGGATACAACGGCATAGCCCTCGACACCGGGAATCAGATGCGCGCCCGGAGCGGTCACCGTCAGCCAGTGATCGAGTTCGGCAAATCGATGAGCCGAGTGAGCGTGTTCGGCCACCGTGCGGGAGAAAGTGCGCAGCGAAGTTCCGACACCATCGAGTGCAGCGGGCTCTCCGGCCTCGACCGCCACCCAGGCCATCGCCAAGTCCTCGAGCAGGGTTCCCCAGGACACGCCGTCCACGACCAGGTGATGCGCAACTATGGCGAGCCGCCCGAGATTCTCGGCACCACAATCGAACCAGACCACCGAGATCATCCGCCCAGCAGACGGATCCAATCGACTGGTCGCTGTTTCGGAGTGCTCAGTGACGAGTGTTCGCAGCTCGGCGTCGCCCAGTCCCCGCGCGTCGACTCGTTCGACGATGTCCGCTGCCCGGACGCTGCCGGGTTCCTGCACCCGCGCCGACCACATTCCGCGGTCGTGTCGGATCAAGGTTTGACGAAGTCCGTCGTGGTGATCGAGTACGGCCTGCAACGCGCCGGTGATCGATTCGAGAGATGTTGCCGGAGAATGGATCAGAACTGACTGATTGAAGCGATCGATATTGCCCGTCCATTCGGACAAGCGGTGGACCACCGGCAGCGGAACCAGATCACCCACGCCGATGTCGGTCGTGACAGTAGCGGCCGAGGTGACAACATCACCCACTGCTGCGGCGATCGCAGCGGGAGTACGCAATTCGAAGATCTGACGCGGGGTTAGTACTACCGAATCCCGACGAGCCAGGTTGACCAGTCGGATCGCCAGAATACTGTCGCCGCCGAGAGTGAAGAAGTCGTCGCGCACCCCGACTCTGGGCAGTCCGAGAACCGTCGCGAAATGCCCGGCGAGGAGGTCTGCAACACCCGAAGAGACACCTCCCACCGTTTCGCCCACCTGTGCCGCGAAATCCGGGGCAGGCAAGGCCTTCCGGTCGAGCTTGCCGCTCGGACTCAGCGGCAGTGACTCCAGCCGCACGAAGGCGCTGGGCACCATGAACTCCGGAAGCACCGACAACAACTGCCCTCGCACCGCAGCTTCGTCAACGTCTCCGACCAGGTAGGCAACCACCTGTGCGCGGTTACTCGGACCGTCGGAGCGGACGATCACGGCACTTGCCGCGACTCCGGGGCACAGCGCCAACTGAGCTTCGATTTCACCGAGTTCGATGCGGAATCCACGAACCTTCACCTGCTCGTCGACGCGGCCGAGGTACTCGAGAACTTCGTCGGCATTCCAACGCACGATGTCACCGGTCCGGTACATCCGCGAGCCGGCATGTCCGTACGGGTTCGCCACAAATCTCTCGGAGGTCAATCCCCCACGTCCGTGGTAGCCACGCGCCAGTTGTGGCCCTGCCAGATACAGCTCACCGGTGGCACCGGCCGGAACGTTCTGAAGATACGGATCGAGAACGAACAGTCCTGTGTTGGCGGCGGGTGCGCCGATCGGGACGCTGACGGCGTCGGCCGGAGTGTCCTGCACCGACGGCTGCCAACTGACGTCGACGGCAGCTTCGGTGGGGCCGTACAGGTTGTCCACCAGAGCATTCGGCAGGATGTCCGCGACCTTGCGTGCAACGTGAACGGGCAGTGCCTCACCGCTGCAGTTGACGATTTCGAGGGACGTGCACAGTGCCGCTTTCGGCTCCGCGAGAAACACTTCGAGCATCGACGGAACAAAGTGCGCTCGGGTCACGGACTGTTCGACGATGACGTCGGCCAGATAGCCCGGGTCCTTGTGCCCGTCCGGCTCGGCCATCACCAGGGTTGCCCCCACCAGGAACGGCCAGAAGAATTCGGGGACGGAGACGTCGAAGCTCGACGGGGTCTTCTGCAGCATCCGGTCAGAGCTGTTCATCGGACGTATCTGCTGTGCCCAGAGCAATCGGTTGACCACACCCTCGTGGGTGACCACAACACCTTTGGGGCGACCGGTCGAACCTGAGGTGTAGATCATGTACGCGGCATCCGCGGGCGATCCCGGAGCACTCAGCGGATCGGCGGGGAACTGCGCGGACTCCGATACCGTCACCCGCGGAACCGAACCCGAATCGAGTGAAGAATCCTCCGACACCACGACGCACACCGGATCGGCGTCACCCAGCATGTACGTCAGCCGCTCCGCCGGATAGCCGGTGTCGAGGGGAACGTATGCTCCCCCGGCCTTTCCGATGCCGAGTATCGCGACCATCAGCTCGATCGAGCGCGGCAAGGCAACGGCCACCAACGATTCGCGTCGGACGCCCCGTTCGCGCAGCAGGTGCGCAAAACGATCAGCGCGAGAGTGAAGTTCGGCGTAGGTCAACACCTCGTCGCCGAAGATCACAGCGGTGGCTTCGGGCGCGCGCTCAGCTTGATCCCGCAGCAGCTCGGTCAGCGTTGCACGCGGCTGGTCCAAGCCCGTGCCGACGCTCCCCGGCTGAGCGGGTGCCAGCGCGATCCGGCCGATCACCTGTTCCAGATCGCGGGAAAGCTCTGTGAGCACCACTGCGAGAGCTTCGGCCAGCGCCTGCGCGGCGTTGCCGTCCACCTGAGCGGCGTCGTACTTCAGCTCCAACGCCAACCGATCGCCTGGAACGACGATCAGCGTCAGTGGGTAGGCCGGCCGCTCGTCGAATCGAATTCCCGTCAGTCGCACCGAATCCGTGGGATCAGCGATTGCCGTGTCACCGAGGGGATAGTTCTCGAACACGACCAGCGATTCGAAGTTCTGCTCCAGTCCGCCGGTCCGTCGCAGTTCGGGCAGCCCCACGTACTGATGGTCGAGGAGTTCCGATTGTTCTTCCTGCCAGCGAGAAAGTGCTTGCGAGGCAGGCTCCGCCGGATCGAAGCGCAGGCGGGCCGGCACAGTGTTGATGAACAAGCCCACCATGGTCTCGATACCGGGTAGGTCGCCGCCGCGCCCCGATACGGTCGAGCCGAACAGCACGTCTGTTCGGCCGGCCATTCGGCCGAGCACCAATCCCCAGGCGCCATGCACCAGTGTGCTCAGCGTCAGTCCGTGTGAGCGTCCGTTGGTCGTCAGTGCGCGAGTGTCACTGCCGGTCAGTTCGACCCGAGTTGCGCGGATTCCGCTGCTGCCGGCACTCGGGGCGGGCAGTTCGACGGCGGGACCGGGAGAGTTCAGTGCCTTCTTCCACACTGCTGCCGAAGCCTCGTGATCGTGACCGGCCAGCCATTCGAGATAGCTGCGGTACCGCGCCGGCGCCGGGAACACGATGCGGGAATCGCCGACGCTGTACGACGCCATCAGTTCCCGCAGCATCACCGGGACCGACCATCCATCTGCAACCGCGTGGTGAATCGACTGCAGCAGAAGATATTTCTCCGAAGCTGCACGGACAAGCGTGTAACGGACGAGTGGCGGTTGCGCGAGGTCGAACCCACGCGCACGGTCGGCGGAGAGCAGTTCATCGACATCGGCGCCGGCCACCTCGACTACCGCCATCTCCACGACAGCGCTCGGGTGCACCACCTGCACCACCCTGCCGTCACCCAGGACCGAGAATCCGGTGCGCAGCGCCTCATGCCGATCGACGACGGATTGAAGCGCACGGTGCAGCGCCGCACTGTCCACGGCGCCGGTCAGCTCCACAACCTGTTGCACGACATACTGATCCGCCCCCGGATCGGCAAACGCCGAATGGAAGTAGATCCCTTCCTGCAGCGGAGTGAGTGGGAGAATCTCTTCAGCCTTCGGCAACTCGTCCACATCTGCCTGAGCGAGCGCCACCAGAGGGTAGTCCGAGGGTGTGGCTCCGCCGAAGGCTGCGAGTCCGGACACGGCCTTGAGCGAGTCCAGCCACAGCCGCGCAAACCTGTCGATGTCGCTACGCAGGAAGATGTTCGACGCCCAGGTCAGAGTGGCTCGCAGGCGTGGTCCACCGGCGGCGTCCTCGGCTACGACGTCGACAGACAACGCGTGTCCCAACGGCATGGACGGATCGGCAGCGCCGTCCATCGACACCGGGAACCAGTCCCCTTTCGCCGCGGCCGTGCGTCCCAGATAGTTGAGCACCACCTCGGGCGCTGCAAAACTACGCAACTGATCCGAGCCGCCGAGGTATCGCAATGCTCCGTACCCGAAGCCGGCGTTCGGAACCCGTCGAAGTTGCTCCTTGACGCTCTTGAGAACCCCCGCCAGATCGTCGGTCGCGTCGAGATCCGGAGCGGCTGTGCCGATCTCGAGCGCAACCGGGAACACCGTGGTGAACCAACCGACAGTTCGTGTCAGGTCAACGTGCGCAGCGCCGTCGCCGCGAACGATGTCTTCGTCGCGTCCGTGCCCCTCCAGGTCGATCGTCACCGATCCGGCCCCGCTCCAACGGGTCAGCGCCACGGCAAGTGCGGTGACCAGCACTTCGCTCACATCGGCCCCGAACGCCCTTGGGACACTGCCCAACAGCTGATCTGCAAATTCTGGAGGTAAGGTGATCGACCGCGCCGAAGCGGTGCGCGCGATGTCGATCGCCGGGTCGAGTGCCCGACGCCCGAGACGCGACTGTTGTGCGGCCGTCACCGAGTCCCAGAATTCGATCTCGGTGTCCAGTCGCCCTGCTCCAACCGCTTCTGTAACGAGTTCGGCGTATCTCCTCACCGACGTGCCGACCGGAGCAAGTTCGGGTTCGTCGCCATTCATCGCTGCGATGCCGGCGCGCGCGAGGTCCTCGAGAATGATGCGCCAGGAGACTCCGTCGACCACTGCGTGGTGGACGACCAGCAACAGTCGTCCGGGACCGGTCACGGTGCGGAACAGAACAGCACTGACCATCGTGCCGGCGGCCGGACTCAGACGACCGACGGCTCGCTCGGTCTCGGCGAGGATCAACGGTCCGCATTCTTCGAGAGGTGCCGGCAGTACACAGGTCTCGAAGACCACAGCCGCTTCGTTTGCCTCCGGAACAAGCAGCGTTCCTTCGGAAGTCAACGTCGCACGAAGTGCATCGTGGCGCGCCACCAGGGCGTCGAGCGCCGCCTGGACATGCTCGGACGTCAAGGCTGACGGGGTCTGAATCAGCGCACGCTGGTGGAAGGTTCGTACTGCGTCCGACACTCCGAGAACCCTGGCGGCAATCGGCGTCGTGGCTACGTGGCCGATCGGTTGGTCCGCGTGGTCGACGATCTCAGCCGTTCGGCCGGACTGGGCACGCGCCATGGCCTCTGCAGTGCGCAGTTGGAACACCTCGCGTGGACTGATCGACAAACCGGCCGCACGAGCTGCGGTCACGAGTGAGATCGCGACGATGCTGTCGCCGCCCAGTGCAAAGAAGTCGTCGGTCACGCCGACCGAATCGAGTCCGACTGCCGACGCGATCAACGTGCAGAATTGTTGTTCTACTTCGTTTCTCGCGGCGACATGCGCACTCAGTTCGGCGAGATCAGGCTCGGGAAGTGCGCGGCGGTCGAGTTTGCCGTTGGCCGTGAGCGGAAACTCGTCGAGGACGGTGACGGTGGTCGGGACCATGTAGTCGGGGAGCTTGCTCGCCGCCCACTCGCGAATGTCCCGTGAGTCGATCGCGAGGCTCGTCCCCGATGCTGCACTCACGTAAGCGGCGAGATACTTTGCGCCTGTGGGTGCTTGACGCACCAGAACTGCCACGTGACGCACTTGGGGGTGCGAGATCACGGCGGCTTCGACATCCTCGAGTTCCAGACGCATGCCACGGATCTTCACCTGGTTGTCCGTGCGTCCGAGGAAGTCGAGGGTGCCGTCCGCGGTCCATCGGGCCAAGTCACCGGTGCGATACATCCGGGATCCGGCCAGATCACCGGAAACAAAGGGATCCGCGACAAAACGAGACGCGGTCAATGCCGACGCACCCACGTATCCGCGGCCCAGCAGGAAGCCCGCCGCGTAGAGTTCGCCGCCGGTGCCGACCGGAACCGGTTGCAGGTCGCCGTCCAATACGTACAGGCGAGTGTTGGGGTTCGGGCGCCCGATGGATGTGGCGATTCGTTCCGCGTCCTCGCGGTAGATCACATGGGAGACACCGATGGTCGCTTCCGCCGGCCCGTAGCCGTGATACAGCGTCGTGGACAGTTGGGCGCGGAACCGATCGAAGAGTTCAGGCGTGAGAACCTCACCGCCGCACCACACGTGCTTCAACGAATCGAGCTGATCAGTCCCGTTCGCCAGGTCCAGAAGGATGTCGAGCATCGACGAAACGAGGTAGACGAAGGTGACCGATTCTCCGGCGATCAGGTCGAGCAGGTATTGCGGGTCGCGCTCCCCCTCGGGCTTCGCGATCACCAATCGACCGCCGGATACAAGCGGGAGCAGGATCTCGTTGATCGAGATGTCGAACGAGAGTGGAGCTTTGAACAGAGAGGCATCGCCGGACCCGAACCCGAGAATCCGCTCCCGCTGCCACAGCAACCTTGCACAGATTGCCTCGTGGCGGATCATGGCGCCCTTCGGACGACCGGTCGAACCGGACGTGAAGATGACATACGCCAGTTGGGCACCGTGAATACGGACGTCGGGTGTCATGACCTCGGACAGGCGCGAAGGCCCGTCCTCGTACGCCCACGCGGAGAGATCGACCGGAACGGAGTCGTCAGCGCCGTCAGAGGTGAGCACCAGTGTGGCACCGGCATCGGCGAGCACTGATTCGCGGCGCTCTGCGGGCCACGACGGATCCAGCGGCACGAAAGCGCCACCGGCGCACATGGCGGCCAACAACCCCACCACCATCTCGGCGGATCTCGGAAGCCCGATTGCCACAACGGTTTCGGATGCAGCACCGCGAGAGATCAAATGTGCGGCGAGCTGCGATACCCGAGATTCGAGTTCGCCGTACGTCAGCCGGACGTCGCCGTCGACCACGGCGACAGCGCCCCGATCGGCGGAGAAGCTGCTACGCAACAAATCCGGCACCGTCGTGACGGGCTGCGGCTCTGCAGTGTCGTTCCACCCGTGGAGCACGAGTTCTCGCTCGGCCGGCGCCATGGGGTCGAGTGCCGAGATCGGAAGCTGCGGCTCGGCTACGAACCGATCGAGGAACTGTTCGATTCTGGCGGTGTGATCAGCCAGTTCGCGGTCGAATCCGAACGGTGCGCGGACGTCGATTTCGATCGGTTCCCCGTCCTGTCCGCCGCGCACACTCAGATCCAGGTCGCCGACCCGCCCGGTTACCGAATTACGCACGTTCACCGGGCAACCGCCGAAGGTGAGAGTGTGCTCGAACATCATCGAGTTTATGCCGGGGCCGAAGACCTGACGGTCGGGATCGATCGCCCGAATGTCGCGAGCGAGATCCTCGCCCCGGTACCGCCCGTGTTTGAGAATCGAGATCAGGGCGGTGTCGAGACGAGTTGCCAACTGGCCGATGGTTTCCGAGCGCTCGACTCGGATACTCAGCGGCAGAATCGTCGACGCCATCGAGGGAGTGCGACGCATGTCGCGGCCAACCCGAGCGGCCATCGGAACCGAGACGACAACGTCGTGCTGTCCGGTGGTGCGTGCAATGTACGCGATCAGCGCGGCCATGGGCAGGCGAGTTCGTCGAATCCCGGCGTCGGCCGCATAGCGATAGAGCTTCGCTGCGCGATCGGCATCGAGCGTGAGCATCGCCGAGATCGGCGGCAGCGAATCATCCACCTGCCCATGCAGAATCCGCGTCGCTTCCGGTCCTGTTTCAACTCGCTCCACCCAGTACTGACGGTCGAGCAGGAACCGTGGAGAGTTTCGGTATTCCAGATCGGCTGCAACCACCGCATCGAGCGCCCACAGCGGGGCAGAAGTCTCGAGATTCGGATCGTCGTATCGTTCGGCGACGTCGGCGACGATGAGCGAGATTCCATACCCGTCGACCACGCTGTGGTGATAGCGCTGGTGCCAGATGACTCGGTCGTCGGCGGTCAGCAGAAGTACCTGGCGGAAAAGCAGATCGTCCGGACCGAAGACCCGAGCCATGTCGGTGTCCATCCACAATTGCGCAGCCGAATCGGGATCCGGCTCGCCTCGAAGGTCGAGTACTTCCACGTCCCAGTGCGCCTCCGGAATCGGCACCTGAATCAGCCGCTTGTCGGTATCCACCCGGAAGTGCACGAACAGCGCTTCGACGCGGCCGACGGTGGCCTTGATCGCCGCTGCCGCGCGCTCGACGTCGATCGTCCCGTCGACCTCGACGACCAGTCCGATGTTGTAGACCGGACTGCTCGGATCGACGTTCTGAGCAACCCACACCTCACGCTGAGCGGCCGTCGCCGGGAGCGCTGCGTCCAGATGGCCACCGCCCGATACAGCCGGGTGAGCTACCTGAGAGTGGTCAGACATCGAGAATCCGATCATCGTCGTTCATGCTCATCGAACGACGAACACCCTCGCCAGTTTAGGGTAGGCTACCCAGGAACGTGAAGGTGCACTCCCGCCCTGGTCAGACCTGTTCCCACGGACCGAATTCGAGCAGAACGTCGATTGCCGTCTTACCGTCCTGTGGCCGAACCACGTGTTCGAGTGCGTAGACCCTCGATCCCTCCGCTGCCCTGGCGAGATCGGAAATACCGGGCAGAATGGTCGGTTCGGGTGGGCCGCCCACCCCACGGTGGAAGTTCTCGATGGAATGCCCCAGATAGAGGACGCGTCCGCCTGGAGCAACCCACTGTCCGACGCGCTTCAGCGTTTCGGCCAACTCGTCGACCTCGAGGTGCATAAAGCTGACCAAGACCAGGTCGACCGAACCTTCTGGTTGCCACGTGGTCGCATCGCCGACCCGCCAGTCGACGGCCTTGTCCCGGTCACTCGCCCGTGCCAGATCGATCGCCACCGACGAATAGTCGACCGCGGTCACCGACCAACCCTGCCCGGCCATCCACCGCGCGTGACGGCCGTCGCCGCAGGCCAGATCGATCGCGGTGCCCGGCCTCAGGTCGGCAATTCTTGTCGCGACGGTTCCCGCCGGGTCCACTCCCCACGGCTCCGTCACCGCTCGGTATCGCTCGTCCCAGTCCTGTGCGTCCACGATCGCTCTCCCCATATCCGTATCACCGAAGTTCGTTCCACCGTCACTGATCAGACGGCGCCCCCAGCAGCATAGAGAACCTTCGGAAGTGACAATCGGATACCCCTAGGGGTATACAAGTGACAGTCAGGAATACCCCCACCCGTATCAGGAGTGAAGATGTCAGCGACCAGAACTGTCACCGCGGACCCACCCGACCAAGCCGACGGCATACTCGCGCGACTCGGTCGATCGATGGCGGCGCACACCCGTCTGGTCGTCGGCGTCTGGTTGATCGCGCTGGTTGCACTCGGCGCCGCAGCGCCCAGTGTCTTCACCTCCCTGGCCGGCGCGGGTTGGCAGGCAAACGGATCCGAGTCGGTGCAGGTTCGCGAGTTGGCCGAGCAGCATTTCGGCGGAAACTCCTCCGCCGCAGTGCAGGTGGTCGTTCACTCGAATTCTCTACCCATCACCGATCCGTCGATGCAGCAAACTCTGGCCACGGCAACCGAAATCTTTGCCACAGACCCTCGTTTCGGCGAAGTGATCGCCCCACAGCCCGGCATGACCATCAGCCCGGACGGACATACCGGCATCATGATCGCGGGCGCCAATGCGAATACCGACGACATGGTGCGCGCAGTAGACGAACTCGGCAAGAAACTCACGGCACTGTCCACGGACACGATCGAGGTGTACCCCACCGGCGCGTCGGCGTTGTGGAGCGATTTCAACAAGGCCAATCACGAAGCGATGATCAAGGCCGAAATGATGTCGTGGCCCGTCACTCTCGCGATCATGGTGTTGGCCTTCGGATCGCTGGTTGCCGCGGGACTCCCGCTACTGCTGACCCTTGCGGGCCTGGTCGCTTCGGCGGGCGGACTCGTGATCCTCAACGAGATCACGCCGATTTCCGTGTGGGCCATGAACTTCGCGATGATGTTCGCCCTCGCGCTCGGTATCGACTACGCACTCTTCCTCGTCGCCAGGTTCCGAGAAGCACTGCGAACCGATCCAGATCCGCGAGCTGCCGTGGCCCAGACGATGGACACCGCCGGCAAAGCAATTGTCCTCTCCGGCCTCACAGTTCTGGTCAGTTTGTCTGCGGTTCTTCTCGTTCCGGCTCCCGCCGTACGCACGATGGCTGTCGGCATCATGCTCGCCGTGATCTTCGTTCTCGCCGCAACCCTCACCCTGCTACCCGCCGTGCTCGGCAGGATCGGCGTCAAGGTCAACGGCGGTTCGCTACCGTACGCAAAGCGCCAGCAGCACCGCTCCCCGATGTTCGCAGCCTGGGCGTCGCTGCTGCACAAGCACCCGTGGCCCTTCGGCGTCGGCGCCCTGCTCATCCTGATCGCACTCGTCGTGCCGGTCTTCGGACTGAAGGTGGCAATGCCCTCCATCGCCGTGGTTCCCGAGGACGCCCCGGTTCGCCAGGGCTACGAACTGGTGCAGCAGCAATTCGGTGACGGCGCTCCCGGAATGTTGCAGATCGTCACATCCGCAGACGATGCAGCAGACACCTCGCGAGTTGCCATGAACGTCGACGGCGTGGCCATGGTCACTCCGGCGCAGCACGCAGCCGACGGATCTGATCTGGTTATGCTGCAAGCAGTTCCCACTGTCGACCCATCGGATCCTGCAATGGAAACCATCCTTGCGAACCTTCGGTCGCAGCTACCGGAATCAGCGCTCGTCGGCGGCGCTCCGGCCGAAAATCTCGACCTTCAGCAGGCGTTGAACGACTACCTGCCCATCGTCGTGGTCGTGATTCTGACGCTCGGATTCCTGTTGCTGCTGATCGCTCTTCAGGCACCTCTGATCGCCTTGATCGGCACGCTGGTCAGCCTACTGTCCACTGGGGCCGCGTTCGGAATCGCGAAGCTGATCTTCCAGGACGGTCACGGATCCGGCCTGCTCGGTTTCGATCCCCAGGGATTTCTGAACGGGTGGGGTCCGGTCTTCTTCTTCGCCATGATCTTTGCCATCGCGATGGACTACACCGTGTTCCTGCTCTCGAGCGCAAAGGAGCACTACGAACGGACGGGCGACCCCGAGATCGCACACATCGACGGCCTCGCGCATTCGGGCCGGGTCATCGCGGCGGCGGCAGCGGTGATGGTTGCGGTCTTCTTCACTTTCGCGCTCGCAGATCCGCTGCCGCCCAAGGAGATGGGAATCATCCTCGGTGTGGCTGTGCTCCTGGACGCGGTACTCGTCCGCTTGGTGCTCTTGCCCGTACTCCTGCGTCTCTCCGGCCGGGCAGCCTGGTGGGCACCGACATGGCTGAAACGCATCCTGCCGAACATCAGCTTCTCGCATGGCTGACCGTGTACCCGACATCACTGTTGAATTGATACCCCCAGGGGTATCATGGAGACAACAGAAATCGATGGCAGCGACACCGACAGCCACAACACCGACAGCCACAACGAGGAGCGGCAATGACAACCCCCACGGAACCGATAGCGATCGCAACCAGGGCCACCGGAACTTTCGACGACGTCGTCACCCGCACGCGTGCCGCGCTCGCCGAGCAGGGCTTCGGCATCCTTACCGAGATCGACATGCAGGCAACCCTCAAGGCGAAGCTGGACGAGGACATGGAAAAGTACCTGATCCTGGGTGCCTGTAATCCGCCGCTGGCCCATCGGGCAGTCTCGGTGGATCGTCAGATCGGCCTCCTGCTGCCGTGCAACGTCGTCGTCCGCGAAGATACGACCACCGAGAACTCGTTCTTCGTCGAAGCGATGAATCCCGCTCTCATGGTTCAGGTTTCCGGCGAACCAGGCCTGGAGTCCGTGGCGGCCGACGCAGCCGTCAAGTTGCGCGCGGCAGTCACCTCGATCATCTGACACCACAGTCGGATCGAGCACTGGATCAAACACAGACATGCCCCCAGGGGTACCCTCGGTCGCAGCACGAACACTCGAGAAGGGGCCACCATGACCGGCGACGAAGAGAGCATTTCGCTCGTATTGAACAGACTGCGGCGTGCTCACGGCCAACTTGCCGGGGTCATCTCGATGATCGAGAACGGCCGCGACTGCAAGGACGTCGTCACGCAGCTCGCAGCCGTGTCCAAGGCGCTGGACCGAGCAGGGTTCAAGATCGTCGCTTCGGGGCTGCGTGAATGCCTCACCGGCGAAAGCGCCGAAGGTCAGGAACCGATGACCGAGGCCGAACTCGAGAAGCTGTTCCTGGCACTGGCATGAAACAAGAGGAAGGGCCTGACCCGCAGGTAGCGGATCAGTCCCTTTCTCGCGTGCGAAAGAACTGCGAAAGAACTACTTCGCCAGGAAGTCGATCAGCACCTTGTTCACGGCCTCCGGACGCTCGAGGTATCCGTAGTGCCCGGCGTCGGGAATCTCTTCGTACGACGCCGTCGCGATGCAGTCCGCCACCTCGCGGGAAAGGTAAGGCGGGATCATGCGGTCGTCGGCGAACGCGACGGACAGGCACGGGCGCATGATCGACTTGTACTCGTTACGTCGATCGAAAGCACGGTCCATGCCGAGCTGCGCGCGAACACCCGGTGACGTTGCGCCGCCGGTGAACTCGAAGATGTCCATCCAGTCACGCGCGGAGTGATCGTCGGCCAGCGTGGCCGGCGAGAGGTTCATCACCGCCGTCACCGCGGCGCGGTACTTGGCCGGCAGGGCGACGCCGCTGTCGAACAACTGACGCTCACCCTCGGTCAGAACCTGCTGGAAATGATCCATCCGAGCGTGGCCGGCGAGGAACACTGCTTTGCGAACCAGATCCGGCCTGGCGAGCGTCAGTTCCTGCGCGACCCGGGCACCCATCGAGGTTCCGATGACATGGGCCGGGCCGCCGCCGAGATGCTCGATCAGTCCGGCGGTGTCCGCAACCATGTCGGGCATCGTGATGCCGCCGAGGCTCTCGCCGGACGGTGCGATTCCGCGGTTGTCGAAGGTGGCGACGCGATAGCCGGCGGCCACCAATGCCGGAGTCTGGTGCAGATCCCAGACGCGGCCGGGGCTACCGGTCCCCATGATGAGCACCACCAGATCTCCATCACCCTTGACCTGGTAATTGATGGGGATTCCGTTGATTGTGGCGACCGTCATGTCAGCCTTCCTCCTCGTACGTGTGATCAACAATTTTGGTTGGATAGCCTAAGCTGATGGGCGGTCGTGTGACCGCCAACCCCAGCCCATGCTCGTCCAGGAGGACCCCCGTTGAGAGTCGCTACGCTCGGATACCAAACCTGGGGCCACCGTACCCTGCAGGCCTTGATCGACTCCGATCACGAGGTCGTGCTGGCAATCACACACCCGAAGAGTGTGCACGTCTACGAACAGATGTGGGCGGACTCGGTTGCAGATCTGGCGGCCGAGAACGGTGTACCCGTTCACGTGGCGAACAAGCCTGACGACGCCTTCAATGCCGCGCTGGCCGAAGCTGCTCCCGACATCATCGTCGCCAACAACTGGCGCACCTGGCTACCGGCGGAAGTCTTCGACGCGCCCAAGTACGGCACCCTCAACATCCACGATTCGCTGCTGCCCAAGTACACGGGGTTCTCCCCGCTCATCTGGGCCTTGATCAACGGTGAAGAAGAAGTCGGCCTCACGGCGCACCTGATGGACGAGGAACTCGACGCGGGCGACATCGTCCTGCAGCGTTCGACGACGGTCGGCCCAGCGGACACCGTCACCGATCTGTTCCACCGCACGATCGACATGATCGGCCCCATCACACTCGACGCACTGGATCTGATCGCATCCGGGCGGACCGACTGGACGCCGCAAGACCGCTCGCAGGCCACCTTCTTCCACAAGCGTGCACCGCAGGACAGCCACGTCGACTGGTCCTGGCCGGCCGAGGTCATCGAGCGTTTCGTCCGGGCACAGTCCGATCCGTACCCCAACGCTTTCGCGGAGTTCAAAGGCCAGCGCATCCGCATACTGAAGGCGTCCGTCTCACGTGGGCACTACGGCGGAACCCCCGGCCGAGTCTTCATCCAGGAAGACGACGGCATGGTGATCGTCGCGGGCCCCGACGCGTGGTCGGGCAAGAACAAGGGACTGCGAATCGAGCGCATCCGACTCGACGACGGCAGTGAGTACACCGCCGCCGAGTTCTTCCCCCACGGCGGCGGGTACCTCACCTGATCGTCTGAACGCCCTCAGTCGCGACCCTCCCAGGCCGCCCACAGTTGCGCGTAACGCCCGCCCGCGGACACCAGTTCGCGGTGCGGGCCTTCTTCCACGATCTGCCCGTGCTCGAGCACGATCACTCGGTCGGCGCCCGCGGCTTGGGTAAGCCGGTGTGCGACAACCAGAGTGGTACGCCCCTCGGTAGCGGCTTCGGCAGTCGCTTCCAGTTCCCGTGCTCCGGCGCTACCGGCCTCCGCTGTCGCTTCGTCCAGTACAGCGACGGCAGGGTCGGCCAATACCAGTCTCGCCAAGGCCAACTGCTGCGCCTGCGCTGCCGTCATCTCGTGCCCGCCCTCGCCCACGACGGTCAGCATTCCCTCGTCGAAAGCCTCAACCCACTCGTGCGCGCCGACGGTCCGCAGCGCAGCGGCAACGTCCTCGTCCGAGGATTCGGGAGCGGCCAATCTCAGATCCTCGATCAGGGGCCCGGCAAAGACGTGGACCTCCTGACTCACGATCGCGATGTGGCGTCGTAGGTCGTCGAGGTCGGCAAGCGGGACACCGCCGATCGACACGCGCCCCGACGTCGGAGTGATCGAACCGGCAGCGATCGCAGCAAGCGTCGTCTTTCCGGCTCCGGTCGAACCGACGAGCGCCACCCGCTCCCCCGCTCGCAGGCTGAGCGTCACTCCGTGGAGTACCTCGTGACCGCCGTCGTAGCTGTGTCGGATGTCGTCCAGACGAAGGGAGCCGTCGGTCGGAACGGAACCCGTATCCGTCGAACGTTCCGTTTCGGGGATCTCGACAACGCCGACCAATCTCGCGAGGCTGGCGCCGGCGGACTGCACTTCGTCGAAGGTGTAGAGCAGTGAGCCGATCGGGTTGAACAGGCGATGGAACAGCAGTGCAGCCGTCGTCGTCTGACCGACTGTCACGACGTCCTCACGAACCAGCAGGAATCCGACGACGAGGATCATGGACAGACCCACGAATTCGGCGCGGTTACCGCGACCGGCGAATCTCGTGAACAGGCCGAACACTCCGACGGCCAGATCACGCGCTTTTGCCGACGCTGCATCGATCTGACCGAGATGTTCCTTCTCGAGGCTGTACGCGCGCACCGTCTTGGCACCCTGGAGGCTACTGATCAGCGCCTGTGAACGAGCGCCCATCGCAACTCGCTCGGCAGCGTAAATGGGAGCCGATCGCGGCAGGTACCACTTGAGCGCCAGCGCGTACATCGGCAGCGCGACCATTCCGGCGAGGCCGAGTCGCCAGTCGAGACCCAGCATGGTCACCATGCTCAGAGCCACGAGCAGAACGGCCGCGATCATGCCGGGAACCACGTCGGACACAGCCTTGGCGATCACCGACACGTCGTCGCCGACTCGTGAGAGCAGATCACCCTTTCCGACCTTCTCGACGGTCTGGATCGGCAGGCGCAACGCCCGGTCCACGGTTCGCTCGCGCAGATCCGCCAGGATCGTCTCGCCGAGTCGCTTGATCAGATAGGCAGCCACACCTGTGAACACACCGCCCACGATTGCGGCGGCGGCGATGATCACGACCACCCCGACGATCGTCGATGTGGGCGCGTTGTCCCGGACCCGGTCGACCAGGACACCGAAGACGTAAATCGGCACCAAGGCCATCGCCGACGCCGAAGCCGCGACGATCAGGACCAGCAGGCTCTGCATCCGGTGTTCGGCCAGCGCTGCCCGCAACCACTTCCAGGTCTGGCGACCACTCGCGATCGGCAGCAACTCGCGCTCTGTCACCTTCTCTGCGGCCGGCATATCGGTTGTCATGTCCGTGGCCGTCACCGCAGCACCGCTCCTCGGTAGTTCGCGTCGCCGCGAGAGAGTTCGGAATGTGTGCCGATCGAGGCAATCACTCCGTCGTTCAACACGATCACTCGATCCGTCACGGCCAGAAGAGCTGGGCTGCTGGTGATCAATACCGTCGTATGGATGCCACCGGCACCTTCGTGCCGCAGTTCCGCGATTCCTTCGGCGATCGACGCCTCGGTCACCGCGTCGACCGCCGTAGTCGGATCGTGCAGGACCATCACGGGCGCCTTTGCCACCAATGCGCGTGCAAGGGCGACGCGTTGACGCTGGCCTCCCGACAAACTCGCGCCTCGATCGGTCACCTCGAGGTCGAGGCCGTCCGGATGTGCGTCGACGACATCAGCCGCCGCAGAGGCGGTCAAAGCGCTCTGGATTTCGAGAGCAGCGGCATCACCGGCGCCCGCGGTGACATTCGACGCGAGGGACCCGGAGAACAGATCGGTGATGTGCGGCTCCACCAGCACTGTGCGACGCGCCAATCGCAAGTCCATGTCGGACAGGCTGATTCCACCCACTCGGACCACGCCGCGGTACGCATCCTGCGCCAGCTGACCGGACAGGACGGCGACAAGTGCGTCGGCGTCCTGCGGTTGATAAGCCACGACACCCAGCAGTTCTCCGGCAGGCAGGTGTAGATCGATGCCCTTGAGAGACTTGTACTCGACGGCGTCGAGGGTCAGGTCGGTACCTTCGAGCTCGGTCTGCGAACCCGCTCCCCGCAGCGGCTCCGCGTCCAAGACCAGTGCCAGACGATCCGACGACGCCCTCGCCACCGCGAAGTATCCGGGAATCGACGCGAGCAATCCGAGCGGTTCGATGATGAACTGCGCAAGCCCCACCACGGTGATCAGTTCACCGACCGTGATCCGGCCCTGCAGCGCGAAGTAACCCGCGAAGCCGGCAACACCGACTGCGAGCAACGCACTGATGGTCGCGGCAACACCGGTGTAGACACCGGTGGCCTTCGCCGTGCCGATCGTCGACGCGAGCGCCTGCCGGCTGACCGTGCGGTAGCGCGCCGACGCGGTCTTCTCACCGCCGATACCGCGCAGCGGACGCAGTCCACTGACCAGATCCGTAGCCATCGCCGACGCCCGAGCGATCGACGCCTGCTGACCGGTGGCCCGCGACGTGATGAGCGGCGCCGCCAGTTGCAGCAGACCGAGAATGACCGGAGTACCGATCAGAACGGCCAGTCCCAGCCACAGATCGATCCACACCAACGCCACCGCCGACGCCACCGCAGCGGTCAGGGCCGCCGCGGCACGGGGGACGATGTCCGCGATCCACGAAGTCTGTTCGGCGTCCGACGTAGAGACCGTCAGCAATTCGCCCGATCGCAAATCAGTACGCACCCCGCGTGGATCGAGGACGCGGTGCGCCACCTCGAGCCGGAGGCGATGGGCCTCCTGCTGCATCGCGGTGACGATGAACCGGGCGCCGAAACGCCACGCGGCCGTCAGAACGAGAAACAGAGCCGCGAGACCGAGGATCGAGACGATCAAGGCCGTGGTGTCCGAAGTCTCCACCGCACGGTCGATGATCACACCGATGGAGATCGGCACCGCCGTCTCGGTGAGTTGGTGCAGACAGACCAGGGCAGTGCCGATAGCGAGCGGGCCACGGTTGCGGACCAGGACGCGTCGCAAAATCGCAGCACCGCTGTGATTGCCACTCTCCGGCTCGTCCGAGTCGACGGTCACACTCGAGGGGGTCGAACTCATGGAACTCCAAGCATCGATGGAAGCGATAAAGTTGAGTACAGAGATAAGTAAGTCGACCCTAATACATGAGCAACTAGCGTCGACACGCCCAGTTCTCATAGAGTCGCGAGTAAGAATCATTGCTTGCGCCGTGCAGGCAAGCACGAGAGGAACATGATGGCTGAGAACACGACCGTCGAAACCGAGATCGCGGACGAGGAAATCGAGACCGTCGCCGAGGAAACAGCGCGCATGGCGCAGCGCGTTGTCGCTGCCTACGCGGAAGATGCCGACGAGTGCAGGATGCTGCTCTCGATGCTCGGTATCTCCCCCGCCGCCAAGCTCGACTGAATCTTTCCCTCACCGACCGAGAAGGAACCACGTGCCTGTCAGTCCGGATTCGACCAGTTCAACCCTTTCTGACAGCGCACCTGCTTCTTCGACCGGTGACACCGTGTCCGGGCAGGCCGAGTTCGTCGTCGTAGCGAACCGCCTGCCCGTCGACTTGGAACGACTTCCCGACGGCACCACCCGCTGGAAGCGGAGCCCCGGCGGACTGGTCACTGCCCTCGAGCCGATCCTGCGCAGCAATCAGGGCGCCTGGGTGGGCTGGGCCGGCGTCCCGGACGCAGACCTGGACCCGATCGTCGAAGACGGACTCGAGCTCTACCCCGTGCCGCTGAGCGCCGAGGAGATCAACGAGTACTACGAGGGATTCTCCAACGCCACCCTCTGGCCGCTCTATCACGACGTCATCGTCAAACCCGAGTATCACCGCGAATGGTGGAACGCCTACGTCGAGGTGAACCGGCGGTTCGCCGAAGCCACTTCCAAGGCAGCGGCACAGGGCGCGACCGTCTGGATCCAGGACTACCAGCTGCAGTTGGTACCGAAGATGCTGCGGATGCTTCGTCCCGACCTCACCATCGGTTTCTTCCTGCACATTCCGTTCCCCCCGGTCGAGCTGTTCATGCAGATGCCCTGGCGCACCGAGATCGTCGAAGGCCTCCTGGGCGCCGACCTCATCGGCTTCCATCTTCCCGGCGGCGCACAGAACTTCCTTTACCTGGCGAGACGCCTTGCCGGGCAGCAGACTTCACGCGGAACCGTCGGCGTGCGCTCCAAACTCGGTGTGGTGCAAGTAGGTTTCCGCAGCGTCCGCGTCGGCGCCTTCCCCATCTCCATCGACTCCGGCAAGCTCGACGAACTCTCGCGCACCAAGGCAATTCGGGACCGCGCCAAGCAGATTCGCAAAGAACTCGGAAACCCCAAGCACATCATGCTGGGTGTCGACCGCCTCGACTACACCAAGGGCATCGACGTCAGGCTCGCCGCACTCCACGAACTTCTCATGGAGAAGCGCATCGATCCCGCCGACACCGTCATGGTGCAGTTGGCGACCCCGAGCCGCGAACGCGTCGAAAGCTACGTACAGATGCGCGGAGACATCGAGCAGAAGGTCTCCCGAATCAACGGCGAGTTCAGCGAAGTCGGCCGCCCCGTCGTCCATTACATCCATCGGCCGATCCCACGCGACGAACTGGTCGCGTTCTTCGTCGCTGCCGATCTCATGCTCGTCACGCCGCTGCGTGACGGTATGAACCTGGTCGCGAAGGAATACGTCGCCTGCCGCAGTGATCTGGGTGGCGCTTTGCTGCTCAGCGAATTCACCGGTGCTGCAGCAGAACTCCGCCAGGCATTCCTGTGCAATCCCCACGACCTCGACGACGTCAAGGATTCGATGGAGAAGGCCCTCAATCAACCGCGAGAGGACGGCCGTCGCCACATGCGAGCATTGCGTCGTCAGGTCCTGACGCACGACGTCGACCGCTGGGCACGTTCGTTCCTCGATGCGCTCGCGCACGGCGGCGCGGCAGGCCCGGCGCTGATCGCCCCGGCCGAATCCGGAGAGCACTAGGCCAGTGCAAACAGGCTGGAGCCGAGGAGATCAAATCTCCTCGGCTCCAGCCTGTTTCATGTCCGGATCCAGCCTTCGTGTGTCTGATCAGAAGGGTTGGACGTTGTTCACGAGCCAACGCCCGTCCTGCTTCTCCAGACTCATCTTGACGCGACTGCCACTGGCGACGGCTTCGGGCGACTCCGAAGACGTGGTGATCTGATTGAGGAACAGCATCGTCGTCGCACTGTCGGCCTCGGCGTCGAGAACCGCGGCGCCCTGCACGACCACCTGAACGGTCAGCGACTTTTCCTTGGCGCCCGGAATGATCACCGATTCGATCAGATTGGTGAACGTGCCCTGGAAATCACCCGTCAAACCATCTGTGGCCGCATGCAACTGCTGGTCGACGTTGTTGTAATCGTACTGGAACATCGCTACCGCTTGATCGGAAGAAGCCTGCGCCACTTCGTCTCTGGTCTGGTCGATCGCTGCGGTGTCACGCGTTCCGTCCGGGCCGAAGTAGAGATACGCCGACACTGCCGCCAGCGCGATGGCCACTGCACTGATCACACACAGAACGATGGCGAGCAGTGAGACGCGCTTGGCCTTCTCTAGGACTACTTCTGGGGTCATGGCACAAACTCCACATTCGAGGCAAGCAACTGCCCGTCGACGTCGCACATGGTGATTCGGAGTCGGTAGTTGCGTTCGGCGGGCGCTTCGTCACCGTTCTTCTGCATTGCTCGCACCGCGACAAGGGAAGTCCCGCAATCGCCGTCAGACTTCTCGAACCCGGCCTCGAGCACCTCACCGTCGGTCTGAACTCCAGCCTGCCCGAGGACGTTGACAAACGAATCCTTACGACCGTCGAACTGCGACTTGAACTCGTCGGTGGTGCCGGCGAGGAACTTGTCGAGGTCGGCGGCCGCTGTATCCGCATGCAGCGTCGTCAGATTCAGTGCGGTGGTCCGGGCTCCGGCCACGTAGCGCGCTCGGTCCTCGTCGGCATTGGACGCCTTGTTTCGATCGACGAGGAGAAACACCGTCAGGGCAGCAAGAGCAATGGCGATCACCGAAGCTACGGCGATCCCGACTACCAGCCCGGCCTTGGGCTTGGACTTGGGCTTGGACTTGGGCTTGTGCTCGGAACGAGCAGGAGTGGTGAAACTTTCGCCGGCCGTGACGGTTTCCGAGCCACTGCTGACGACCTTCTCAGGTGGAGTATCGGTCTTGCCCAGAGAAACTGGGACCGCCGGCTTCTGTTCAGCCGGCTTCTGTTCGGCTGTCTTCTGTTCGGTCGGCTTCTGTTCGGCTGGTTTCTTTTCGGTGGGCACTACTACCGCGGCAGCGTCTGCATCCGCACCCGTGGGTCCGGCGCTGCGAGACGCGCGACGGCGCACCCGCTGCCCGGCCTGTGGATCTTCGTCTGTCATCAACCCTGCTGACCCTTCATGAACTGTTCGAGACTGACGTCGCCGCCACCGAGGTTCGGTTGCGAGTACGTCCTTCCGTCCGGCCCGATGTACTTGCCTGTAATCGGATCGTACCGACGCGCCGAGACCGAAGGCGTCGACGTGTACGAGCTCGGGGTCGCGGTTATCGGTTCCGGCGGCCCGGATTGCGGGTTGGTGCCCATCGGTACGTAGCCGGAACGGCACTGCTCGACCGTCGGCGCACGACGTCCCGGATACTCCTCGCAGGGAAGGTTTCTCGCGCCGCGCACCGCGATCGGCGAATCCTGGGCAACCTGGCAGAACAGATCCGACGGCGTCTCGATCGGTGATTCGTCCTTCGGACTACGCCACTGGTCTCCGGGTAGGAATCCCGTTGTGCACGGCGGCGGGTCGTTGACCTCCATGTGGAAGTCCACCAGCGCGCCGTCCGCAGCCGGACCGGAGCCTGCCACCGTGACCAGCGCTGCGGCCAGCGGCGGGTAGATGACCAGAATCTGCTCGATCGCGTTGTTGTAGATCACCCCGACCTGTCCGACGGACACCAGGTTCGCCAGCAGGATCGGCAATGTCGGCTGCAAGTCTTGCAGAAGAGTATTCGCCTCCGCGGCAGCTGCCGGGCCCTTCTGGATGACGGCACGCAGGTCTGGGTCGCTGGCTCGGAGCTGGTCGGTGAACGTCACCAGATTGCTTGTCCAGGAACGGATGGCGTCGCTGCTGACCACCTGAGTGTCCAGGAGTGGACCGGCTTGCTCGATCAACGTCTTGGTCGCGTCGGAGTTGTTGTTCGCCTCCTCGACGAACAGCCGAGCCGAGTCGATCAGCTTCTGCAGATCCGGGCCGGCACCGTTGAACGCCTTGAAGGATTCGTCGATGACGGTCTTGAGTTTGGTGTCGGAAATGCTCTGCAGCAACACATCTGCCTGGTCGAGCATCGCGCCGACATCCTGCGGGATGCTGGTTCGGTCTTCGGGAATCACCGATCCGTTCTCGAGATGACCGTCCACCACGATCGCACCGGAACTGTCGGTGTGCGGAATCAGATCGACAAACTGCTCGCCGATCGCCGACACACTCTTGACTGCTGCGTCGACGTCCGAGGGCACCTTGACGCCACTCTCGAGAGACAGACGCGCGTTCACTCCCGTCTCCGAGAGCTCCACCGCGTTCACGACGCCGATGGTCTGACCGCGGTAGGTGACGTTCGAGTTCTTGTACAGTCCACCGGTGGCGGGCAATTCGACGGTGACGTCGTACCGGCCGATACCGACCATCGCGGGAACACGCACGTACTGAGTGGCCATCACGATCAATCCGACGACCGTCAAGACGGCGAAGATGGTGAGCTGGATGCGGACGAACTTTGTGAGCATCATGGTGCCGGTGCCCCCTGAGGAAGTCCTGGAATGTTGATCGGCGGAAGTCCCGGAATCTGAATGGTATTCGGATCCGCTGCCGGAGTCTGTCCTGCGGGAGCCTGTCCGGCAGGGGCCTGTGCGGGCGGTGCGGCAGGCTTGAGCGGATCGCTCAACGGGTTGCCTGTCTGTCCGGCCAGCCCAGCCTGCTTGCCCAACACGCCTTCCGGTCCGGAGAGCGTTCCGGCCAAAGGAGTTCCGGTGAGGAAGTTCGCGTCCAGTCGGGGCAGCGAGATGTCGATGGTCATGGCCAGGTTGGCGTAGTCACCGCGAATGACGTTGTCGATTCCGTTCTGTGGGAACGGGAACGTCAGGAGGACTCCGAGAACCTGGGTGAGTGCATTACCCGAATCCGCCAACGCTTTCAGAGTCGGCGACAGCGCGCGAACGTTGGTCGCGAAATCGTCACCGCTCTCCTGGATGACGCGGCTCGCCACCTCGCTGAGACCACCGAGGGAGGTCAAGGCGTTGGTGATGTCCTGACGCTGAGCGACAAGAACCTCGAGTGCCGGCGGAATACCTTCGAGCGCTTTGTTCAGGGTGTCGTGCTGGGCCTGGACCGTCGAGGACAGTCGATCGAGTCCCTCCATCGCCGAAACGATGTCGCCTCGTTGCTTGTCCAGGCTGCCGACCAGCTGATCGAGCTGAGGCAGGAGGTCGCGAACGGAATCTTCACGCCCACCGAGAGCGGCGTTGAGTTCCTTCGTGATGTCCTGCACCTGAGCGAGACCACCGCCGTTGAGCACCACCGACAGCGACGACAGCGTCTGTTCCGTCGTCGGGTAAGCGCCTGCCCGCTCGATAGGAATCAGGTCACCGGCTTCGAGTCGCCCCTCGGGCTCCTCCCCTACCGGCGGCGCCAACTCGATGTGCTGAGAGCCGAGCAAGCTGGTCTGACCGATTTTTGCCGTCGCATTGGCCGGCAACTGGACCTCGGGGTTCAGCGACACCGTCACCAGAGCGTGCCAGCCTTGAACCTCGATGTTCGAGACGCTTCCCACTGCGACGTCATCCACCCTGACGGGCGAATTCTGCGACAGCGTAGTCACGTTCGGCATCTCGATCTGAACCTCGTACGCACCTTCGCCCCGGCCCTGAGTGCCTGGCATCGGCACCGAGTTGAGGCCGTTCCATTCACAACCGCTGGCGCCGAGAGCCACTGCTGTGGCCAACACGGCAACCGTGGTCTTGCGAGCTACCCGCATCAGTTCCCTCCGCCCATGTTGAAGAGTTCGGCGAGATCCTTGGGAACACTCGTCATGGGAGCACCTGACATCGGTCCTGCGACGGTTTCCGGCTGATTCTGACTTGCTGCTTGCAATCCCGGTTCGGTGTAGACGATCTGATCCGGGAAAGCCTGCACGCCCGCGACCGGGTTGAACAGGAATCCGGGGTAGTTGCCGATCATCGTGCTGAGGACCGGTCCGAGGTACTGCTTGCACAGATCGGCACTGTTCTGGGAGTTACCACTGTCGATGCCTTCGATGGAACCACAGATCCACTGGATCGGATTCTTGAAGTTACTCAGTGCAATTGCGCCGGTCATGCTGCCCTGCGCCGGCTTGTAGATCTGGTAGAAGTTGGCCAGCGAGGTCGGTCCGGAGTGCAGAACCTGCTCGATCTCGGGGCGCTTGTCCGTCAGTACCTGGGTGGCATCGGCCAGACGCGCGACCGATTCGCTCAGTCCCTCGCTGTTGTCCTTGACGAACCGCTGAACGTCGCCCACCGCCAAGTCGAGATCACTGAGTGCGGTGCCCAACTCGTCGGAGCTGCTCGCGAGAACGCTTGTCACCGAAGCGAGATGACCACTGAACTGCACGATCTGCTCGTTGCTCGAGGACAGAGCAGTGACGAACGCCTGCAGGTTCCGAATGGTGGAGAACAAATCGGTCCGGCCTTCGGACAGCGTGTGCATCGTGGCGGAAAGTTCGCGCAGCGTCGACCGAATGGACTCGCCGTTGCCGTCGAGATTCGTTCCGACGGTGTCGATGAATCGTCCGAGGGAGCCCTGATCGTCCAGCCCTTCCGGTCCGAGTGCGTCCGACAGTTTGGTGAGCTCGGTCTTGATCTCGTCCCACTCCACCGGTACGGCGGTGCGCTCGATCGGGATCTCGCCGCCGTTGGGCATCTGCTCCCCGCCGGAATACACCGGGGTCAATTGCACGAAACGTGCGGACACCAGGCTTTGAGCAACGATGAGCGCCTTGGCATCTGCCGGAACGTCCACGCCCGAGTCGATCTTCATCTCGACGTAGGTGTCCCGATCACGCGGTTCGATCTTGGTCACCTTGCCGACGTTGACACCGAGCACTCGCACGACGTCACCCTCGTAGAGACCGGTGGTCGAGACGAAGTGCGCGGAGATCTTGGTCTTGCCCAGGCCTGGGATGAAGAGGTATGCCGCTCCGGCCACGAGCAGAGCGACCAGCACACCCGCGCCGATCAGCACCCACTTCTTGCGTGAGTTGGTGGAGCCTTGCGAGTCCCGTGAATCCAATGTCTCGGTCATTCTCCCGGCCCCCTGATCGTCGGAGGAAGACCGGGGAAGAAGTCTTCCAGGTCGCCCGGGACCTGCTCGGGCGCGACGCTGGTGTCCACCAGGGTCTTCCACCAGTTACTCGGCAGAATGTTGATGATGAAGGCGTCGAAGAACGGGCCGCTGGCCACGGTCTCACCGAGCGCGGTGATGTACGGTCCGAGGCCGTCGAGCGCCCCGGCGATGTTGTCCTTGTTCTGCTGAAGAACCTCGGCGACGGAATTCAGTTTCTCGAGGGTCGGTCCCATCTGGGCTTCGTTCTCCTGCACCAGCGCTGAGAGTTGACGTGATACTGCGCCGGTGTTGACGATCAGTTCGCTGATCGCGTCACGCCGCAGGCTCAGTTCGGCAAACAGCTTGTTGCCGTCGACAAGCAACGAATCGATCTGACCGCTTCTGTCGGAGAGGATCTTGGTGACATCTTCGGCCCGCGAGAGCAATTGGAGCAGGCTCTCGTCGCGTGAGTTGATGCTCTGCGAAAGCCGCGTCATTCCGTCCAATGCGGTGCGCAGTTCGGGCGGAGTATCGGCCAGTGTGTCCGAGATCGCGTTGAGCGAATCGTTGATCTGTTCCGTGTCGAGTTCGGACACCGTGGTCCCGAGGTCGCCGAGCGCGTCGTTGAGCGAGTACGGGGAGTTGGTGCGTTCGATCGGAATCGGCGTATCCGTACGCAACAGTCCGGATCCTTCCGGCCGTACCGCCAAGGACTTTCGGCCGAGCACCGTGTTGGTCTTGATGTCGGCAGCCGTCTGTTCGCCCAGGGCGACACCGTCCTGAACGGTGAAAGTGACCAGTACCTTCTGGTCGTCGAGTTCGACGTCGCTGACCTTGCCGACGTTCACGCCGGCCATGGTCACGTTGTCGCCGGCGACCAGGCCGCCGGCATCTTGGAAGTACGCCGAGTAGCGAATGCCGCCGTTGATGAACTGGAGTTGATCGTATTGAAGTGCGGCACCGACGGTTGCCACCGCCAGGACGAGGCCGATGACACCGATCTGTACAGGATTGCGTTCACGGGTAGGGGTCATGAGACTTTTGCGCACCTTCCCGTGTCCTGGACTGCCGTGGGCAAGATGATCGTCGTTCCGTCAGGTCCGGAGAACTTGAAAGTGTTGGCGCACAGATAGAACTGGAAGAACGCTCCGTACGTGCCCACTCGGATCAGCTTCCGGTAGTCGGACGGCAGACGACCGAGAGCGGTGTTGATGTCGTCCTTGCCGAGGTCCAGCTGCGTCATCGTTCGGTTGGTCTCTCCGATCAGGGTCTGGATGTCCGGACGTGTCGCCTGCAACAACGACGCGAGATCTCCGGTAGCACCGGCGATCTCGGTGATCGAGTTACCGATCGGGCCACTGTCCTTCGCCAAGCCGCTGACCAACTGCTGGAGCTGATCGATCGTGGTGGAGAACTGATCACCCTTGTCGTTGATCGTGCCGAGTACGTCGTTGAGGTTGGTAATGACGTCCCCGATCAGCTGATCTCGGTCCGCCAGCGTATTGGTGAACGAACTGGTGTTTCCCAGAAGCGAAACCAACGTCCCGCCCTGGCCTTGGAGTACCTGGAGCAAAGCCCCGGAGAGGTCGTTGACCTGCTGGGGATCGAGTGAACGCAGCAGGGGCTTGAACCCCCCGAGCAGCAGGTCCAGATCGAGAGCGGGTGAGGTCTGGTCTACCGGAATGGATCCACCCGACGGCAGCGTCTCGGTGGAACCGGCGCCCTCGAGCAGTTCCATGTAGCGATCGCCCACCAGGTTCTCGTAGCGCACAGTCGCTTTGGTGCTCTTCATCAGCGAGTACTGGGTGTCGACGTCGAACTCGACCTCGGCCTGGTTGGAGTCACCGATGGACACTCCGGTCACCGACCCGACCGGAACACCGGCGATACGTACCTTGTCGCCGGACTTGAGTCCCGATACATCCGAGAAGGTGGCGTGAAATCCGTTGCTGCTGCTGAAGCGCACCTGACTGAAAACGATCGCCAGTCCGGCGAAGATGACCGCCATGACGACGGTGAAAATCAGCAGCTTGACCGTGGTCGGTCTCATCACTTCCCGTCTTCCTGCTCGTAGGAGTCACCGAAGAGGTACTGGAAAATGGTCGGCACGGTGACGCGCAGTTCGGTGTTGGGAACGAAGGGCACGTTGCCGGTGTTGGTGACTGCGAACGGGGCATGCCCGTCGACCTTCGGATCGAATTCGGGCAGACCGTAACAATTGGGTCCGCCGGAGGCCGCGACCTTGGGGAGAGATTGCGGGTTCTGGTACGCCTCGGCGCCGTACATGAAGCTCGCGCTGAGCATGAGCGCCGCTTTGTCGCCGGTGCCGGCCAGTGGCTCGAACTTGATCCGGCCGTCGTTCAAGCCGACGATGAAGCACGTCAGGCCCGACGAGTACTTGTCGAGGAGGGTCGTCGTCGCGGTCAGAGTGTCGAGGGCGGTGGTCAGGTTCTGCTCGTTGTCGGTCAACAAGGCGTTGCCGGTGTTCGCGAGGCCGGTGACGTTGAGCAGCAGCAGGTCGAGGTTCGCCTGTTCCGCCACGATCGATCCGCTTGTCGCGGTGGCGTTGTCGAGGATGCGCATCAGATCCGGTGCCACATCGGCGTACAGATTGGTGACATCGGCGGCTCCGACCAGGTCTTCCTGTAGCTGTGGCAGAACCGGATTCATCTTCTTCAGGTAGGTGTCACCGAGCTCGAGAACCTCGCCCAGCGACTCGCCGCGCCCGTTGAGAGCGGTGGAGATCGCGCCGAGTGTGGCGTTGAGCTTCTCCGGTTCGATCTTCGCGAGTACGTCCGAAAGATGTTCGAAGACACTGTTGAACTCGACGGTGACGCTGTCCGAAGCGATGACGGCACCCTCTTGGATCGGCTGGGTCGAGGGATCGTCGGGAATCACGATGTTGACGTACTTCGCACCGAACACCGTGGTGGTCTTGATTTCCACCCGGGCATTCGACGGAATCTTCGACATCTGTCCTGGATCCATCGCCAGCTTCAGGTTTGCCTGGTCGCCGACGAGTGAGATCGATTCGACGCGGCCGACCTGCACTCCGCGCAGCTTCACCTTGGCATTCGGTTCCATGACCAGGCCGGCGCGCGAGGACGTCACGGTGATGGGCGTGCTCTTGGTGAACCCACCCGAGAACATGGTCAGGGCAACGGCAACGATCGCCACGAGTCCGAGGACCAGGCCGGCTGCGGCCAACTTCTTGTGCCATCTGGGTACGGTCATCGCTTGCCCGCCTATCCCGACAGGTTGAAGTTGCCGGACCCGCCGTAGATGGCGAGTGAGATGAGCAGGGTGACCGTGACGACCGCGATCAACGAGGCGCGCACTGCGTTACCCACCGCGACGCCGACGCCCACCGGGCCACCGGTTGCGTTGAAGCCGTAGTAGGTGTGGATGAGCATGACGGCCAGCGCCATGACTATCGCCTGGGCGAACGACCACAGTATGTCCGTGGGTATCAGGAAGGTCGTGAAGTAGTGGTCGTACACACCGCCGGACTGGTTGTAGAGGAACACCGTCGCAAAGCGGCTGGCGACGAACGACGCGATCACCGCCAGTGAGTACAGCGGGATGATCGCGATCATGCCGGCCATGACGCGGGTGCTGACCAGATACGGAATCGACGGGATCGCCATCGTCTCCAGGGCGTCGATCTCTTCCGAGACGCGCATTGCACCGAGCTGCGCGGTGGAACCGGCGCCGATGGTCGCGGCGAGGCCGATTCCGGCGATGACCGGCGCCGCGATGCGAACGTTGATGAAGGCGGCGAAGAAGCCCGTCAGTGCTTCCACACCGATGTTGCCCAGGGAGCTGTAGCCCTGAACGGCGATGGTTCCACCGGTGAAAAGTGTCAGGAAGCCGACGATCACGACGGTGCCACCGATGACGGCGAGCGCGCCCGTACCCATGCTGATCTCGGCGATCAGTCGCAGAGTTTCACGCGGATAGCGCATCAGCGCTTTGGGAGCGTGACCGAGAGCCTTCGCGAAGAACAGCGCTTGATCACCGATGCTGTCGATACCGCGAGAGATCGATCCGATCTGTCGACGTGTGCGCGGGAAGCGTCCCGCTGCGGCCAACGCCATCAGATCTCCTCCCGTCCGTCGTTTGTCGTTCTGTCCACTTCGGTCTCTCCGACTGCCGTGTGCCTCATCCGGCCGTCAACTTGATACCGATGGTCGTGATGAGCACGTTGACGACGAAGAGCGCCATGAATGCGAACACGACGGTCTGGTTGACCGCGTCCCCGACGCTCTTGGCGCCACCCTTGACGTTGAGTCCGAGGTAGGCCGCAACCAGGCCGGCGATCATGCCGAACAGTCCGGCTTTGACCATGGAGAGCATGAGCTCACCGAATCCGGTGAGCAGCGTGATGCCGTTGACGAAGGCGCCGGGGTTAACGTCCTGGATGAACACGGAGAAGACGAAACCGCCGAGGATGCCGATGGTGCAGACAAGTCCGTTGAGGAGAAGTGCCACTCCTGTCGACGCGAGCACCCGGGGAACGACCAACCGGTGGATCGGATTGATACCGAGCACCTTCATGGCGTCGATCTCTTCGCGAATGGTTCGGGCCGAGAGGTCCGCGCAGATGGCGGTCGCTCCGGCGCCGGCGACGATCAGCACGGTGACGATGGGTCCGACCTGCGTGACGGTACCGAGCGCGGCTCCGGCACCACTGAGGTCGGCTGCACCGATCTCACGCAAGAGAATGTTGATGGTGAAGCTGACCAGCACCGTGAACGGGATTGCGACCAGCACCGTCGGCACCATCGAGACTCGGGCCACGAACCAGGCCTGATCGATGAACTCTTGACGTTGGAAGGGGCGGGAGAAGACTGCCCGCAAGGTTTGGGCGGACATCTGAAAAAAGCCACCGACCGCTCGTAATGGCACCTCGACGAGGTCTACCATTCGCCCTCCTCGTCCTTGGTTGCCGCAGTACTGTCTGTTCTCATAGTCCAGCCCCCGACAGCTTGTGACTCAGGTCATATTAACTAGAACGTGTTCACCTGTCAAAAACAAGTGTCCAACTCTAAGAAGTAGCCTCGCGGCGCCGAACCGAAACCCGAAGATTCAGAACGAGGAAAGCATCCCTTTTTGGTGGGATTGTCGCCGAAATATCCTGGAAATTAATACTTTTGACTGATCCGCACTTCTCGGTTCCTGGGCCGAAATTCGGCTTTCGATACTTGCCCCGGCCGTCGGGTCGATGCGATATCGCACCGCTCACGGGAATGCAAAATTGGAACACAGTCCAGTTTTTTCGAGACCGTTGGTCTCATTGCAGAACGCAGGCAGAGCGCCGCGCCCACCGACTCGTGAACACGCTATTTCTACCAAGAACTGGACACGTAGAGCCGTTTATGTGCGAACAACGGCTCTACGTGTCGCGGGCGCTGATCAGCCCAGCGCCCGCAGGGCCGCTGACGCCGAGAACATCTTTGCCGGGTCACGGTCTGCGAAGTAGTCACCCATCGCCGCGGACAGCGCTTCCGGAGACCAGGAATCTCCGTCTGCGTCGAACCTCTGCTCGACGACGGGCGCAGCCATCAGCGCAACCATCGGGCCGTACACCACGAATACCTGGCCGTTGACGGCGTCGGCCGCCGGTGACGCCAGGTACGAAACGAGCGACGCCACGTGCTCGGGTGAGAGCGGATCGATACCGTCGGTCGGTGCGTCACCGAACACGCCTTCGGTCATCGACGTCCTCGCCCGCGGGCAGATCGCGTTGGCACGAACGCCGTAGCGCGAGAGCCCACGTGCGGCCGACAACGTCAGCGCCGTGATTCCGGCTTTTGCAGCGCCGTAGTTGGGCTGCCCTTCCGGTCCGAGGAGGCCCGCCTCCGAAGAGGTGTTGACGATGCGCCCGTACACCGGCGCACCGGCTTCCTTGGATTTCGCCCGCCAGTAGGCAGCGGCGTTGCGGCACAAGAGGAAATGGCCTCGAAGGTGAACCTCGAGTACCAGATCCCAGTCTTCGTCGGACATGTTGAACAGCATCCGGTCACGCACGACGCCGGCATTGTTGACGACGATGTCGACGCTGCCGAACTGCCCCTGCGCTGCTTCCATCAGTGCATCCGCAGTAGAACGCTCACCGACGTTGCCTGCCACGAATTCGACCTTGGCGCCGAGGCCGCGGATCTCCTCGAGCGTTGCTTCGACGGCCTCGTTCGGTGCCAGGTCGTTGACGACCAACGACGCACCGGCCTTCGCCAGACCGATGGCCTCGAACTTTCCGAGCCCCGATCCGGCACCGGTCACGATGGCGACCTTGCCTTCGAGACTGGTTTCTGGGCTGTTCACAGCATTCATCGAAGCGCTCTCCCGGTTCTCTGCGGTCGTGTGTCGAGTTACCCGGCTCGATTGCCGTGACCCACGAGTTCGCAACTTTAGAACGTGTTCTTGTTTTGGGCAACCATCGTCACGGATGTTCGGTCAGCGCCGCACGCGGGCATTGAGCGATCGCGGAACGGACATCCTCCCAACGATCCTCCGGCGGACGTACGGAACTGATCACGAGCTCCTCGTTGTCGTCGAGGTCGAAAATATCGGGGGCGATCCCGACGCACACACCGTTTGCCTCGCAACGGTCCAGATCAACCCTGACCTCCATGGCGATTCCTCTTCTCTATTCACAACTACTGGCACGAACACGGATACGAAACGAGTGCCGCAGGGCTGTGCCGCACACCGTTCCTGGCGATAACACTAGAACCTGTTTCAGTCGTGTGCAATGATTCGAAAAAGTACCGAGAACGGACGTCGAACGATCCGCTGGACACAGCGAAGGCGCCCCTTGTCGCCGATGTACGCATCGATAGAACCTGTGTCAATCGAATGGTTGGCGCTTTGATTCGTATCTCTATGGAGAGGTAACCATGCACATCACCTACACCCCTGAGCAGCAACAGCTCCAGGAGGAGTTGCGTGCCTACTTCGCACAACTGATGACTCCCGAGCGGCGTGAAGCACTCGCCGCCACGACGGGTGAGTACGGCGAAGGCAATGTGTACCGCGAAGTCGTCGCGCAGATGGGCCAGGACGGCTGGCTCACCCTGGGTTGGCCGAAAGAGTACGGCGGACAGGAACGCTCCGCGATGGACCAGCTGATCTTCACCGACGAAGCTGCCATCGCCGGGGCGCCCGTGCCGTTCCTGACGATCAACTCCGTAGCACCCACAATCATGCATTTCGGTACGGACGAGCAGAAGGCCTTCTTCCTGCCCAAGATCTCCCGCGGTGAGCTGCACTTCGCGATCGGGTACTCCGAGCCCGAGGCCGGTACCGACCTGGCGTCGCTGCGCACGTCGGCCGTCCGCGACGGTGACGACTACGTCATCAACGGGCAGAAGATGTGGACCAGCCTGATCCAGTACGCCGACTACGTGTGGTTGGCGTGCCGAACCGATCCGGAAGCCAAGAAGCACAAGGGAATCAGCATGCTGATCGTCCCCACCACGGCAGAAGGCTTCTCCTACACCCCGGTGCACACCATGGCCGGTCCCGACACCAGCGCCACCTACTACCAGGACGTACGCGTCCCGGCGTCGTCGATAGTCGGTCAGGAACACGGCGGCTGGGCACTGATCACCAATCAGCTCAACCACGAGCGCGTTGCGCTCACCTCGGCGGGACCGATTCTCACCGCGCAGCGTGAGGTCCGCGAGTGGGCACAGAACACCAAACTGCCCGACGGCCGACGCATGATCGACCAGGAATGGGTGCAAATCAATCTGGCGCGTGTACATGCCAAGGCCGAGTACCTGAAGCTGATGAACTGGGAAATTGCCTCCGCAACCGACCACGCTCCCGGTCCGGAGGCGGCGTCGGCCAACAAGGTGTTCGGTACCGAATTCGCCACCGAGGCTTACCGCTTGCTGATGGAGATCCTCGGATCCTCCGCCACGATCAGGCAGAACTCCCCCGGCGCTCTTCTGCGCGGCCGCATCGAACGTATGCATCGTTCTTCGCTGATCCTGACGTTCGGCGGCGGTACCAACGAAGTGCAACGCGACATCATCGGAATGACAGCTCTGCGGCTTCCCGCATCGAAGCGATAAGGACCCACGATCATGGAATTCACCCTTACCGAGGCCCAGCAGGACCTGTCCGGACTGACACGATCCGTCGTCACCGAACTGGTGACCAACGACCGCCTTCGTGAACTCGACGCCGCCGAAGACCGTTTCGACGCCATCTTGTGGAACGCTCTGGCCTCGGCCGGCGTTCTCGGCGCGGCGCTGCCGGAGTCGGTCGGCGGAGACGGATTCGGTGTCCTCGAGCAGTGCAGCATCCTCGCCGAACTCGGACGCGGCGTCGCAGCCGTTCCGTTCCTGACGTCCATCGTCGGATCCGCCGCAGCGATAGCTGAATTCGGCTCGGACAAGCAGCGAGACGAATGGGCGAGCGCTGCCGCCGCCGGCGAGAAGATACTCACCGCGGCCCTCGCCGAGGAATACAACGACGACCCGGCCCACCCGATCACGCGTGCGGAGAAGACGGCCGACGGTTGGCGGATCGACGGTGCCAAGATCACCGTCGACAGTGCCCCGCTCGCAGATCTTTTCCTGGTCCCCGCGATCACCGAGGACGGTGTCGCGGTCTTCCTCGTCGAGCCGTCGGACGCAGGCGTGAGCGTCACCAGGCAGTCGACCACCGATTTCTCGAGTGCGGGTCTCGTCGAATTCGATTCGGTGCAGATCCCGGCCGATCGTGTTCTCGGCTCGGTTGCCCAGGGATCCGACATCGCAGCATGGATCGTCGAACGAATCCAGCTCGGTTCGAGCGCCTACCAGTACGGGGTGCTCGATCAAGCGCTGAAGCTGACCGCCGAATACGCCACCGAGCGTGTGCAGTTCGGTCGTCCGATCGGTAGTTTCCAGGCTGTCGCCCAGCGCCTCGCCGACGGGTACATCGACGTCAAGGGCGTTCGTCTGACGCTGTGGGCTGCCGCGTGGCGACTGAGCGAAGGACTTCCGTCCGACGGCGCTGTACAGACGGCCAAGTTCTGGGCCGCGGATGCGGGACACCGCGTCGGGCACACTGCGGTTCACGTTCACGGCGGTGTGGGTCTGGACGAGGACCACCCGGTTCACCGCTACTTCCTCGCTGCCAAGCATCACGAGTTCCTGCTCGGCAGCGCCACCGATCAGCTACGGGCACTGGGCAGGGAACTCGCCGCAGTCCCTGCCTGAACGAGTCCCACCGAGTGGAAATCCATGACCCGGTCCGAGACGAATCGATGATGATGCAGCTATGAGTCAGAGCCCCACTGTTTCCGATCTACTCCTCGGAGTCAGCGAGATCGACGACCGCGGCATCCGTTTCGAGGACCAGGTCATCTCCTGGCGCGAGCACGTTCAACGCTCGTTCGATCGAGCAGCGCTGCTGGACACGCTGCTCGATCGAACGCGACCCAGGCACTTCGGTCTTCTGATGGAGAACGTCCCGGAGTTCTCACTACTGCTCGGCGCGGCATCGTTCTCGGGTTCGGTTGCAGCCGGACTGAACACGACCAGGCGCGGACCGGCACTGGCGCGGGACATTGCGCTCTCCGACTGCCAGGTGATCTTCACCGAGAACAACCAGGCACACCTTCTCGACGACGTCGATCTCGGTGGCGTCCGGGTGATCAACGTGGATTCTCCGGCCTGGACGGAGTTGTTGGCACCCTTCGCCGATACGCCGGCCTACGCGTCGACGGCGCAGCCCGACGATCTGTTGATGCTCATCTTCACCTCCGGAACCAGCGGTGATCCCAAAGCGGTTCGCTGCACGCACCACAAGTTGGCCTCGCCTGGGGTCATGCTTGCCGATCGCTTCGGCCTCGGCGCCGACGACGTCGTCTACATGGCGATGCCCATGTTCCATTCCAACGCCATGATGGCGGCGTGGACGGTCGCGCTGCACGCTCGTGCGGGAATTGCCATGCGACGCAGGTTCTCCGCTTCAGGTTTTCTGCCCGACGTCCACAAGTACGGGATCACGTACTCCAACTACGTCGGAAAGCCGTTGTCCTTCATCGCGTCCACCCCCGAGGTGCCGAACGAGCGGGACAACACCTTGAAGATCATGTACGGCAACGAGGGTTCGGCTCCCGCCGTCGCCACCTTCGTCCGACGTTTCGACGCCCGCGTCATCGACGGATTCGGTTCCACCGAGGGCGGCATTTCGATCTCCGCCGCACCGGTTCCGCGGACCGGCGCCCTCGGACTGCTCCCGGACGGGGTCAAGATTCTTGATCCCGAGACCGGCGCACCCTGCCCGCCTGCAGTCTTCGACGCCGACGGCCGGATCACCAACGCCGACGAGGCAACCGGTGAACTGGTCAATGTCACCGGTCCAGGCACGTTCGCCGGGTACTACAAGAACCCGGAAGCCGACGCCGAGCGAATGCGCAACGGCCAGTACTGGAGTGGCGATCTGGCGTACACGGATGTCGACGGCTACGTCTACTTCGCGGGGCGCAGTTCCGGTTGGCTACGAGTGGACGGCGAGAACATCGGCGCCGCACCCATCGAACGCTCCCTGGTCGGTTACCCGGGCTTCGCGCAGGTTTCCGTGTACGCGGTCCCCGACAGCGACGTCGGCGACCGCGTCATGGCGTCGGTGATTCCGGTCGGCGACGTCGACAATTTCGACCCGGTCGCCGTGGCCGAATACATCGATTCCCGGCCGGAACTCGGGCCGAAGCAGAAGCCGACCTTGATCCGCGTCTGCAGTGAGTTTCCGCGGACGGCAACGTTCAAGGTGGTCACCCGAACGCAGAGCGCCGAACGCTGGAACACCTCCGATCCGGTGTGGATCCGCCGGCGCGGTGAAGCCGACTTCCAATTGCTCACTCCCGAACTGGCACTCGGCCTCGAGAAGACGCGAGAGTCGGTCTAGCCCGATCGGTCAGTAGTGCTGAGCAAGCGGTTTGTGCGCCGACACCGTTTTGTAGAACTCGGTGAGCCGAAGCTGTGATGCCGCTGCCTCGTCGATTACCACCGTCGCGTGTGGATGCAGTTGGAGGACCGATGCCGGGCACACTGCGGCCAGAGGCCCCTCGACGGCAGCGGCCATCGCAGCAGCCTTGTGCTCGCCGGTCGCGATCATCACCAGATGCCTTGCTTCGCAGATAGTTCCGAGACCCTGGGTGATCACGTGCCGTGGGACGTCGCCCGGGCTGTCGAAGAACCGGGCGTTGTCGGTTCGAGTCTGTTCGGTCAGCGTCTTGACCCGGGTCCTCGAATTCAGCGAGGACGTCGGTTCGTTGAAACCGATGTGACCGTTGCCGCCGATACCGAGAAGTTGAACGTCTACCGGACCATTCGACGCAATCGCACGGTCGTAAGCTGCCGCGGCGGCAAACGGATCCGCCGCAGTGCCGTCCGGGCTGAATACTCTTGCCGCGTCCAGGTCCAGGTGATTCACCAGCTCGGTGCGGATCACCTGGGCATACGACTCCGGGTGGCCTTCCGGCAGGCCGACGTATTCGTCCAAGAGGAACGCCTGCAAGGCGGCAAAACTCAAACCGTCGTCGCGGTGTCGACGCGCGAGTTCGCGGTACACCGAGAGCGGTGACGATCCTGTCGCCAGGCCCAAAGTCCTTGCGCCTGAATGCACCGCGTGCTCGAAGATGTCGGCAACAACAGTGCCGGCCGCCTCTGCACTGTCGACAATGACAATTTCCATCGGTTGATTCCTCAGCTTTCGGTGTAGTTCGTGAGCCAGGTTCCAGCGGCCATGACGGCGCGGGTTTCGAGTTCGGGACCGGTGACGATCAGATCGGCGCGGCAACCCGGCACGAGATCGCCGACAATTCCGGCCAGCCCCACCAGCGAAGCAGGCGTTGATGTCGCTGCGATGACAGCCGAAAGCAGATCGACGCCTGCGTGATTGACCGCCCGGCGGACTATGTCCATCAACCGACTCGTCCCGCCGGCGATGGCCGTCTCACCCTGGCCGGCCAGCCGCGCCACGCCACCGACAACGTCGACGTCGAGGGGTCCGAGTGGGTAGCGTCCGTCGGGCATTCCCGCCGCAGCCATCGCGTCGGAGACCAACGCGATCTGATGCGGACCGACCAGGTCGAACACCGTCGCCACCGTCTCGTCGGCCAGATGTACTCCGTCCCCGACCAACTCGACCACCATCTGTCCTTTCGCGGCCGCGGCAACACATGCCGCCACGGCGCCGGGAGCGCGATGATGCATCGGAGCCATACCGTTGAACAGGTGAGTGGCACTGAGCGGTGCATGCGCCGAGTGCGCGATCGAACGTGTCGCGATCGGGTTGGACGCATCCGTGTGTCCGATACTCACGACGGCCCCGTGACGCTCCAGCAACGAGGCAAGTTCGTCGAAGTGTGCTGTCTCGGGAGCGATCGTCATCGAGCGGATGTGCCCGCGGCCGGCTTCGAGCAGCGACTCCAGCAAGGCAGGGTCGCCATCGAGGATGCTGTCGGGATCCTGGGCGCCGCAGCGCAGTACCGAGAGGAACGGACCTTCCAGGTGAATCCCGGCCAACGTGCCCTTGTCCACCAGTGTCGCCAGGAGTTCGATGCGACTGCGCAGAATCTGCGGCGGCGCGGAGACGAGAGAGCCGATCACCGAGGTTGTGCCGTTCGTCCGATGATGATCGGCGGCCACGGTTGATCCGACCTCGTCCGCCTCGGGGAAACCGAAACCGCCGGCGCCGTGGCAGTGAACGTCCACGAGTCCCGGGATGATCGTTGTTCCCGGCGCTGCTCGCTCGGGTATCGGGTCGGTTCGCTGTGAAGCTGGTCCGGCCCACACCACACGATCACCGGAGATCTCGACGACTCCGTCCGAAAGAAGTCGACCACCGGTCACCAACTGTCCACGAAGAATCACGACATCACCTGCGGTACCACGGGGACCTCGGTATCCGCGATCGACAACTCGCGAAGCACTGCGTCCGCAAGCACGTAGTGCCCGTGCTCGTTCGGATGGAACGCGTCGGCCAGGAGTGCCGGTGGTGGACCCTCGGGAGAATGGGCCGACCACTGTGCGTAGTGGTCGACGAACACCACGCGCGTCGAGACTGCTACTTGCCGCGCGACCTCGACGTACCGAACCAACCCCGCTCGGGTGGGAGCGTTCTCGACGTCGATCGGTGGCGGCGTCTGCAGAATCGGCACCGCACCGATCGCTCGCGTCCGGAAGATCGTGTCCGAGAGATCGTCTCGAAACCGATCCAGTCCTTCTTCTCCGTCCAAGGCGTCATTCGTTCCGAGCATGATCAACACTACCGAGGGTTCGAACACTTCGATGCGGTGCGCGAAACCCGCACGCACATCGGAGGATCGGTTGCCGCTGACTCCGGTGTTGACCAGGATGTGGTTGAACAAGGAGAGTTCACCGCGGATGCGCTCGGCGCAGTGTTCGACGTAGCTTCGGTGGCCGTCGGTGTGCGTCAATCCCTGAGTGATGCTGTCGCCGGTGAAGACCCATCGGATCGGCGTCGAGGAGTCGCCGAGCAAAGCCTCGAGTCGAATCCGTTCAGCAGTCGTGGACTTCAGAGCCTTCGACATCGGGGTCATCCCCTCTGCCTTTCAGCGCCCGATACTGCCGCTGCGAACTTCGACGTGATGAACGCCGGATCCGTGATTGCAGTTCCGACAACCACCGAGTCGGCACCCAGGGCGATGGCGCGTGCCGCATCCTCCGGGCTGTGGTAGCGCCCTTCGGCGATGAGGATCGCATCTGGAAGTGACTGCCGCAGTTCGGAGATCAGCTCCAGGTCCGGACCTGCCAGCCGTCTGCTGTTCTCCGTGTATCCAGCCAGTGTGCTGGAGATGATGTCGGCGCCCGCCGCGGCGGCAGCGATGCCGTCCTCGAGTGTTCCACAGTCGGCCATGACGAGGCCGCCGCGATCATGGACCGCGGCGACGGTGTCGGCAAACGTCAGCCCGTCCGGACGTGGCCGCAGTGTGGCATCGGCAGCCACGATCTGCGCACCCGAGTCCACGACTTCGAGAGCTGATTCCCTTGTCGGCGTGATGAATACACCTTCCGTGCCGATCTTCGTCAAACCGATCACCGGCACTTTCACTGCCGACACGACTGCGGCTACATCCGGGGTTCCACCCACACCGCCGCAGCGGATCGCCACTGCTCCGCCGTCGACCGCGGCGCGGGCCATCCTCTCGATGGTCCCGGTGTCACGCAAGGCATGGCCGTGTCCGGCCTGACAGGACACGATCAGCTTTCCGCTGATGATCGTGAGCAACTCTTCGACAGTCACGGTGTTACCTCGATTCGTGTTGCGGCGGCCAGGAGCGCAGCTCCGACGAGCGGCGCATCGGTCCCCAAACGTGCAGGAAGAATGGCGGTTTCGGCTATGGGACCCATCGCTTCCACCCGGAAAGCGGACGTCAGAGGCGACAAGAAGTCGGCTCCGATCTGAGCTGCGCCGCCGCCGACGACGATCACCTCGGGATCGAATGCGGTGGCGACCCCGGCCAGAACGCGACCCAGCAGAGTACCGGCGTCGGAGACCACGGCACGGGCGATCGGATCGCCCGAATGCATGAGCGCCACCACTGCCTGTAACGGTTGAGTGGGCACACCCGCCCGCGCTGCGTACTCGGCTGCCATCGCCGGGCCGGACGCGACTGCCTCGAGGTGATCGGTTCTGCCGCAACCGCAACCTATCGCCCCGGAGACCGGAACCAGCAGATGCGCAAGCTCTCCGGCTGTTCCGTGGGCACCGTGGTACAGCTGCCCGCCCACGGTCAACGCGCCACCGATTCCGGTACCGATCGAGACGAACAGTGCAGAGGTTCGACCGCGACCGGCGCCGATCATGTTCTCGCCGTGTGCCATCGCGCGCACGTCGTTGTCCACCGTCACCGGTAGGCCTGAGTGTGCCTCGAGTTCTCCGCGAACCTCGGCGCCACTCCATCCGGACAGAATGTCGGAGGCGAAGACGACGCGGCCACGCACCCGATCGATGATTCCCGGTGCACCGACTCCGATTCCGGCTACCGTGTGATTCGCCCTCAGACGGTCGATCAACGCGGTAGCGGTCCCGAGAACGGCTTCCCTACCCGCCGTCGGTGTTGCCGCACGAACGGTGTCGATCACGTCTCCGTCGGACGTCACCACCGCAGCAGCCACTTTGGTGCCGCCGATGTCGATACCGATCCATCGCTTCTGCCCAGATGTCATGTCAGAGGAGCCCGGCCTGTTCCAGAACGACCTTGATCGTTGCGGTCTCGGACTCGTCGAGCGAGAGCATCGGGGCGCACATCGTATTGCCGGTGATGACGCCGCGCAGGGCCAGAGCCGTCTTGAACGCGCCCAGACCCGCGGCACCGGCGCTGACGCGACCCGGCGTCGTCGCCTCGACGATGGAGAACAGATCGGTGAGTCGATCCTGTTCGGCCTTCGCCGCGGCCCAGTCTCCTGCCTGCGCAGCGCGCCACAGTCGCACGTAGCCGTGTGGGTCCACGTTGGCCAGGCCGGGCACTGCGCCCGAGGCACCCATCAGCAGGCATCCGTCGACGACTACCTCGTGCCCGGTGAAGACGGCGAAGTTCTCGAGCCCGGCCGACTGACGAAGCAACATACGGAAACTGACGTCGTCGCCGCTCGAGTCCTTCACGCCGGCGATGACTCCCTCGCGGCCGAGCTCGACCAGCATGGCCGGGTTGAGCTTGCTGTGGACGCGAACCGGAACGTCGTAGGCGAACAGCGGAAGATCCACTGCGGCATGGATGGAGCGGAAATGTGTTGCTGTCTCGGCTGCGTCGGTGATCGCGTAGAAGGGCGCCGTCGCGACGATGGCATCCGCGCCCGCTTCACGCGCCTGCTCTGCAACGGCGATGACCCGGTTGGTGGTCATGTCGTTCACTCCGACGAGGACCGGTACCTGGCCGCCGACATGCCCGATCGCCGTCTGCACCACCTGGGCACGCTGAGCGTCGGTGAGGTAACCGACCTCGCCCGAGGAACCGAGGACGAACAAGCCGTCGACTCCGGCCTCGATCTGCAGTGAGAGCAGACGTTCGAGGGACTTGGTGTCGACCTCGCCCTCGAGCGTCAGGGGTGTGACGATCGGCGGGACGATTCCGCTGAAGGTAGTGGTTTCCGTGCTCATGGGGTCTCCATATGTTGGTTGTCGGATTGAGTTGTGGTGCGGCTGTCAGGGAGAAACGGAGACCGGCTGACCGCTCGAGGCGGACAGATAGGCAGCATCGATCACGCGCATCGACGCGCGGGCGTCTGCCACGGTGTAGTCGGGTGCGGTCCGTGTGGGAAGTCGATCGAGCAGGTGAGAGAGAAAGCTCGACACCGCGTTGTCGGAACCGAAGCCGCCGATGGGTAGTGCGGTCACGTCTCCCGAGGATGCGAAGTGGGTCACCGCGGGTTTGTCGTCGTCGGAACTCGCGTATCCGTGGGAGCCGAGGACCCGAACCGTCGCGGTATTCGCGCCGAAACCCGGTGCTGCGGGAATTCTTCCGACGGTCACCGTCGCGGTGACGCCGTTTTCCAGGGCGAGCGAGATCAACGCCGTGTCTTCGACGCCGAACTGCTCGTGGGCCCCGCCGTAGAGAGTGCTCGTTTCGGCATATACCTCGGTGACGTCCAAGCCGGTGAGGTACCTGAGGTAGTCGGCAGCGTAACCGGCGAAGTTCACTACTTCTCCCCCGCCGGACAGCGCGGGATCCACCACCAGTTCGGGACGCTCCACCGAGGTGGCGAAATGTGTTCCGCTTGCGAGGAACTCGATGTCCACGTGGCGCGGCAGCCCGAGGTTCCCGGCATCGATCCAGCGGCGCAGTCGCCGTAACGCAGGTGAATGAGTGCGGTTCACCACCGTACAGATTCGACCGTTCGACCGTGCGGCTTGCTGAACCGCCGCTGCCTCCGCCTCGTCGATGCCCACCGGCTTGTCCACGAGGACGTCGAGTCCCGCGTTCAATGCGGCAATCGCAAGCCGTGCATGCCTGGTCGGCTCACTGCAGATGATCGCCAGGTCTATCCGTTCGGGGTCGAGCAGCTCGCCTAGTTCGTCGATCCACTCGATGTCTGCGGCCTTTGCCATCGCGATTCCGTCCTCACGAATCCAATCGGGGACCGAGGATTCGTCGGAGGCCCCGACCAGGCTCACTCGAGGATCGGAACGCAACAGGTCCGCATAGGAGCCGGCATGCCTGACGCCGCTGACAAATCCGACGCGGATCGAACCGGTGCCGGTCATTGGTTTTCTCCGATCGAGACAGCGCGGCCGGTGTCGAGCGATTGCTGGGCAGCGACGGCAGTCGCGAGAGCTGCACGCACCTGCCAGTTCTCGACTATCGGGGTCGCGGAACCGTCGAGAGTGGCGATCCAGTGGCGCATCTGATGCGCCATCGCATCTTCGATCGACGACGGCGGCGCGTTGGTCGTGTCCGTCATCAGTCCCGGGTCGTCTCCGGTGTCGTGCGCGAGTGTGCCGGAAGTCCCGGACACCACGATCCGGCGCACCATCTTTCCCGATTGTGGTAGTGCGTATGCCAATTCGATGAGCGCCAGTGATCCGTCCTCGAAGCGGACAGTCAGATGGAAGCTGTCGTGCACGGGCATCCCAGCCGCGAAAGTCGGGAAACTACGAGCGAACACGCGGATCGGACGACGACCGATCAGCCACGTCACCAAGTCGAGTGCGTGAGTTCCGTTGTGAACGGGGTGACCACCCGAGCGTGCCTTGTCGTGTTGCCAGCCTCGCCAACCTCCGGGCCAGACGTGGCCGGTGTACCAACTGAGGTGGATCAACCGGGGGTCGCCGATAGCGCCTCGAGCAACCGAGTTTCCGATCGAGGTGATCGACGGCTGGAATCGTACGGTCTGTCCGACCATCAGTGAGGTGCCGCCACCTTCGGTGGCCTCGACCATGGCGTCGAAGTCCGCGACTGTCAGCGCGGCCGGTTTCTCCACGTGTACATGCTTTCCCGCGCGACCGGCGGCGATCGTCACCGGCGCGTGGTCGGGAGTGGCCCCGACGACGTTGACCGCGTGGACCGTCGGGTCTGCAAGAATCTTCGCCAGATCGGTACTGGCCTTCGCGCCTGGAGCCAACGCCGCGACCGATGCCGCCCGGTCCATGTCACTGCCGAATACGTAGGCGAGCTCGACCGACGGGATGCGCGCCAGAGCGCTGACGTGGTCCCGCGCGATTCCTCCGCTCCCGATGACGGCTACGCGCACGGTCACTTCGCACGTCCCGACAACGCTGCCGGTTGGCCGCCACCGAGTCGTACCTGTTCGGCGACGACGAGTGCGCGTTCGCGTGCGTATGTCAACGGTGAGTGGGGATCAGCCTTGCCGTCGAGAACTGCTGCCATCTCGTCGATTTCGTGGCGAATCGCAGCCTGCATCCACAACGAGGATCCTCCGTTGCCCGAGTTGTACTTCTGCGCCCTGCTGGCGGAGTCGATCAAGGATTGGTTCTCGGCGTCGACGTCGAAGATCGGCCACGACTCTCCGACCTGTCCCCCGCGCAGTCGGCTAACCCGGCCGGTGTGGAAGTCCGCGTGGACCGAGCCTTCGGCGGCATTGACCGTCAGCTCCCAGGACGAGGTGTGTGAACGCGTGGAGATGGTGTGTCTGCCGATCGCGCCGCCGGCAAACGAGACCACAGTGTTGCGGAAGCCGTCATCCGCGGTGGCGATGCTCGACACGGCAGTCACCTCGCCGCCGAGCCAGCACATCAGGTCCAGTTCGTGAATCTCGTGAGTCAGTTCTCCACCTGTTCGACTCTTGTCGAGCTTCCACCACTGTGGATCTGCGCCGCCGGTGTCGATCCATCGTGAGCGCGACGTTTCGATGGCAGCGACCTCCCCGAGTTCCCCCGAAGTCAGCAGGTCCGCCAGCCGTCGTACACCCGGCATCATCCGCATGATGTGCCCGACCATCAACGGTGAACCGCTCGCGTCGGCGCTCGCGATCATGTTGTGCGCATCGACCAGTTCGACGGCGAGTGGCTTTTCGACAAAAACTGCCTTGCCGTGTTCGAGTGCTGCGATGGCAGGTTCTGCGTGCGCGTGATTGGGCGTTGCGACGACAACGAGGTCCACGTCCGGGTGGGCAGCCACCGCGTCGTGATCGTCTGTCGGGATTGCCGAGAACTCCGCGGCGACGTCCCTTGCCCGCTCGAAGTCGCGGTCACACAGCATCGCCAGTTCGAAACGTGGATGGGCAGCAAGCTCGCGAGCGAGGGAACTACCGAAGAATCCGCAACCGACCACACCGACTTTGTATCGGGTCATGAAGTCTCCAAAGATTGGATGAGGGATGTCCTATGTTATACGGCCAGCGCCATCGGCCGTCAATTCGAGGTCGGTAACACAGTCTTCATCTATGCAGGTAGAGGCAGTATTTCCGCGTCGAAACCCGCCGAGAGGCGAAGTTGGGCGACGCGAGTTCAGAAGATTCTCTAGACGCTTTCTGATCCACAATGTAAGTTACGCAACATCGGACGTCGAACATAGGACATCCCCTATCCACTCGCCTTGATGTCCCGCTCCCCGCCTTGGAGGCCGCCTTGAAGAACGAACGACCGCTGAGCTCCGCGTTCACCCGCCGAGACCTGTTCCGGTACACCGGGCTGTTGGGAGCTGCAGCAGGTATCACCGCGACTCTCGCAGCCTGTGGCGGCGGCCCGTCGTCGACCTCGGTTGTCGGCGGTTCCGCGAGCACCGGCGATCTGACCACCGCCATCGGATACGGAAACGACCAGAGCTTCGACCCGATGCAGACTGCATCCGGTTTCCTCATGGCAGCCGTCAACCACGTCTACGAGGGCTTGCTCGAAAACGATCCCGGCACCGGTGAGACGTATGCGGCGCTCGCACAGGCTGTCCCGACCGACGCCACCGCCTCGAGCTGGACCATGAAGATCCGCGAAGGCGCAACCTGGCACGACGGCACTCCCGTCACCTCGGACGACGTCGTCTTCACCTTCGATCGCATCCTCGATCCGCAGCAGAATGTACTGATCCGCTCCTTCTTCTCCTCCTGGTTGCAGTCCGTCACCAAGGTCGACGACCAGACGGTGACCCTGAACTTCAACTACCCGTTCAGCGCTGCCGCGCAGCGTCTCTCGATCGCCAAGATCATGCCCAAGCACGTCTTCGACGGGCATTGGGACGAGGCCAAGTCCGGGGCGCTCGTCGTCGGTTCCGGTCCGTACAAGCTCAAGAGCCATACTCCCAAGAGCAACACCGCTTTCGAGGCTTTCGAGGCGTACAACGGGCAGCGTCCGGCCAACTTCGCGACCATGAACTGGCTGTCCATCGTCGACACCTCCTCACGCATCGCACGAGTCTCGGGCAATAACGCCGGTGCACAACTCGCCGACAACATTCCTGTCGCCAACGTCCCCACCCTCACCTCCGGTGGGCGCACAGTCGAGGGCAACCCGGGCATGAACCTCATGTACCTGCTCTTCGACACCACCCAGGCACCGTTCGACGACGTTCGCGTTCGCCAGGCGATGTTCTACGCGATCAACACCCCGAAGATGATCGAGATCGCCCTCGGCGGCAAGGCAGCACCGGCCTCGAGCTACCTGTACGAGCGCAACCCCGACTACGCGCGAGCGTCGACGGTCTACTCCTACGATCCGGACAAGGCGCGCTCGCTCCTCGCTGCCGCCGGCGTCAGTGGTCTCGACCTGACACTGCTCTCCACCAACGTCAGCTGGCTGGCCGACTGCTTGCCGACCATCAAAGAGTCTTGGGACGCAGTCGGATTCAACACGACACTCGAACCGCAGGACACCAGCGCCATGGTCAGCAAGCTCAACAGCGGCCAGAAGTTCCAGATCGCCGCCGGTACGTCCAACCCGCAGGCATTCGGCAGCGACGTCGACCTGCTGGTCCGCTACACGTACAGCAAGGGCGGCCTGTGGACGAAGACCTACGCCAAGTGGGACGACACCCCCGAGGCGCAGAAGATCTACGCCACCATGGACGAGGCCACCCGCGAGACCGACCCGGCCAAGCGCAGCACCCTCGTGCAGTCGTACCTGAACCAGATCGCCGAAAACGCCGTCTACTACCCGGTTCTCCATCAGGAACTCCTGACGGCGTGGGATCCGAAGAAGATCGCCGACGTCACTCCGCTGCCGTACCCCGGCGTCAACTTGCTTCAGGCGAAGCCGGCCTGACACCCGTGCGCTCGGCCGTTTCCCACAACTGAGAGATCCCCCGATGGCAAGAGTCCTCCCTATGCTGATCAGGCGATTACTGATACTGATCCCCCTGATCCTCGGCATCATCGCTTTCGTCTTCATCGTGATGCAGTTCGCGCCTACCGATCCCGCAACCGCGGCGTTCAACGGCGGCAACCCGACTGCGGAGCAGTTGCAGCAGTTCAAAGAAGAGAACGGACTGCTCGATCCGCTTCCGCTGCAATACGTTCACTTCGTGACCGATCTGGTCAGCGGCAACATGGGTGACAGTCTGATTTCCGGTACCCCGGTGTTGGATTCGATCTCCACCGCTCTGCCACTGACCATTCAGCTCACGGTTCTCGGACTGGTGATCGCCATCGTGCTCTCACTGATCTTCGGCGTCACCAGTGCACTGTTCCGCGATCGTTGGCCGGATCAGGTCATCCGAGTGATCTCACTCGGTGGTGTGGCTGCACCGTCATTCTGGTTGGCACTGCTGATGATTCAGTATCTTGCCGTCCAGCTCGGATGGTTCCCCACCGGTGGATACGTCAATCCGAGCGACTCCGTCACCGACTGGCTCTGGTACATGGCACTCCCCGCTCTGTCCCTGTCACTGCCCGTCGCAGCACAACTCACGCGCATCATCCGTACGTCCATGGTCGAGGAGTTGGACAAGGACTACGTCCGAACCGCGATCGGCAGCGGCCTGCCCTATCACGTGGTGATCGGCCGAAACGTGTTGCGTAACGCGCTGATCAACCCGCTCACCGTCCTGGGTCTACGAGTCGGTTATCTCCTCGGTGGCGCTGTGGTCATCGAGCAGATCTTCGGCCTGCCCGGCATGGGTCAGCTGATGATCAACGGCGTCACCAACGGTGACCCCGCAGTCGTTCAGGGTGTTGTCATCGTCATCGCGGTCGGCTTCGTCGTCGTCAACCTCGCCGTCGACATCCTCTACCTGCTCGTCAATCCACGACTTCGGAGCGCAGCATGATGAGAAGAAAACTCACCGAGAAGCTTTCGCGACCCGGCATCACCTTTTCTCGCTTCCCCCTCTCGGCTTGGCTCTCGATGGCCGTTCTCGCGATCATCGTGCTCGCCTGCCTGTTCGCGCCGCTGATCACGCAGTACACGCCGCTCGAACAGGCGGTCGGTACCTCCGGCCCCAGCTCCGCACACTGGTTCGGACAGGACAGTCTCGGCCGAGATCTGTTCAGCCGCTTGCTCTACGGCGGACGCTGGTCACTGACCATCGGTCTCGGTTCCACCTTCCTCGCACTGTGCGCCGGCGCTCTCATCGGATCGGTGGCCGCAACGAGCCGAAAAGGCGTCGACGAGACCATCATGCGTGTGCTCGACGTGGTCATGGCGTTCCCGGGCATCGCGCTCGCTGCCGTACTCGTCGCAGCATTCGGTGGTTCCATCCCGGTTCTGATCGTCACTATCGCGTTCCTCTACACACCGATGGTTGCCCGCGTCGTTCGGGCGAACGTTCTCGCTCAGTACGGCGAGGATTACGTCGCGGCCGAAAAGGTCATCGGCGCAAGAACTTCGCACATCGTCGTCAAGCACGTCGTGGCCAACTGTGCTGCGCCCGTTCTCGTCTTCTGCACTGTCATGGTCGCCGACGCCATCGTGCTCGAGGCCAGCCTGTCGTTCATCGGCGCCGGTGTCCGTCCCCCGGATCCGTCTTGGGGATCGGTGATCGCCGACGGCAAGAACATGGTCCTTCTCGGTGGTTGGTGGGCAACGGTGTTCCCCGGACTGCTCATTCTGCTGACGGTGCTCTCCCTCAACGTGCTCGCCGAGGGCCTCACCGACGCGATGGCCGACCCGAGCCTGAAGAAGACCAAGAAGACGCCCTCTGCACTGGAAGCAGCGCAGACCGCCGCAGCGGAGGAGACCTCCAACGAACTCATTCTGGAGGACGAAGCGGCACTGAGCGCCGACACTCCGGAGTTGTCCGACGACTTCGCCGACCCGAGCGTCGTGAAAGATGCTCTCGAGCCGGCCGCGGAGCCGACGCCTCTCGAAACTCACCTGAAGATCCTGGCGGAAACCGAGCAATCTCGCTCCGATCGTCTTGTGTACGAGGGCGATGCAGCGCCACTCCTCGAGGTCCGCAATCTCACGATCCGGTTCCCGGAACGCTACGGAGACACGGCGATCGTCGACAACGTGAGCTTCACCGTCCGCCCGAACGAGACGATGGCGCTCGTCGGCGAGTCCGGTTGCGGAAAGTCGCTCACCTCGCTGGCGATCATGGGCCTGCTACCCAAGACGGCAGTGGTGAGCGGCGAGATCCTGTTCGACGGAGTCAACGTCCTCGAGCTGAACAACCGGGAGCGAAACAAGCTGCGCGGGCACGACATGGCCATGATCTACCAGGATGCGCTGAGCTCACTGAATCCGGCGATGCTGATCCGCGCCCAGTTCAAACAGCTCACCAAGCGTGGCGGTACCCGCACAGCCGAGGAACTGCTCGAACTCGTCGGACTCGATCCGGTACGCACTCTCGCCAGCTACCCGCACGAGTTGTCCGGCGGTCAGCGTCAGCGCGTCCTGATCGCCATGTCGCTCACCCGTAGTCCGCGGTTGATCGTCGCGGACGAGCCCACCACTGCTCTCGACGTCACCGTCCAGGCTCAGGTCGTGGACTTGCTCAACGACCTTCGGGAAAAGCTGGGTTTTGCGATGGTCTTCGTCAGCCACGACTTGGCACTGGTTGCCTCGCTGGCCCACAAGATCACGGTGATGTATGCCGGTCAGGTCGTCGAGTCGGCCCCGACAAGCGATCTGCTCGTCGATCCCCGCCACGAATACACCCAGGGCCTTCTCGGTGCCGTTCTCTCGATCGAGGACGAAGCGCCGCGACTGCATCAGATTCAGGGAACTGTGCCCTCACCCGGAAACTTCGCGCCGGGAGACCGTTTCGCCGAGCGTTCCACTCGCCCGGACTCCGATCCCCTGCGAAAGCCGGAGATGGTCCGTATCGACGGGACCGAGCATTGGTTCGCCAACCAGTCCGCGACTCCCGCACATGCAGAATCGGAATTGGAGAGCGTGCGATGACTACAGCTGAAGCACCCATCCTGGAACTGAAGAACATTCACGTCGTCCACAAGACCCGTTCGGGATCACTTTTCAAACCCGGCACGGTTCACGCGGTCAACGATGTCAGTATCGACGTACGACGAGGGACGACGATCGGCATCGTGGGCGAGTCGGGTTGTGGCAAGTCCACTCTGGCGAAAGTCATGGTCGGACTGCAGAAACCGACGTCGGGCGACGTGGTCTTCCGCGGCCGAAGCGCTCTGACCCGGTCGGCGGGCGTTCGCAAGGAGTTCGGGCGGGCGATCTCGATTGTCTTCCAAGATCCGGCTACCGCACTCAATCCGCGAATGACGGTGGCCGACATCCTCACCGATCCACTCGACGTCCACGGCATCGGGAACCGCGCGAGCCGGACCGCCCGAGTTCGCGAGCTGGTCGGTTTGGTCGGGCTCCCCCAATCTGCACTCGAAGTCATCCCGAGCCAGATCTCCGGCGGTCAGCGTCAACGTGTCGCGATCGCACGTGCACTCGCGCTCGAACCCGACGTCATCGTGGCCGACGAGCCGACGTCGGCTCTCGACGTCTCGGTGCGCGCGCAGATCCTGAACCTGCTCAGCGACATCAAGGCTCGGTTGGGGCTCGGCATGGTGTTCATCTCGCACGACATACAGACGGTGCGGTACGTCTCCGACACCATCGTCGTCATGAACGCCGGGCGGATCGTCGAGCAGAGAACGGCGCAGGAAGTATTCGACAACCCGTCGGATGCGTATACGGCCAAACTGCTGGGTGCGGCGCCCAGTCTCCTGCAACGCACCGTTGACGTGGGTTGACCAATGGAGCGGATGACCGGACATAGGATGAAGGACGTTCGTATCAGAAAAGGGGAATCGATGTCTGTCCGGAGTGGCACACAGGGCGCTCGTTTCAGCGCGCAAAACCGCATGCGCGCACTTCAGACGGACATCATGAACTTGATCCTCGAACGCAGACTCTCCCCCGGCGACCCGATGCCCACCGAGGCCGAACTGTCCGAGGAATTGGGAATCGGCCGGAACACGCTCCGGGAGGCGCTCAAGGTTCTGCAGGCCTTGGGCGTCGTCGAAATCCGTCATGGCTTCGGAATGTTCGTCGCCCCGAGCAACTTCGACGCTCTCGCCGACGGTCTGACCTTCCGTGGCCGGTTGTCCTTGCAGGGCACCGGGCACGAGGCGATGGAATTGGTCGACATTCGTCAAGCACTCGAGACCGGACTGATCGGTGCGGCGATGGCCGAGATGACGTCGGCCGACCATGCTGACCTCGACGAACTCGTCACCGGTATGGAGGTCCGTGCCGCCGCCGGGAAGAACTTCTCCGACATCGACGCGACCTTTCACTCCCGCCTGTACTCCCCGCTCGACAACCAGGTCCTCGCTCAGTTGATGGACGTCTTCTGGCAGGTGTACAGCGAGATCCAGCAGGCCATCGGGCATTCGGATACGCCACTGATCGACATCGCGTCGAAGCATCGTGCGATTCTCGACGCGATCCGTACGGGTGATGCAGTCGAGGCGGCGCACACTCTCGATGTGCACTTCGGTGGCCTGCGCGAGCGGATCGCCAGTCTTCATGCGTCCGAAGCGCAGTAATCTCGAAACACGTAATTTTGCTCCGCTGTCTCACCATCGCGCCCGTTCTTCCGGCAAAATTACGGGTATGAAGAACCCGAACCTGACGCCTTCGCGCGTTCTCGCAGTTGTCCTCGCTGCCGCCTTGGTCATTTTCGTGATCGCACGTCGCCGCGACGACGGCGTTCTCAGCCGCGGAGAATGGTTGTCGGACAGCGTCGGACCGGACGACCTCGCCGGCTGAAACGACGTATGCCCTCGACCGAAACTCGGCCGAGGGCATACGTACGTGTCATCTACTACTTCATCGAATCCAGTCGGGTTCGCGCGTCCTCGAACCCTGACACCAGCTCGGCCATGACCTCGGCGACCGGGCGGATTTCGTTCATCCGTCCCACGATCTGACCGACAGGCATTGCCACAACTTCCGGGTTCTCCGATGCAGCGATTCTCTGATGAGCGTCGCTGACCAGTAGGTTCTGCAGCGGCATCGGCAAGGGCGCCGGTGCTCCCGGGTTCGACCAGGCTTCCGTCCACTTGGTCTTGAGCAACCGAGCGGGCTTACCCGAGTAGATGCGCGAACGTACGGTGTCGGCCGACGTCGCGCCCAACAGTGCACGCTGAATAGCGGACGGGCCTTCGCCCGATGCACTGCCGAGTTTGTATTCGGACGTGGTGAGCCAGTACGAGCCCATCCACACTCCGGACGCACCGAGCGCGAGTGCAGCAGCCACCTGACGGCCGCTGCCGATACCGCCGGCAGCCAGCACGGCAGCCGAATCGCCGAGTGCATCAACGATTTCCGGAACCAGAACCATCGACGCAATCTCGCCGGTGTGACCGCCGGCCTCGTAGCCCTGCGCAATCACGATGTCGACGCCGTTCTCGACGTGACGACGTGCATGCTCGACGGCGCCGGCCAGTGCTGCCACTGGCACGCCCTTCTCGTGTGCCTGATCGATCACGTCTTTCGGGGGCGATCCCAGTGCATTCGCGATCAACGCAATCCGATGTCCCAGAGCAACATCGACGTGAGATCGCGCCACCGAGTGAAGCCATCCCAGTACGCCGGTCGCATGCTCGACGTCGTCGGAAAGTGGCGGCACACCCAACTCGTCGAGTGTGCGATTGACGAAGGCGCGGTGCTCCTCCGGAATGAGCTTGTCGAGGTCGACGGCGCCGCCCTCGGTCGGCACCTTGGCCGGCATGACGATGTCGACGCCGTACGGCTTACCGTCGGTGTTCTCGTCCATCCACGTCAGTGCGGCTTCGAGCTCTTCCGGGTCGTTGAACCGGACGCAACCGAGAACACCAAGACCGCCCGCGCGACTGATGGCGGCCGCGACGTGCTCGGAGGGAGTGAATCCGAAGATCGGGTATTCGATGCCGAACTTGTCGGCGAGATCCGAACGCATCAGGCTTCCACGCTTTCTGCCGGTGACGCCACAGGAGCGCCGTTTCCGTTGTGATCGTCAGCCTCGCGCGATTCCGTCTCGGCTTTCGCCCAGCGGTAGTCGGGCTTGCCTGCCGGGTTGCGCTTGATCTGGTCCACGAACCACACGCTGCGCGGAACCTTGTATCCGGCAATCTCTTTGCGTGCTGCGGTGGCGATGTCGTGCAGCGTCGGCGACGTGCCTTCGCGTACCTGAACCACTGCGGCAACGCGCTGACCGAACCGGTCGTCGGGGATACCGACCACCAGCACGTCGAAGATGTCCGGGTGCGCCTTCAAAGCGCCCTCGACCTCTTCCGGGTACACCTTCTCGCCGCCGCTGTTGATGGACACCGAACCGCGGCCGAGCATCGTGACTGTGCCGTCGGCTTCGACCTGCGCGTAGTCGCCGGGGATCGAGTAACGAACACCGTTGATCGTGCGGAAGGTTTCGGCCGTCTTGACCTCGTCCTTGTAGTAACCGAGCGGGATGTTGCCCCTGCGAGCGAGCATGCCGCGCTTGCCCGAACCGGGCTCGACCTCGTTACCGTCGTCGTCGAGAACCGTTGTGGAGGCGTCGATCTTGACTGTCGGACCGCCAGTGTGCTTCTGCCCCTTGCTCAATACTGCCAGTCCGCCGAAGCCGGTCTCGGACGCGCCGATGGAGTCGGTCAGCAGACGGTTGGGCAGCAGTTCGAGGAACTGCTCCTGAATGCTCGGCGAGAAGAGGGCAGCACTGCTGGCCATCACGTAGAGCGTCGAAAGATCGTACGGCTCACCGGTCTCCGGGTTTCCGGCGATCAGTGCGTCGAGCATCGGGCGGCCCATTGCATCGCCCGTGATGAAGATCAGGTTGACCTTGTGCTTGTCGATGTTCTGCCACACCTCGTGGGCGTCGAACTCCGGGTGCATCAAACAGGTTCCGCCGCCGAAGAGGCTGTGGAACACCGCCGACTGGGAGCCGCCGTGAATCATCGGGGGGATCGGGTAGCGGATCATGCTCGGGTTGGCAGCGCCGACCTTTGCCATCTCGTACTCGTCCTCGACCGGGACTCCGGTGACGAAGTTGATGCCGCCGCCGAGCACACGCCACCAGTCCTCGTGACGCCACATGACGCCCTTGGGGCTACCGGTCGTGCCGCCGGTGTAGAGCATGAAGATGTCGTCGTTGCTGCGCTCTTCGAAATCGCGCTCACCCGAACTCTGCGCGAGTGCGTCCTCATAGCCGATGCCGAAGGCACTGAAGTCCAGATCGGTGCCGTCCTCGACCACGATGACGGATTTGACCTTGGGAGTGTTCGGCAGGACGTTCGCGACCTTGTCCGAGTAGCGGCGCTCGTGAATGAGCGCAACCATGTCGGAGTTGTCGAAGATGTACTGCAACTCGTTCTCGACGTACCGGTAGTTGATGTTGACCATCACGGCCCGGATTTTGAAAACGGCGACCATGGCCTCGATCGCCTCGATGACGTTCCGGCAGTAGATGCCGACCTTGTCACCCGGCTGAACGCCATGTTCACGCAGGTAGTGACCGAGGCGATTCGCCCGGTCCTCCAACTGCGCATAAGTCGACTCGCGATTGTCCGAGACCAGCGCAACGCGGTCCGGAACGAGGTCGATTGCGTGCTCTACGAAGTCTGCGATGTTAAGGGCCACGAGATCAAAGTAGAACGTGTTACCGTTTCTGGCAAGACCCAATTTGAGAGCCAGCTCACAGACCCGCCAGGAGCCATCAGTGTCCACTTCGACGACCGAAAAATCAGACATTTCGGAAACCGCGCCGCATTGCCTCGTGGAGAAGCGCGGTCACGTCCTCATCGTGACCATGAACCGCCCCGAGCGTAAGAACGCCATCACCGGCGAGATGATGGCGATCATGGTCGATGCCTGGGACCAGGTCGACAACGACCCCGAGATCCGCGTCGCCGTCCTCACCGGGGCGGGCGGCGACTTCTGCGCCGGCGCCGACCTCAAGAACATGTCCGCCAAGCCGCCGGGAGATTCCTTCGCGGGCGGTGGCGTCGACATGTCCAAGATCGAAGGCCTTCTCAAGGGTCGTCGGTTGACCAAGCCGCTGATCGCCGCCGTCGAGGGTGCAGCCATCGCCGGCGGAACCGAAATCCTGCAGGGTACCGACATTCGCGTCGCGGGTGAGAGCGCCAAGTTCGGCGTCTCCGAGGCCAAGTGGGGACTCTTCCCGCTCGGTGGATCCGCAGTGCGTCTGGTGCGCCAGATTCCGTACACGATCGCAGCCGACATCCTGCTCACCGGCCGTCACATCAAGGCTCCGGAGGCCAAGGAGATCGGACTCATCGGCCACGTCGTCCCGGACGGCCAAGCACTCGACAAGGCACTCGAGCTCGCCGACCTGATTAGTGCCAACGGCCCTCTCGCCGTCCAGGCGATCCTCAAGACCATCCGCGACACCGAGGGCATGCACGAGGAAGAGGCCTTCCAGATCGACGCGCAGCTGGGCATGAAGGTGTTCATGAGCGCGGACGCCAAGGAGGGCCCGCGGGCGTTCGGCGAGAAGCGAGCGCCCCAGTTCAAGGGCGTCTAAGCCTCCCCTTCCCTCCCCCTTCTCGGTGCACCCTCTCGGTCCCACCCACCCCCTTTCCGAGCGAACGTACCTTTCGGCGCCTTCAGTGCGCCGAAAGGCACTTTCACTCAGCCGGTTTCGTCCAATTTCACCCATCTCGACCTCGCGAACACCTGCGGCCGGGGACGTGACTGCGCCAATCTGTAGTGCGCACGCAGGTCCTCGATCACGCGATCGGGGTCCGTTCGAAGTGAACTGGGCACCGTCGGTAACACGATGATTCCCGCATTCTGCATACGCGTCCGGCGTTCCACCGTGCGCTTGTAGTCCGTCGGCGCTGCATGCCATTCCAACGAGTCGATGTCCCACGCGAAGGCAACCGAATCGATCCATCCGTCCGGAATTGCGATGAAGTCTCCCTTCGCATCCCGGATCTCATGGTTGAACAACATTTCCGGCAGTCCACTCCGCTGCCAGAGTTTTCGCGCGTGGACCTCAGGCACCGAATGGACGTTCGCGTTCACTTCGCGCAACACGACGCGAGGTAGCGCGGAACCCCGACTGCTACCGGCGTCGAGTTCCTTCGCAAGTTCGCGCACCGAGACGTCGCCGCGCTGAACAGCCTCAGCGATGAGTGCCCGTGTGGGGTCGAGGGCCTTGCACCGCCTCGCAGCGTCGAGTAGCGCTCGCGGCAGCGGCGCACAGCGCAGACCGTTCCGAATCTCCGGCTCAGGCAATCGAACAGTGCGCTCTACCGTGACGAACCCGACCGATTGAACTCGACGGTCGATGGGGATGAGCACCTGCACATCCCCCGAGTGCGTTCGATATCCGTACTCCGACATGGCAGATCGCCCAGTCAGCAGGGACTCGTCACCGCTCAACATGAGCGCAGCGATCGAGCGTTGACGTGGCGTCGGTTGACCGTTCCTGAGCAGGATGACCCCCGGCAATATGCGCTGCCACGGTCCACCCACCCGACACCGGGTGTGCACTGCGGAGTTGGATACGCCCAATCGCGCCAACTCCGCTGTTCGGATCACTCCGCTTCGACTGACGCGGTAAATCGCGTCCAGATCATCGCCCCACGTTCCACGCCGCATGGTTGCAGCATGACTCGAGCAGCAGCGCGGGCCCCCGCGCCGACCTGGGGTTTCGGTGTGCCTGTGGATAACTTTGGGCGAGCGAAAGGTACGTTGAGCGCCTCAGATGCGCTGAACGTGCCGTTCGCTCGAAAAAAAAGGGGGGTACCGCTCGAGAAAGGGCAGGCCCCGCTCAACCACCCACCGCGGCCGCGAGCTCACGCACATGGTCGGCGTCGCGGCAGGTCACCAGCAGCATCGTGACTCCGGCTTCCTCCCAACGCTTCACGTCGGCGCGCACCTCGTCGACGTTGCCGATGATCATGGTCTCGGTGACCATCTCGTCGGGGACGACGGCGGCAGCTTCGTCCTTGCGGCCCGACATGAAGAGCCGGCCGATCTCGTCGACCTCCTTCTCGTAGCCCATCCGCTTGTAGACCTGCGCGTGAAAGTTCAACTCCGGGGCGCCCATTCCGCCGACGTAGAGGGCGGTCATCGGCTTGAGAGCGGCGATGGCAGCGGCGCGATCGTCGGTCACGATGACCTGGCACGTGGCGGCCACCTCGAAGTCTTCGCGACTGCGACGGGCCCCGGCGCGCGCGAACCCTTCGTCGAGCCACTTGTTGTACATCGGGGCCAGGCGCGGGGTGTAGTAGATCGCCAGCCAGCCGTCGGCGATTTCACCGGCGAGCGCGACGTTCTTCGGCCCTTCGGCGCCGAGCCAGATCGGGATGTCCGCACGCAACGGGTGCGTAATGGCCTTGAGCGGCTTGCCAAGTCCCGAACTGCCCGGTCCCGCATACGGCAGAGGGTAGTGCGGTCCGGGACTGGTGACGGGCGCTTCACGGGCAAGAACCTGGCGCACGATCGAGACGTACTCACGAGTGCGAGCCAGCGGCTTCTCGAAAGGCTGGCCGTACCAACCTTCGACGACCTGGGGTCCGGATACGCCGAGTCCGAGGATCGTTCGCCCGCCGTTCAGGTGATCGAGAGTGAGCGCGTGCATGGCGCAACTGGTCGGTGTTCGCGCGGAAATCTGAACGACGGACGTACCGAGCCGAACCTTCTCGGTGCGCGATCCCCACCAGGCGAGCGGGGTGAATGCGTCCGAGCCCCACGACTCCGCCGCGAAGACCGCGTCGAATCCCGCACCTTCGGCGGCTTCGATCAGTTCCGGGGCGTTTGCCGGCGGCTGTGCGCCCCAGTATCCGAGTTGCAACCCAAGCTTCATCGCACGCCTCCACATTGCCGGTGATCAGAAGTGACTCTTGCCACAATCTCTAGAACCTGTTCTACTCGATCTTGTGACCATCGGAAAGAGCGGGGTGGCCGACAAGCCCCTGAGCGCACCATTGAATCTCCATTTCGACTACACCAGATCGACGGGACCGACCATCGGCGCGTTTGTGACTGCCCTGCGTGATCGCAAGGTAATCGGCGCCCGTGGGTCGAACGGTCGTGTCTTCGTGCCGCCACCGGAATTCGATCCGGACACGGCCGAACCACTGACCGACTTCGTCGGGGTCTCCGACGGCGGAACGGTCGTGAGTTGGACGTGGATGCCCGAACCCATCGAGGGGCAACCCCTGACGAAGCCCTTCGCGTGGGCCCTGATCAAGCTCGACGGCGCGGACACGTCCATGCTCCACGCAGTCGACGTCGACTCCCCCGACGACATCAGCACCGGCCTGCGGGTCCGTGCTCGCTGGGCGTCGGAGCGGATCGGGCAGATCAAGGACATCGAGTGCTTCGAACCAGGTGAGAGCGAAAATGGAATCGCGACAGTCGATTCCAGCGCCGATCCTGTCACCATGATCACGACGCCCGTCGACCTGCACTTCATGCATTCCGCTTCAGCCGAGGAGAGCTTCTACCTCCGTGGTCTAGCAGAGGGCAAGCTGATCGGTGGTCGCAGCGGACCCGAAGACAAGATCTACATCCCCCCACGCGGCGCGAATCCCACCAACGGGAAGCCGACGAGCGAGCAGATCGAACTGCCGGACAAGGGAATTGTCACCACCTTCTGCATCGTCAACGTCCCGTTCCTCGGGCAGCGAATCAAACCGCCCTACGTGGCCGCGTACGTGCTTCTCGACGGGGCCGACATTCCGTTCCTGCACTTGATTCTCGAATGTGATGCCGCGGACGTACGGATGGGCATGCGCGTCGAAGCCAAGTGGAAGCCTCGCGAAGAGTGGGGTTACACCCTCGAGAACATCGAATACTTCCGGCCGACAGGTGAACCCGACGCCGAGTACTCCACCTTCCAACACCACCTGTGAGGCTCCTGAAATGACTTCTGCAGACATCGCAGTCGTGGGCTTTGCTCAGGCACCCCACGTCCGCGAAACCAACGGCACCACCAACGGCGTCGAGATGCTCGTCCCGTGCTTCCAGCAGCTCTACAGCGATCTGGGAATTACCAAGTCAGACATCGGCTTCTGGTGCTCCGGATCTTCCGACTACCTGGCCGGGCGAGCGTTTTCCTTCATCTCGGCCATCGACTCCATCGGAGCGGTACCGCCGATCAACGAATCTCACGTCGAGATGGACGCTGCGTGGGCGTTCTACGAAGCGTGGATCAAGATCTTGACCGGCGAGGTCGAGACCGCGCTGGTGTACGGCTTCGGCAAATCCTCCGCCGGGCACCTGCGCAAGATCCTGTCCATGCAGCTCGATCCGTACCTCGTCACTCCGCTGTGGCCGGACTCCGTCTCGATCGCCGGACTTCAAGCCCGGCTCGGACTCGACGCGGGTAAGTGGACGCAAGAGGACATGGCGGAGGTTGCCGCTCGTAGCCGTCGTCACGCGCTGAGCAATCCGAAGGCTCAGCTCGCGGGCGAGGTAGACATCGAGGCCCTGCTCGCCAGTCCATTCCTTGCAGATCCGTTGCGCGCACACGATTGTGCGCCCATCACCGACGGCGCGGCAGCAATCGTCCTGGCCTCGGGCACCCGTGCACGAGACCTGTGCGAGCGGCCGGCGTGGATCACCGGACTCGAGCACCGCATCGACTCGCCCAACCTGGGCGCACGTGACCTGACGACGTCGCCGTCCACTACGTCGGCAGCCAAGGCGGCAACGGGCGGCGAGGTCGGCAACATCGACGTCGCCGAACTGCACGCACCGTTCACTCACCAGGAATTGATCCTGAAGGAAGCGATCGGTCTGACCGACGCCACCACGATCAACCCGTCCGGCGGTCCACTCAGCGGCAACCCACTATTCGCCGGTGGTCTGGAACGAATCGGCCACGCCGCCAAGGCAATCTTCGACGGTCAGGCGAATCGCGCTCTGGCCCATGCAACAAGCGGCCCTGTGCTGCAGCAGAACCTGGTAGCAGTCTTGGAGGGACGGAACTGATGGCCGGAACGCCTCAACTCGCGGCCGTGCTCGGCACCGGCCAAACTCACTACGTCGCAAAGCGTCACGACGTCTCGATGGCGGGCATGGTCCGAGAAGCCATCGACGCCGCCATGGTCGACGCCAACGTCGGTTGGGACGACATCGACGCCGTCGTGATCGGAAAAGCCCCCGACTTGTTCGAGGGTTCGATGATGCCGGAACTCGCCATGTCGGATGCCCTGGGCGCCAACGGAAAGCCGTTGCTGCGTGTTCACACTGCCGGCTCGGTAGGCGGTTCGACGGCTATCGTTGCCTCCAGCCTGGTCAAATCCGGTGTCCACAAGCGGGTTCTGACGGTTTCCTGGGAGAAGCAGTCCGAGTCGAACGCGATGTGGGCCCTGTCCGTACCTGTTCCGTTCAATATGCCCGTCGGCGCCGGTGCCGGTGGATACTTCGCCCCGCACGTCCGTTCGTACATTCGTCGATCGAACGCACCGGAGCACATCGGCTACCTCGTCGCGGTGAAGGATCGGCTCAACGGCAGCCTCAATCCCTATGCGCATCTGCGACAGCCGGACATCACTTTCGAATCGGTGCAGGCATCTCAGATGCTCTGGGACCCTATCCGCTACGACGAAACCTGCCCGTCCTCGGACGGCGCTTGCGCGCTGGTGATCGGCAACGAAGAAGCCGCCGCACAGGTGGAGGCCGAGGGTCGTTCCGTCGCCTGGATCCACGCGACAGCCATGCGCACCGAGCCGACGTTCTACGCCGGACGCGATCAGGTCAATCCGCAGGCCGGACGCGATGCCGCGGCCGCGCTGTGGAAGTCCGCGGGAATCACCGATCCGCTGAACGAGATCGACTGCGCCGAAATCTATGTCCCCTTCTCGTGGTTCGAGCCGATGTGGCTCGAGAACCTCGGCTTCGCGGAGGAAGGCCAGGGCTGGAAACTGACCGAGGCCGGCGAAACCGCGATCGGCGGAAAGCTCCCGGTCAATGCCTCTGGCGGTGTTCTCTCCTCCAACCCGATCGGCGCCTCGGGCATGATCCGTTTCGCCGAGTCCGCGATGCAGGTCATGCGACGCGCCGGTGACCACCAGGTGGCCGACGCTCGCAAGGCTCTCGGCCATGCGTACGGCGGTGGCTCGCAGTACTTCTCGATGTGGGTCGTCGGTTCCGAACGTCCCACCACGTAACAGCAGCACATACGCCGATCAGGAAGAGGCCGAAGATGAAGTACACCGTCGGGGTTGCCATGAACCCCTTGGACCAGTTAGCCGGTATTGCTAAAACTGCCGAGGAATGCGGCTTTTCGTCGATCGCTCTCCCCGATTCACTGTTCTTCATGGAAACGCAGGCGGCGGATTACCCGTACACCCCGGACGGGTCTCGGATGTGGAATGCCGAGACCCCCTGGGTCGATCCGCTGATCGCCGCGGCCGCAATGGGCGCGGTGACCGAGAAGATCGAGTTCTACACCCAGGTACTCAAGCTCGGTAGCCGCAATCCGGTCCTGCTCGCGCGGCAGGTCGGATCGGTAGCGGCACTGACGAACAACCGCTTCGGCTTCGGTGTCGGAATCGGTTGGGCTCCGGAAGAGTTCGAGTGGTGCGGCGCGCCGTACAAGCGTCGCGGCGCCCGCGTGGACGAGATGATCGACGTCCTCAAACTGATTCTCGGCGGCGGCATGGTCGAGTATCACGGCGAGTTCTTCGATTTCGATCGCCTGCAGATGAGTCCGGCTCCCACCAAGCCGGTTCCGTTCTACGTCGGCGGCCACACCGAGGTCGCACTCAAACGGGCTGCGCGCGTGAGCGACGGTTGGACGTCGGCAATGATCAAGTTCGACGATCTGGTCGGTGTCATCGCAAGACTGCGTGAACTGCGCGCCGAGTACGGACGCGAGAACGAGCCGTTCGAAATCCAGACGGTATGCATCGACCGTTTCGGCAAGGACGGATACGCCGAACTCGAAGACGCCGGCGTCACGGACATCATCACCGTGCCTTGGGTTTTCGACGGAATCGGATTCGATGCCCCACTGGAGGCAAAGCAGGATTCGATGCGCAAGTTCGCCGAGCAGTACATCAACTGAGGAGCCGCGATGAGTGACGAACACCCCGCCCGCGTCGCGGGTAACGCTTCGCGCGCCGCAGCGAGTGGCAAGAACAAGGAAGCCTGGCTGGACCTCTTCGCCGAGGACGGTTGGGTGGAGGATCCGGTCGGGCCGTCGGGCTTCGATCCCGAAGGCAAAGGGCATCACGGGCGCGAAGCGATCTCCAAGTTCTACGACATGACGATCGCGAACGCGGACAAGCTCGAATTTCTGATCGACGATTCCCTGGTGTGCGGCAACGAGAACGTCAACATCGGCAAGATCCGGACCACCATCGGCGGCTCGATCATCGACGCCGAAGGCGTGTTCGTCTACCGGGTGAACGACGCCGGCCAGATCGCGTCGCTTCGAGCATTCTGGGAAGTGGATCGTGCGATGAAGACGGCACGCAAAGCCTGAGAACCCACAGTACGAGCG
>NZ_JBHTSW010000023.1:0-91940 GCF_042794945.1 Rhodococcus sp. NPDC056506 | reverse complement strand
CCGTAAACCTTGGTCAATCCCCTCAGTTCAATCATGTGCAGAACTGTGCCCTACCGGCACTGACCAGCGCATCGGTCCGGAGGATGACATGAACCCTGAGATGTGGAGACGGCAGTTCAGGGAAAACCCTGTCCTCGACCGGAAGTCGGAACTGCCGCTATATGAGGGTAGTGCGCGTCGAAGTCGCCGTCGAACAATCGCCAGTAGAAGTCGTTCATCCTCGCAGCGGCGGGCGCGTGCCGTGTCAAGATCGCGGCCACCTCTGGCGCCACATCACCTGGGATATGACCTGTAGCGCACCGGCGTACGTACTGGTTGCGGGCGACTGGTCCGCCGCTTGTCGGCCTCGGTATCCCGCAGACCTCGGTCACCAACCAGTTGACCAGAAGCATGGCGGCGTAGTCGGCGTCGTGAGTGGCGTGGCGCCGGACGAAGTCGTGCTCGGCAGTCGACAGGTCGAAGTGTGGGGATGTGGCCAGTCCGAAGTCGGTGAGATAGATCCGCTCCATGTCGGTGCGCATGTTGCCGAAATGTCCGTCCATGTGGAGCAACTGTCGATCGCGCAAGAACGCCACGATCTCCGAGAACTGTCGCTCGACTTCGGCAGCCTTGCCGGTCGGGTTGTCTTGCAGCCAATCCGATATCGGGTGTGCGATGTACTCGCAGAACAGAACGAGGCTGCATGGTGCAGCGGCGAGCGCCTCGAGGCGTGTCCGCACTGCCGGGCTGCCGCCCTGAGAGGCAAGCACCGCGTCGATGTCCGCGTGTTCGGATGCAACAGGTGAGCGGCCGGGCAGCACCCGCCAGTGGTAAAGCATCGGGAATGACTGTGTTTCGCCGGCCAGAACGGCATCGGTGACGACGACGTTCGCGGCCAACTCTCGCCAAGCGTTGAAGCTTGGGCCTCCAATGCCGTACTGGCAGAACATGGGTAGGTCGAAGAGGTTGGACGTGGAGCCCACGTCGGCGAGTTCGCGTTCGCTCAGTGGAATTCGTTTGGTGAATACCGGAACGCCGTTGAGCCTGTTTTCGCCGACACTGACGAGTCCTGCGGCGCCGCCCACTCCGACACTCGTGACTCGAGCGGTGTCTACCAGTTGGGCCAGTTCGGCATCGTTCTGGGAAGCGAGGAATGCCGATAGTTTTCGGTACCGGTCAGCCCTGACATCTGTCATTCCACGACTGTGCCACAGGTTCGTGCGGCTTCGATTTCGCGAAGCCGCTTGTCGAAGTCTCCGATTCTGGCGGTGTCCTCGTAATAGTCTTCCTGCTCGATGATCTTCCCCCACTTGGTTCGAACGAGAAGCACTGTCCGATTTTGGTAGATGACGGAGCCGTCGGGGCCGAGCGCGCGGTCATTGAAACGCGCGAGCAGAGTCATGCGCCAAAGTGGACCACCGAAATACGCTTCGGTGACTTCGCCTTGAAGCCCGGCGGCGACGAATTCCTGGAGAAACTTCGCGATTTGGTCCCTTCCGGCGTGCACGCCGGCCCACCGATGATCGCCGTCGGCGAATCTCAGTACTGCGTCACGGTTATATGAGCCCAGCAGCGGACGGTAGTTTCCGGAGTTGAGCGCCCGGACGTCGCGCCTGAACTTGAAAAGCAAAGCTTTACGCAGCAGCGATCGCGAGACGATCGCCGTTCCGAGGCCGGCCGCGAACCATCGCTTCATCTTCGAAGCTTGTCGTGGCATCGAATGCCCTGTCAACGATGTGCCAGGGTCTGCTGGTATCTGACAGAGAATTGGATATTGACAGTGACTGTCACAATAGGTGAGACTCGCATTATCGAGAATGGCCGGATCTCGGCCGAGGCGGGAGGACGTTGCTGATGTCACTACGGGAGAGACAGCGGTTGCAGGTGCGAGCAGACATTCAACGTGCGGCATTCGAACTGTTCGCACGTGACGGTTTCGAAGACGTGACCACTGAGCAGATTGCGTCGGCGGCGGGGGTGTCGGCGAGCACGTACTTTCGGCACGTTCGTAACAAGGAGGATTTGCTGTTGGATCCGGTCAGGCAAGGCGGTGCCGGAATCGTGACGCTACTCGAGGAGCGCCCGGCATCCGAGTCGGCTGATCTTGCGATCTCACGGGCAATCCTCGAGCGTTCCAATGCTTTCGAGTCCTCGGAGATCGATCAGTGGCGATCGGCGTTCCGTACCGCGCCGCACCTGATGGATCGAGTCGCGCTGATCGCGCCCGAACATCGTGATCGGCTGGTCGAGTTGGTGGCACAGCGAATGCAACTCGATCCGGAAAACGACAGCCGTCCAGGACTTCTCGTTCATCTGATGTTGGCTGCGGCGGAGTTCGGTTATCGGCAATGGATACGTCACCCCCAAAAGCGCGGGGCATCGCTTCCCGTGTGCGTCGAGGGGGCGCTCGACGCCGTTCGGGGATCCCGGTGGCACACGCAGGACGAAGATGACACGAAAGGCCGTGACCAGTGATGGACGAGAACTCTCAGGGCGCCGTGCCGCCCGTAGTAAATGTGCCCGTAGTGGATGTCGTTGTTGTCGGCTCGGGGGCTGCCGGCATGTCCGCAGCCATCACCGCAGCCCGCAACGGACTCTCGACGGTCCTCGTGGAGAAGTCCGAATACTGGGGCGGTTCGTCGTCCCGGTCCGGGGGCGGCGTGTGGATTCCGGGGAATTCGATACTTCGCCGCGAGGCGCCGGCAGACGATATCGACTCTGCGCGAACATATCTGAAGAGCATTGTCGGCGAGGACGCGGACACCGATCGTATTGATACCTATATCGATCGAGGCCCCGAAGCCCTCGATTTCCTGATCCGACATTCCGCTCTGGAGCTCGAATGGGTGAAGGGTTACTCCGACTACTTTCCCGAGGCGCCCGGCGGACTTGTAAGCGGGCGATCGTGCGAACCGCGCCCGTTCGACGCCCGAGCACTGGGCGACGATCTCGCGACACTTCATCCGCCGTACATGAAGGTTCCGCTCAACATGGTTGTCCAACAATCTGACTACCGGTGGCTGAGCACGGGGATTCGGCATTGGCGCGGGCCGGTGCGAATGCTTCGGGTGGGAATGAGATCCCTGGCCGCGAAGGCCAGGAAGAAGAAGCTGATCGGGCTCGGACCAGCACTCATGGCGGAACTGATGCTCGGAGTTCGGGAAGCCGGAGTGCCGGTGAAACTCGGAACGAAGCTTGTGGATTTGGTTACCGACAGCGGACGTGTGGTGGGTGTGCGACTCGAGTCCGGGGGAGTGCAGACAACGCTGCGCGCGCGATGCGGCGTCATCCTCGCGTGCGGCGGTTTCGACAACAACGACGACATGCGCAGCGAGTATCAGCGTCGACCGAGTAGTGCGCAGTGGACTCTCGGAGCGCCGACCAATACCGGGGACGGTATCCGAGCAGCTCTGGGCGTCGGCGCAGCAATTTCGTACATGGACGACGCGTGGTGGGCGCCGTCGATTCCACTGCCCAAGGGCCCGTGGTTCGCCTTGGCGGAACGCTCGTTGCCGCGCAGTCTGATGGTCAACGCCGGCGGGAATCGGTTCATGAACGAGTCACTTCCCTACGTCGAAGCGGCGCATGCAATGTTCGGCGGCAAACATGGCCGAGGTGAAGGCCCTGCCGAGAACATCCCGGCCTGGCTGATTTTCGATCAGACTTACCGTGACCGTTACCTGTTCGCGGGAGTTCCGGCGCGCGGGTCGATACCTCGGTCGTGGATCGCATCGGGCGCGATTGTGCGAGCCGGATCGATCGCCGAACTCGCTGCCGAGATCGGGGTACCAGGCGATGCGTTGTCGGCGACGATCACGCGATTCAACAGTTATGCGCGCGACGGAGTCGATCGTGACTTCGGCCGGGGGACAAGTAAATACGACCATTACTACGGTGACTGCACCAACAAGCCCAATCCCAGCCTCGGAGAACTCACCAAGGGTCCGTTCTACGCGGCGAAGATGGTTCCGGGCGATCTGGGAACCAAGGGCGGTATCAACACGGACGCTCGTGCGCGGGCGCTGCGCGCGGACGGTTCGGTCATCGACGGGCTCTACGCAGCAGGTAACACCAGCTCACCGGTGATGGGTCATACCTATGCCGGTCCAGGTGCAACTATCGGTCCCGCAATGGTTTTCGGATATCTGGCGGCGCTCGATGCGGTCGGACGATCCCACGACGGTAGTGAGCTCGAGACCGAAGGCAGGAATAATGGTTTGGCAGATCGCCGTGGGTAGGGTTCTCTTGACAGCGTGACCCACCTCAACATCGCCGACGTCGACTACTTTCTCCCTGATGGTCGGCAACTGCTCAGCGGTGTCAGCTTTCGGGTCGGCAACGGTGCCAAGACTGCACTGATCGGCCCGAACGGAACCGGCAAGACGACGCTGCTTCGGATCATTGCCGGAGACGCAGTCGCTGACGAGGGCGCAGTCACCAGATCCGGAACACTGGGTGTGATGCGGCAATTCGTCGGTCAAGTTCGCGACGAGTCCACCGTGCGTGATCTCCTGTTGTCCGTCTCTCCGGCACCGATCCGCGACGCGGCACTGGCGCTCGACACCGCGGAGAACGCGATGATCGAGCGAGACGAAGAGTCAACTCAGATGAAATACTCACATGCGCTTGCCGATTGGGCCGACGTCGGCGGATACGAGACCGAAGACTTCTGGGACAAGGTCACTACCTCGGCTCTCGGTGTTCCCTACGACCGTGCGAAGTGGCGAGCGGCCAACTCGCTCAGTGGCGGCGAGCAGAAGCGGTTGGTTCTCGAAGCGTTGTTTGCCGGGCCCGACGACGCACTTCTTCTGGATGAGCCGGACAACTACCTCGATGTTCCGGGCAAGCGATGGCTGGAAAAGACGATCTCGGAATCGTCGAAAGTGGTTTTGTTCGTCAGCCACGACCGCGAACTGATCGCCAACGCGGCCACCCACATCGTGACGCTCGAGCCCGGAATCAGCGGCGCAACGTCGTGGACGCACGGCGCTGGGCTGGCCAGCTACCACCAGGCCCGCGAGGATCGCAACGCTCGATTCGAAGAACTGCGTCGACGCTGGGACGAGGAGCACGCGAAATTACGTGCCCTGGTTCTGCGACTGCGTGAAAAGGCCAAGTTCAACGACGGCGTCGCTGCGCGGTATCACGCCTCGCAAACCAGGTTGGCGAAGTTCGAGGAGGCAGGGCCACCCGAAGCGATTCCACTTCAGCAGAAGGTGACGGTTCGGCTGGCGGGCGGGCGAACCGCCAAGCGCGCGTTGGTATGTCAAGATCTCGAGCTGACCGGATTGATGAAGCCTTTCGACACCGAGATCTGGTACGGAGACCGCGTTGCCGTGCTGGGCTCCAACGGGTCCGGGAAGTCGCATTTCCTCCGTCTCTTGGCGGGCGGTGGGACCGACCCTGGGACCGAGCATCTTCCCGTCGAGGCGCTCGACATCGCGCCGGTTGAGCATGGCGGAACCGCGACGCTGGGTGCTCGGGTACGTCCCGGATTGTTTGCACAGACACATTCCAGGCCCGATCTGACCGGAAACACGCTGCTCGAGATCCTGCACATGGGCGACGAACACCGCAACGGAATGGGGCGTGAAGCGGCGAGCCGGGCTCTTGATCGTTATGGATTGTCCCAAGCAGCGGAGCAGATGTACGACGACCTGTCCGGCGGTCAGCAGGCACGACTGCAGATTCTGCTCCTCGAGCTTTCCGGCGCCACGATGCTGTTGCTCGATGAGCCGACCGACAACCTCGACCTTCATTCGGCGGATGCGCTCGAGCAGGGGATCGCCCAGTTTGCCGGAACCGTCATCTCGGTCACCCACGATCGTTGGTTCGCACGCGGGTTCGACAGGTTCCTGGTCTTCGGATCGGATGGAAACGTGTACGAGAGTGAGTCGCCGGTCTGGGACGAGGCCAGGGTCGAACGAGCGCGCTGAGATCGAGCAGCCGCTCCCTACCTGGGGAGAGGCGGCAATTCGTCGATCACCGTGCGAAGAAGGCTCAGATCGCTGCGGTGCGGTCGGGTCGGGGGACACTGCGAAAGATCGAGCTGCGCCGGGAAGTGCCACACAACGCGCCCTGGATCTACGCGTTCGACCGCCGAGTACCACTCGGTGAGCGGCTCGGCGAGCGCCGCGTGAAGCTCGAAGTGGCGTCGGCGGCGGCTGGGGTCTCCTTCGCGCTGCAGTAGAAGTTGCTCCGATGCGGGTATCGAGATGACGGTCAGATCCGCGAAACCGAGTTTCAGCTGCGCAAAAGCGCTTTCGACCGCCAGGAGTTCGTGCTCGAATCGCTCCCGAGGCGCCGCGCCCACTGCAGCGAGACACCAGCTGTAGTGCAGTTTCAGCGGGTCGCTGTCGCAGAGCGCGGTACCGGTTCTCGATTCGAGATCTTCCGCTTGCGACCATCGCTTCGAATTGACCGTTGTCCAATAACTTGCCTGAACGTCGAGATCCGTGCCGTCCGGCTCGAACCCCGTGGGCTGATACTCGGCGACGAATTCTTCCGCTGCGGATTCGCCACCGAGTTGGGTTCGACACCAGGTGGTCTTGCCGGCGGCGCTGGGGCCTTCCACTGCGATGATCACCAGTTCATTCTCCATAATGATTGGGGCGGTTGGTTTTTCCCGTTGCCAGGACTCTCTTAACATCCCCAGGGGCCTCGTTGGTGGTTCGACACGGCCGATTCCGGTGCTGTGGGTCACAAGATTACCGTGACGGTTGCCACATAACGGACGGATAACGATCGGTATGGTTGAAGCTCGAATCAACTAGCTGACCTGCGGCTATTGCCCGATTCTTCGCAGATTCTGGTACGGCAGTGCTGGAAAACTGCCCCGTGACCAATCCGTGACCATCGCCTACGGTCGTTGACAGCCCGAAACTACCGGGCAAACACCGACCCGCAACTGCGTGCTTCTGCCCCGCGGGTCCGGTACTCCCGAAACCTTCGCGGGGCAGGAGTGAAACAGGCGAGTCGATCGACGAGACGTGAAAGCGTCCGGGCCGACGTCGTCCGCGGTGGCGGAGAGGATTTACCCAATGACCAGCATCACCTTCAAGCGCGCCCTCGGCGCAGTTGCAACCGCAGGCGCAGTCGTCGCGATCCCGCTCGCCATGAGCACCGGCACCGCGTCGGCAGCCGGCCACGACTGGTCCGGAGTCGCCAACTGCGAGTCCTCCGGCAACTGGGCCGCCAACACCGGCAACGGCTTCTACGGCGGACTGCAGTTCACGCAGAGCACCTGGAACGCATTCGGCGGATCCGGCAACGCTGCCAACGCCAGCCAGTCCGAGCAGATCCGTGTCGCCGAGAACGTTCTCGCAGGCCAGGGCGTCGGCGCATGGCCCGTCTGCGGTCAGTACCTGACCACCGGCACCACCGCAGGCAACTACGAGGCCGCAGCAGCCCCCGTCACCGCTGAGGCTTCCGTCGAGTCGGCTCCGGCAGCAAGCACCGGAAGCGGCAACTACGTGGTCAAGGCAGGCGACACTCTGTCGAAGATCGCTGCTGCACACGGCATCTCGCTCGAGAACCTCGCCAGCCAGGTCCCGAACATCAACCTGATCTTCCCGGGACAGTCCCTCTCGGTCTAGTCTCGTGGCCGCCGGTGCCTGATTGCGTCGAAATTGTCCGGAGCTGATTCAGCTCCGGACAATTTCGGCGTTTCTGCGTTCGAAATGAGCTCCGCCGCTTCCGTGTGGAGAGGAGCAAGATCCTGGCGCCACCCCAGAATGTGCAGCGCCGACCCGGCGATGACGGAGGCGTCGGGGATCGGCGTTCCTTCGAGCGCGTCGGCTCGCGCGCTGATCACACTTTCGACCAGGCGAAACGGAAGCTCGGCCAGAGTCGATGCCGGATCGCCAATCGCGGCGAGCACTGCCTGGGCGAGTGTCCGGTATTGCTCGCGAAGCCGATCGCGATCGGCTCGGAAAGACATGAACCGGTCGCTTCTCAGCTCCGGCAAGAGGTAGAGGACGCCGAGGTTCCACCGTCCGGTGATCAGTTGCGCCGCGTCGATGTACGAAAGTGCGTACAGCTTCATCTCGGGTGAGGCGTCGAGCGGCCTGAGATTCTCTGCGAAGTCGAGCGCCGGAGTCACCGTGTCGGCGAGTAGCGCAACCAGGATGTCGTCTTTCGTGGCGAAATGGTTGTACAGAGACGCCTGACGCATCCCTACTGCTTCGGCGATGTGGCGTGTGGACGTCGCGGCGAAGCCTCGGGTGGTGAACAGTTCAGCGGCTGCATCCAAGATCTCCGCGCGGGCGGTCCCGCCCGGGCGTCGGCGAGCGGTCAGGCGGGGTCGTCCGGGGCCGGCGTTGGTCACGCCTTCCATAGTGGCAGGCTGAGGCCTTACATGCGGGGTGGACGTCCCTGTGAGCATTTGGTCACGTGCTCGAAACGTACTCAACGAGCCTGTTACAGAATCGGGCGAATCGTATACGCGGGCGTCACCTGCGGCGAGTGGATTTCGCGAAAACTATCAATCGACAGTTATTCGCCTCTGAATCGCTTCGCCGAAGGAGTACGCCGTTGAGTGCAACCACCCCGGCTGCGCAGCCCACAACCGCATCCGCGCTCGCATCTTCACCTCACGACGACGGCGACCTCGCGGAGTTCGGCTACGAGCAGCAGCTGCATCGATCGCTGGGAAAATTCGCGTCGTTTGCCGCGGGCTTCTCCTTCGTCTCCATTCTGACCACGATCTTCCAATTGTTCGGTCTCGGTTTCGGTTTCGCGGGACCGGCCTTCTTCTGGACCTGGCCGGTCGTCTTCATCGGACAGTTCATGGTCGCGCTCAACTTCGCGGAACTTGCTGCCAGATATCCGATTTCGGGTGCCATCTACCAGTGGTCGCGGCGAATGGGCGGTGAGATCGTCGGCTGGTTCGCCGGGTGGTTCATGATTCTCGCTCAGATCGTCACCGCGTCGGCTGCCGCCATCGCCTTGCAAGTTGTGCTCCCCAGTGTGTGGACTGGGTTCCAGATCATCGGCGAGGACAGCGCGCTCACCTCCTCGAGCGGCGCTGCAAATGCCGTGCTGCTCGGTTCGGTACTTCTGGTCCTCACCACCTTCATCAACTGCATCGGCGTCAACTGGATGTCGCGTATCAACAATATCGGTGTGACCTGCGAAATCGTCGGTGTCATCGCTGTGGTCGGGATGTTCTTCACCCACGCTCAGCGCGGACCGGACGTCGTCTTCGACACCGGCAGTGCCGGCGGTCAGCCCGGATACGCCTGGGCGTGGATCATGTCCGGACTGATGGCCGCTTACGTCATGGTCGGATTCGGGTCGGCAGGGGAACTGGCCGAGGAGACCCGCAATCCCCGACGCGTTGCACCCCGCACGATCCGTCTTGCACTCTCTGCGTCCGCACTCGGTGGCGGCTTGATGATCCTCGGCGCGTTGATGGCGGCGCCTTCGCTCACCGACGGTCGCCTGGCCACGGAAGGTTTGCCGTACGTACTGACGTCTATCCTGGGTTCGCCGTGGGGCACAGTGCTGCTGGTCGACGTCGCGATCGCAGTGTTCGTATGCACCTTGGCAATTCAGACCGCAGCATCGCGGCTCATGTTCTCCATGGCGCGCGACGGGCGTCTGCCGGCCTCGCCGATCCTGGCAAAGGTGAACCCCCGCACCGGAACACCTATCGCACCGTCCATCCTCATCGGCCTGATCTGCATTGCCGTTCTGGCCGTCAACGTGGGCAACTCGGCAATTTTCGCGACCCTGTCCAGCGTGTGCATCATCTTGATCTACTTGGCCTACCTCATGGTGACTGTGCCGCTGTTGGTTCAGCGGCTCAAGGGATGGCCGCGCACCGCTGCCGGCCCCAAGTTCGATGCCGAAGGTGAAAAGCTGTTCTCCCTCGGTATCTGGGGAGTGCCTGTCAATATCGCGGCGGTGGTGTACGGCGCACTGATGGTGATCAACCTGTCCTGGCCGCGGGCCGAGATCTTCAATCCCACCGGCGAATATCCCGTCCTGCAGTGGGCTGCCCCCATCACGATTGCGCTGGTCGTCGGGCTTGGCGTCGCCTGCTTCCCGCGCGGCCGCGCCACGCCGAATCCCGTCACGATCGGAGCCTGACCATGACTACCCAGACCACCGCCGGAGCCCGCGAGCACGCCCGGTCCCAAGCCGGAACGATCACCGATTCCATGCCCGTCTTGCCGGCAACCCGCTGGCCGAACCCACCCGAGGACGTCGCCTCGGAGCGTCTGACCTGGGCTGAAACGGTGCCAGGTGGGCGATACACGACGAAGGTTCTCGCCCGTGGAACGCGATTGCGACTTCGCGACGTCGTTGGCAGCGCCTGCGCCAATGTCTTGCTCTACCGCGCCGACGCTCCCTGGGAGCGGCTCAACGTCGCCGATACCGTCAAGGTGCCGTGGCAGGCGTATCTCGGCGTCGGGCACCCATTGCTCTCCGATCAGGGGCGAGTACTCGCGACCGTCGTCGCAGACACCTCGGGTCACCACGACGCGTTCTGTGGAACGACATCGCGCGCCACCAACGAGGCGAAATACGGTCAGGGTTCGTTGCACAGTGCCTCACCCGCCGGACGCGAACTTTTCACCGTGGCTGCCGCGAAGAACGGACTCGGGCCCCAGGACATAGCGCCTCCGTTGTCGTTCTTCCACGGTGTGCGCGTCGAGGCCGACGGCGCTCTCACCAGCACCGGATCCGCCGGAGCAGGTGCAACGGTTGACCTTCTGATCCACCTGCCCGTCATCGTGATGATCGCCAACACCGCGCACCCACTCGACCCGGCGTCGGAGTTTCCCACCACGTCCCTCGAAGTGCTCGCGTGGAATGCGGCCGACGAACTCAACAGCCTCGTCGTTCGCGGGCCGGAATATCAACGCGCAGTGCTCAATACCGAAGACGCCTGGACAGCTTCGAACCTGGAGGAGATCGCATGACCACCACCTTGGATGTCCCCGCCCTCGTTCCCGGAACGGTGATCCTCGACGAGATCGCTGACGCGTTCGGGCCGTGGTCAGCGCTCGTTCGTGCCGGTGACGTCCTGACCATCGTCGATCTGCACGGAAATCAAGCCGTCGACACACTCGTCTACGCCGGTGACGATCACAGCGTTCGGTACTCGGCAGCAGCGACTGTCGCCGCCCAGCGGAATCTGTTTCTGACCACAGGCTCCGTGCTCCGCAGTGACGACGGAACTCCGCTCATGACACTTGTTGCGGACGAGGTCGGAAACCACGACACGGTCGGCGGCGCGTGCTCTCAGGAATCGAACACGTTGCGATACGGCCACCACACCAAGCATCAGCACGCGTGCGTCGAGAACTTCCTCGTAGAGGGCGCCAAATGGGGGCTCGGTAAACGGGACCTGGTGTCCAACATCAACTTCTTCATGAACGTCCCGGTCGACCCCGACGGCACGCTCGGCATCGTCGACGGACTGTCGGCGCCGGGAAAGCGGCTCGCGTTGCGTGCCGAACGCGACGCGCTTGCCCTCGTGTCCAACTGCCCGCAGATCAACAACCCGTGCAACGGCTTCGATCCGACGGCCGTCCGCATGATCGTCACACGGCCGGGAGCAGACGAATGAACGCAAAGCTGACCATCGTGCGTCCCGGAATTTTGACGACGGTTCAGGACTATCCCGGACGGGTTGGATATTGGCAGATCGGAGTCCCTCCATCGGGCCCGATGGACGACCTGTCGTTTCGGTTGGGAAACACCGCACTCGGAAATCCTGAAGGCGCTCCGGGAATCGAATGCGCAATGGCCGGACCTGCGATGACCTTTGACGAAGACACCACGGTGTGCGTCACAGGAGCCCCGGTGTCGGTGACCGTCGACGGCATCGCACACGGTCAGTGGCGACCGGTTTTCGTCCCCGCTGGAGCGGTGCTCGACGTCGGAACGGTCAGCGGTCCGGGACTGCGCATCTACGTACTCGTACAGGGCGGAATCGAGACCGACGACTATCTCGGCAGCGCCTCGACCTTCACCCTGGGTAGGTTCGGTGGACACGAAGGCCGGACCCTGCGTGCAGGAGACGTTCTCAAACTCGGACAGGCGACCGGCGCAGCGGGAGCTGTTCCCGCCGAGCATGTTCCGGCGATACACACGTGCTGGGAACTCGCGGTGACCGAGGGCCCGCACGGGGCGCCGGAGTTCTTCACCCGCTCCGACATCGACACTCTGTACGCGACCGAGTACGAGGTCCACTTCAACTCCGACCGCACCGGAGTCCGGTTGGTCGGGCCGAAACCCGACTGGGCCCGAACCACCGGAGGCGAAGCGGGCCTTCACCCGTCGAACATTCACGACAACGCGTACTCGATCGGTGCACTCGACTTCACCGGCGACACACCCATCCTCCTCGGACCCGACGGACCGAGCCTCGGCGGCTTCGTCTGCCCGATCACGGTCGTTTCCGCCGATCGATGGAAGCTCGGACAGTTGGCTCCCGGCAACAAGATTCGCTTCGTACCGGTTCGTGCCGAACGGGCGGCCTCGCGCCGTGACCTGGGAGTATCGCGTCGAGCCTCCAGTTCGATTGTGCATTCCACCGGCGGTGACGGCGACGACGGCGTCATCGCCCGCCGCGACGGCGACACCCCGGTGACGTATCGCCGCTCGGGTGACGACAACGTGTTGGTCGAATACGGCGACATGAATCTCGATCTGGCCCTGCGTGCGCGTGCACACGCGCTGCATCAGCGACTCGAACTCGAGAAACCGGCCGGACTACTCGATCTCACACCGGGAATCCGCAGTCTGCAGGTCCGCGTCGACCCGGATGTCCTACCCGTCCACACACTGATGGGAATGCTCGCCGAGGCAGAGGACACCTTGCCCGCAGCCAACGAACTTGTTGTGCCCAGTCGCACTGTGCGGATGCCACTTTCGTGGGACGACCCGGCAACGCGCGAAGCGATCCAGCGGTACATGCACGGCGTTCGCGCCGATGCGCCGTGGTGCCCGTGGAATATCGAGTTCATCCGCCGGATGAACGGTCTCGAATCCGTGAACGACGTGTTCGACACCGTCTTCGGTGCCGAGTACATGGTGCTCGGCCTCGGCGACGTCTACCTCGGAGCGCCGGTCGCGACACCGCTCGATCCGCGTCATCGCCTGGTCACGACCAAGTACAACCCCGCCCGCACGTGGACCCCGGAAAACGCCGTCGGGATCGGGGGGGCTTACCTCTGCATCTACGGCATGGAAGGCCCAGGTGGGTACCAGTTCGTCGGACGCACGACGCAGGTGTGGAATCACCGCCACCCCGCGAAGTCGGGCCCGTTCGAGGAAGGCACTCCCTGGCTACTGCGATTCTTCGACCGGATCTCCTGGTATCCCGTCGAGCCGGAAGAGTTGATGGATCTGCGTGCGGACACCGCCGCCGGCCGCGTCGGGGGAGTCGAGATCGAGGACGGAAGTTTCTCCCTGGCCGAGCATCAGGAGTTCCTCGCGTCGAATTCGCGCTCCATCGAGGAGTTCCGCGCGATGCAGTCCGTCGCGTTCGGGGCCGAGCGTCAGCGCTGGTCGGATGCGGGGGAGTTCTCGCTACCCGGTTGATGGTCGAGTGAGCACCCTTTTCTCCGAGTGAGCACCGCTTCCAGAGTGTCGGAGGCGGTGCTCACCCAGTAGTAAAGGTGTTCAGTCCCCACGCGAACTAGCGGCAGGTGATCGCATCAGCGAGACAGCGCGCGATTGAACAGATCGATGAACGGGCGCGGCGACGGCGTTCCGGTGGGCCGGAAAGGTGCAGAATCCCTCGACGCCGATACCCATTCGGTTCTGCTCACCGGCGACAAGTCGAGCTGATACCGGGTGTCGGCGGCGAGTCGATGCAGGAAGAGGGTTCCGGTTCGGCCGTTTCCTTCCCGAAACGGGTGGGCATGATTGAGCGTCGAGTACACCGACGCGAGCGCGAACGACGTAGCGCCGCGATCGAGCGTGGCCCAGTCGACGGCGGCGATGATCTCTTCCACCTCGGACAGGTAGTTCCGGATCGCGGAAACCGGAGCGAAGGTGGCCGCGCCCTTCTTGATGTCGACGGTTCTGATGTGGCCGGCCCACTGGTACAGGTCTTGGAAAACATGCTGGTGAAGGAGGAGAAGTTCGACAGTGTCGCCTGTGTGCGGTACCAGTTCGTCTCCGAGATGTGCCTCGCCCAGACGCAGTGCGGTCGCCGCAAATTCCAGCGACTGCAGTGCCGCGGGATCTCGTACGTCGAAGTTGTTCTTGAGTACCGATGTACCGCGATAGACGTACGGCGCTGATCGTCGCCAGCGGATCCGCGGGGGAATCGTTGACGAGAGGCCGACGGCCCGCGCCAGCTCCTGCTCGAAATACTCACGCCGAGAAAGCATCCCGATCAGGACGGCTTCGAGTTCCGCGATCTGCTCATCGTTCGGATCCCAGCCTTCGAGTCGCTCCGCGGCCAGAACCTGTTCGAGCGCAGTGCGATTCACGGGTCGATGTCGGGTAGCGCCGACGCGGACGCGGCGTACTCGAGGCGTCGCTGCACACCTGCGACCTCGCGCACCGCGTTGCTCAGCAAGCTGCGTGAGAGTGGTGTGAGTTCGGAAATCACGACCTCGTCGGTTGGCGGCCTACCCGCGGAGAACTGATCGGTCTGGTGGCGGACGCGAATCTGCTGCAAGACTTCGAAAGACTCGATCAGCACCTGGGCGTCGTCGTCGAGTAGAAAACCGCTCCCCGCTGCAGCCTTGAGTCGTTCGAGTGTCGAACTCGTGCGGGCGCCCACGGAAATCCCCGCCCATCGAGCGATGTTCACGATCGGTTGGACTGCGCTAGCTTTGAGGTCGACGGTTCCGGTCCGACGCGTCACCACGTCTTTGAACGAATGAAGTTTGGCCTTGTCGCCGACTGCTTCGCGAAGCAGTAGCCGCATCACGGCCGGGTGCAGTCGCAGTTGATCCAACGCCGCAGGACGAGGATCCAGCGATGGATCGCCCGCGACGACGCGCGCATCCGCCAGCATTGACAACATGACCAGCGCTTGGTCCTGATACGGATTGGAGACCCATTTCCGCAGCGCAGTGCGCCATTGTGGGAGCGTTCGAGCAAACCTGGCCTGGGTGGCGACGGCGTTCTTGGTGTCGCGTGGGAACCCGCAGAGGTCGAGGATGTCGTGGATGCGCTTCGCGGCGTCGGCACCCTCGTGATGGGATTCGCCGCCCCACACCAGGGCGCTGTCGATATCCGAAGAGGGGAGCGCCTCACGCCGAGCGACGCTGCCGAGCGACAGCCACGCGAAATCCGGTCGTTCGTCGCCGCCTACCACCAACTCGATGGCTCGCCTTACTGTGACGTCGATCAGGACGGCAAGGGTGGCACCGATGTCGAGCGGTGAGACTCGCGACGCCACCAACTCCGTCACCAGAACCGGTACGGCACGGGCCGTTTCGATGAGGTGCGCGTCGTCTTGCGCCGTGGCGAGTGCTGCTCGCAGTTCGAAACCTTGATTGGTCGCCGAAGTCAGGAGGTCACTGAGTTCGAGCACGCCCATCAACGTGCCTGCCTCGGTCACGACCGGGAGGTGGCGCAATCCGTACTCGAGCATGTCGGTGACCGCGTCGGCGCCCAGTCGATCAGGGGCGACTGTCACCGCAGACGGCGTCATCACCGTCGAAACCGGCTGACTGCTGTCGACGCCACCGACTACCACGCGAGCTCGCAAGTCACCCTCGGTGAAGATTCCGAAACCGGTTGTAGCCGTAGGGATCACAACAGCACGGCGGCCCGCGTCGGTCATCAACTTCGCGGCCTCACGGATGGTGGCCTGTTCGCTGCAGACAATTGCGGGTCCGCGCAACAGGTCTCGTACCCGGCGCATGGCGGGACCCTGCATGCCTTGCCCCGCCGAGTGCCCCGTCATGGGGTCATTGTCTCAGGTGTGTCCGTTTCAGGTCGGCAGAGGGTGAGAAGTCACAGACCGCCGAGCCGTGCGAGTACGTCGAGAGCCGAATCCGTGGTGCGCCAGAGTGCGTCGATCTCCTGCTCGGCGCCAGGACGGGTCTGCGGATTCTGGAGGGCGAACCCGTTGGCCAGTGTGATGGTGTTGTATCCGCTGTCGGCTGCGCGGAGCAGCAGTTCCGAGGGCTGCGAGTTTCCGGCCAACCGGTCGAGTCCTTCGCCGACGAAGTAGAACCGCCAGAGCGGCCCGAGGTCAGCGTCGTACTCGGCCTTGGTGAGGGTCACGATCGAACCACCCTTGACGGCAATGGAATCGACGATCTTGTAGAAATCGGGAACATCCTCCGCAGTGGTTCCGGATGTGGCGACGGCATGAGCGAGGTCGACGGTGAGATGCGCGTTGTATCCGGCCATGGCGACCCGCGCGGGACTGGCGTCGCACTGACGCGTCAGAGTGAAATAGTTGCTCCACGCCGGATCGATGGGGGTACCCGTGAATTCCGCGTGGACGTTCACCAGGTACCTGCGTAGCAATTCATAGCTGACCGAATGGGCCCAGTCGTCATTGTCGAAAGCTGCGGGATCTCGCTGCAGGGGCATTACCGCCTCGTGCTCGACAGCGTCGAGGCCGATGGAGAACAGGCCTCGCCAATCGTGGTGTGAGACGAGGATCGACGTGATCTGCCGATGACGTTCGACAGCCGTCTCGAGGCGAGGTAGCCCGCTGCCGTTCTGCGTCGTGACGTCGCTGAGTTCGGCAATCCGATCCACCTCGGCATTGCTCAGCGGGCTGCCGCAAGCCGTCGAAAAACTCTCGCCCGGTTCTGCAAGTGCAGAGCCGGGCGAGAGGAAAGTGACGGTGATGCCGAGCGCGAGCGTCAACGGATACAGCCGCATCGGTTTCATTGGCTCAGACTAGGCGCCCACTGTCACAAACGTCCGGATTGACGATCAGCTGAGGACCGCGTCGGCCTCGATCTCGATGAGCAGAGCGGGGTCGATCAGCGAGCTGACCTCGAGGATGGTCGTGGCGGGACGAATCTCGCCGAACACTTCACCGTGGGCGAGAGCGGCCTGCTCCCACTGCGTCATGTCGCGAAGGTACATGCGAGTGCGGATGACGTCGTCGAGCGAGGCACCGGCCTCGGCAAGTGCTGCCTTGATCGTTTCGAGCGCTGCGCGTGTCTGATCGGTGAGGGTCTCACCAGGAGCGGTGGTGCCGGAGACTGCGATCTGGTTGCCGATGCGCACGGCGCGGGAGTAACCGATCTTGGGTTCCCATTCGGAACCGGACGAAATATTGATTCTGTTCGACATGCACCGAATTCTGCCAACAAACTCCCGGCCGTGGTGAGGCACGGTCGGGTATTTGCTCCATCTTGACATACCTTAGAACAAGTGTTCGACTTGTGGCCATGAGGTGGTCGGGTCAGGCATTGGATGCAGATGACGGAGCGCTACCCGGACTCGAACGGGCCGGGTTGGTTCGCTCCGTGCAGACTCCGGAGTTCGAGGGAATCACGTTTCACGAGGTGCTCTGCAAGAGCGCGCTCAACAAGATGCCCGAAGAGTCGACGTTGCCGTTCAGCTTCACCGTCAACGCTTTTCGTGGCTGCTCACACGCATGCCGATATTGTTTCGCGAGACCGAGCCACGAGTATCTCGACCTCGACGCCGGCGCGGATTTCGACTCCCAGGTGGTCGTGAAGACGAACATCGCCGCGGTCCTCCGCAAGGAGTTGGCGCGAAAGTCCTGGAAACGGGAGGCGGTGGCACTGGGCACCAACACCGATCCCTATCAGCGAGCCGAGGGGCGATACCGCTTGATGCCCGGCATCATTCGCGCGCTGACCGAATCGGGAACTCCCTTCTCGATCCTGACGAAGGGAACTCTGCTTCGGCGGGATCTGCCACTGTTGAAGATGGCGTCGGAGCAGGTCGACGTCGGAATCGGAGTGTCGTTGGCGATCAACGACGCCGCACTTCAGAAGCAGATCGAACCTGGCACACCGTCGCCGCGTGCGCGCCTCGAGATGATCCGCGCCATCACCGACGCGGGATTCGCGTGCAATGTGATGGTGGCGCCGGTCATTCCGTTCCTCACCGATTCCGCCAGTCACCTCGACGGTCTGTTCGAGGCACTGTCAGAGGCGGGTGCGACCAGTGTGACGGTCTTCCCGATGCACCTGCGCGGCAGTACTCGGGGCTGGTTCATGAACTGGCTTGCTCAGGAACACCCGGCACTCGTCCGCCGCTACCGCGAGCTGTACGGGCGGGGCGCGTATGTCACCCCCGAATACAAGCGTTGGCTCGCAAGCCGCGTCGAGCCACTGGTCGAGCGGCATGGGTTGGGTGGTCGTTCGGAGCATCGAGACGTCAATGCATCTGGCAAGCAATCGCGCGAAGCGCCACGTGAACTGGTAGGTGCGGGAGCAGCTCTTACCTTGTTCTGACTGCTGCGCGGTTCTGACTGCTGCGGGGCGCGTAAATCGGAGGCGCTCCGGACGTATGCCGGGCTACATTCGCCTGGTGCTACTGAAACTGACGACCACCCCGACCTCGCAGACTCCTGATGCGACTGCGTTGAGCTACCTGCTGCACAAACATCCCGACCGAGTGCAAGCTTTCGACTTGGCGATCGGCACCGCCACGGTTCTGTACCCGGAAGCCTTGGCCGAAAAGACAACTGTGGCAGTGATTGTGGACGTCGACCCCATCGAACTTGTGCAGAGCAGGTATCGACGCGGCAAGAGTGGCGACAACTTTTCGCTGGGGGAGTACGTCAACGACCGACCGTACGCGGCGTCGTCGATCCTCTCGGTTGCTTTGTCGAAGCTGTTCCGTACCGCGTTGGCAGGAACGTGCAAGGCGCATCCGGAACTCGTCGAGGCAGAACTCGCGTTGACGGTCTCGATTCCGGTGGTTCCGTGCGGCGGCGATGCCGGCTTGCCGCGTCGTCTGTTCGGGCCGCTGGGGTGGGACGTGACAGCCACTCCGGTGCAGCTTGATCCGCACCTGCCGAATTGGGGAGACTCCGACTTCGTGTCGCTGACACTGACCGGGGAACACACCGTGCAGAGCGCCCTTCGGCACCTCTATGTGCTGTTGCCGGTACTCGACGACGTGAAGCACTACTGGGTGGGATCGGACGAGGCGGACAAGTTGATCCGCGTCGCCGGGGAGTGGTTGGCTTCGCATCCGGATTCCGCGCTGATCATGTCCCGCTACCTGGCGCGTCGACGTGACCTGGTCGAATCGGTAGTCGACCGATTGATTCCCGAACAAGCGGAGGTGCAGATCGAACTGCCGCGCCCGGATCCGCCGCTGGCACGGCTTCGTGTCGAAGCGGTTCTGGCGACGCTACAGCGACTGAATGCTCGAACAATCGTCGACATCGGTTGTGGCGAAGGGAAACTGATCGAGATGCTGATGCCCCACGCGCAATTCGACAAACTTGTCGGCGTCGATGTGAGCGCGCGTGAACTGACGCGTGCGCAGCGGAGATTGAAGTTCACCGAAATGTCCGACGTCCAACGTGAACGTGTGTCTTTGATGCAGTCGTCCGCGACTTACCGCGACGCACGGTTGAAAGGCTTTGACGCAGCCGTGCTGATGGAGGTGGTCGAGCATGTCGACGCGGCGCGCCTGCCGGCTTTGGTCAGATCGGTCTTCGTGGACGCAGCGCCGCAATATGTGCTGCTGACCACCCCGAATGCCGACTACAACGTGCTGTATCCGGCGTTGGCAGAGGGAGAGTTCAGGCACCCGGATCACCGGTTCGAGTTCTCCCGAACTCAATTCGACGACTGGGCAACCGGAACAGCCCGAGCCCATGGCTATTCCGTGGAGTTCGAATTTGTCGGAACAATCGATCCGGTCCTCGGCGGGCCGACGCAATTGGCGATCTTCACGAAGGAGGCACGAACGTCATGACGGTGTACGAAATTCCAGACCTCGCTCTTGTTGTACTCATCGGCGTCAGTGGCTCGGGGAAGTCGACCTTTGCCGCACGTCACTTCGGTGAGTACGAAACTCTTTCGAGTGACACCTTCAGAGGATGGGTCAGTGACGATCCGAATTCGCAGGAATCGACGTCCGACGCTTTCGAAGTGCTGGAGTTCGTCGCGGCCAAGCGTCTGCGACGCGGACGTCTGACGGTGATCGACGCGACCAATGTCCAGCCCGCCGCGCGCAAGCGGCTCGTTTCGTTGGCTCGCGATCACGACGTACTACCGGTTGCAGTTGTGCTCGACGTCCCGGAATCGGTCTGTGCTGCACGCAACGACGCTCGCGCCGATCGGACGTTCGGGCGCGATGTCGTTCGCCGCCAGCACCAGCAGTTGACTCGTTCGCTTCGCGGGTTGGGCAAGGAAGGTTTCCGTTCGGTTCACATCCTCAGAGGTGAGGACGCGGTTTCCGAAGCCGAGTTCTCGCGTCACCCGCTCCGCAGCGATCTGCGTGTCGAGCGTGGCCCGTTCGATGTCATCGGCGACATCCACGGATGTCGCAGTGAACTCGAGACGCTGCTCGCGAAACTCGGCTACACCGTCGACTACGGGTCCGATGGCGGCGCTGTCGATGCCGTGCCGCCGGAAGGGCGAATTGCCGTCTTCCTCGGAGACTACGTCGATCGGGGACCGGATTCGGTCGGTGTGCTGCGTCTGGTCATGGGAATGGTCGCGGCGGGACATGCGATAGCGGTTCCGGGTAACCACGAGAACAAACTCGTCAAAGCGCTGCGGGGCAAGAAGGTCACGGCGAGTCACGGTCTGGCCGAGACGCTCGAGCAGCTCGCCACCGAGACGGCGGAGTTCCGCGACAGCGTCGTCGACTTCTGTGACGGGTTGGTGGCGCACCTCGTCCTGGACGACGGCAAACTCGTCGTCGCGCACGCCGGTCTCAAGGAGGACTACCACAACAGGGCATCCGGCCGAGTGCGGAGCTTTGCGCTCTACGGTGAAACAACCGGTGAGACGGACGAATTCGGCTTGCCGGTTCGATACCCGTGGGCGCAGGACTACCGAGGATCTGCGATGGTCCTCTACGGCCACACTCCGGTCCACGAGGTGGAATGGATCAACAACACGGCATGCCTTGACACCGGCTGTGTGTTCGGTGGATCTCTGACCGCACTTCGATACCCGGAGCGCGAGATCGTGTCGGTTCCGGCAGAGCAGGTTTGGTACGAACCGATCGTGCCGCTGGCTCCGCCGACTCGCGATCCAGACGTGCTCGATCTTGCCGACGTCCTCGAAACGACCGGCGTCGACACTGAACTCCGCGGTCGGGTGTCCGTGCGCACCGACAACGCCGCCGGCGCCTTGGAAGTGATGAGCCGCTTCGCGGTCGCGCCGCAATGGCTGCGGTACCTACCGCCGACCATGGCGCCGTGCGCGAGCGCCCAGTCAGACGACTATCTGGAACACCCGTCGACCGCGTTCGACGCATACCGGGCTGCCGGAATCGGAAAAGTCATCTGCGAAGAGAAGCACATGGGTTCGCGGGCAGTGGCGCTCGTGTGCCGTGATCGATCGGTTGCTCAGTCCCGCTTCGACGCACCGGATGCGCTCACCGGCATGGTGCACACCCGCACCGGCCGCCAGTTCTTCGACGACGAGCTGACTCAGAAGTTGGTCGACGACATCGCCGCCGCAGTCACATCCTCTGGGTTGTGGGAAGAGTTGGACACCGACTGGCTGCTCCTCGACTGCGAACTGTTGCCATGGAACGTCAAAGCAGAAGGTCTGCTGCGCTCGCAGTACGCGTCGGTTGCGGCGGCGGGGCGAACTGACCTCGCCGCCCGCGAGGCAGTGTTGGCGCAGGCCGGTTCGCGGGGTCTGGACGTGGCGGAAATGTTCGAGCAGACATCGGTCCGGGCCGGGAGTATCGAGCGCTTCGGTGAGGCGTACCGGCGGTACGTGTGGCCGACGAACGGGCTGGACGGAGTCACCATCGCTCCGTTTCAGGTGTTGGCGACCGAGGGCCGGTCGTACGGGGAACGGGATCACGAATGGCACCTCGCAATTGCGGACCGCCTGGCCGAGGCAAAGCCGAATCGATTTACCACCACACGTCGACTGGTGGTCGATCTCGGCTCCGAGGACTCGGTGTCCGAAGCGAAAAAGTGGTGGGAGTCGCTCACCGGTGAGGGCGGTGAGGGGATGGTCGTCAAACCGCTGGCGAATCAGATTCACGGACCTCGCGGGTACAACGCGAAGGTTCAGCCGGGGATCAAGGTTCGCGGTCGTGAGTACCTGCGATTGATCTACGGCGCCGACTACCTCGAACCGTCGACACTTGCTCGGCTCCGCAATCGCAACCTCGGGCACAAGCAGTCGATGGCGCTGCGCGAGTACGCGCTCGGCATGGAGGCGGTGACTCGGCTGGTCGACCGCGAACCGTTGTGGCGCGCACACCAGGCGGTGTTCGCGGTGTTGGCTCTCGAATCGGAGCCGGTCGACCCGCGATTGTGACGGCTGGCTCCGGAGGCGGGGATTGATACCGTCGGGTATGGGTGTGATTGCTCGCTTGGACGGTTTCAACCGGCGCCATCCGTGGAGTCACAACGATCACTACGGACGGTGGGTTCTGCGCAATCTGGGCGGAACCAGGTCCGGTCGCGCCCTGGACGTGGGGTGCGGGACGGGCAATCTGATCGACCTCCTGCGTACGCGGTTCGACGTGGTGGTCGGCGTCGAACCCGACCCCACGACCTCGGCCGCCGTGCTCGCCAGGTTTGCGGACGACGAGAACGTGATCATCGAAGCGCTGCGGTTCGACGACTTCGCGTCCGAGGTGAGGTACGACGCGATCACCGTCGTCGCGGCGCTGCACCATCTTCCACTCGAAGAATCGATGACACGCCTGAGCGGCCTGCTCGAACCGGGCGGTCGGCTCGTCGTAGTCGGGTGTTATCGATCGACGACCATGACCGACGGACTCCTGTCGGCGTTGGCGGCCGTCTGCAATCCCGTCGTCGGCGTGCGCGAGCATCGACAGGTTGCGGTGGAGCCGCTGAAGTCGATGACCGCTCCTACCGCGGAAGCTGGTGAGTCGATGGCTGACGTCCGGCGCGCCGCCGCCCTGCATCTGCCAGGTAGCCGGATCAAGCGGCGACTGTTCTGGCGCTACACCCTGATCTACGACGCGAGGCTGGCTGCCGCGTCGGTGGGGGAGTGACTGGACCGCTGCGGTTCGCGGGGAAATGCGCGTCGGCCGAACCCGACTATCACCAACGAACCGATCATCAAAGCGACCCCGATTCCCGCCAGATGCGAGATCCCACCACCGTCGACGACAGCGGCGCCGAGCAATGCGCCGGTCGCAATCGCGATCTGGAACACGACCACGTAAACGGCGGAGGCACGGTCGGTCCCAATCGGGACGGCGCGCAGAACCGAGGACTGTAGGCAGATCGGAACGGTGGTGAACGCCGCGCCCCACAAGATCGTGGCGACAACTGCGAACGCTCCCATCGACGGCGCCAAGAGCCAGAAGATGGCCAGCGCGCCTGCCACCGTCGCGATCGAGATGAGCGTGAAGAGGCGCGGTCGGCGGTCGTAGTACTTGCCGGCTACCCACACCCCGACTGCGCCGGCGGCGCCGTACACCAGAAGCATCGCGGTACGGATCCCCCCGGACGAGCCAAGGCTCTGCTCCACCAGAAGCGTGAAGAACGTGTACGACGCGAACTGCCCCAGCGCAGCAAACAGCGTCGCCGCACAAATGACGGCGAGTGCCCGTCTCATCTCCGGTGTCGGCTTCGGCTTGTCTCGCTTGCTCCGATGGAGTTGATCGACCGGCATTTCCGGCAACGCACGATGCAGCGAGAAAGTTATGATCACTGCCACCACACCGATTGCCGCCGACGCGGTCCGCCAACCCCAGGACTGGCCGATCGCCGAAGACAGGGGACCTCCGAGAACAAAAGCGAGAGACGTGCCGGCGTACACCATCGCGATGGCCTTGCCCTGCTGTCCGCGCGGAACCAGAGTCGCTGCGACCGGCGCAACCACTGCCCAGAACACGCCGTGCGTCGCAGCGCAGAGCAACCGCCCGATCACCAGCATCGGATAGTTGACGGCCAACGCAGCGACCAGTTGCGACACCGCGAGGGTGGCCACGGTCAAAACGACAACGCGTCGGCGCGGCCAGGATTTGACTGCAGAGATCAACGGAAGCGTCAGGGCCGCGACACCGTATGCGTAGAAGGTCAGCAGAAGGCCGACACGCCCTTCGGTGACGTCGAGATCTGACGATATTTCGCTGAGGAGTCCGATGGGGAGCATTTCAGCCGTCACGTAGGCGAAGGCTGCCCCGGCCAGTGTCATCAGCCGTAGCGTGGTTGCCTTCGGCAGTCGAGCGGTCATGGTGTGTAACGATACATGTATCGATACACACCTGCGCAATGGATATTCTGCACTCGCTATGCTGATGCGCATGGCCACACGTGCACAGCGTTCGAGTCGACCGACGATGGCCGACGTCGCCAAGGCCGCAGGCGTGTCGGTGATGTCGGTGTCGTACTCCTTCGCGCAACCCGAGCGCGTGTCGGAATCAACGCGGGCCAAGGTGTTCGCGGCGGCGGAAGAGCTCGCGTACTCGGGCCCCAACCGCGCGGCGCAGTCGTTGCGGAGTGGCAAGTTCAACAACATCGCGGTCGTCTTCAGCGAGAAGCTGACGTACGCCTTCGAAGACGCAGTAGCCCGGCGATTCCTGTCGGGCGTCGCCGACGCCTGCCTGGACGCGAATGCCGGATTGATGATGCTGCCGAACTCGGGGAAACCCGGAGACGTCGACAGAGTTCGCGACGCAGCGGTAGACGGTTTTGTCGTCTGGACGACAGTATTCGACGACCCGATCCTCGACGCGATTGTCGGCACCGGAAAACCCGCGTGCATTCAAGGCGGGCCGGCGCACGAGGGTGTGGATCTCGTCGGGATGGACGATGTTGCCGGCGCGACCGCTATTGCGGCGGTCGGGTTGTCGGGGGCGCAGCGGCCCGCGGTGATCAGCCTTCCGTGGGATCGTGAGCGTCGCTCCGAGATCCGGATGGATGTGGATCCGGGTGAGGCGTTCTTCCCGGTTTCCCGCCATCGGCTCGAAGGCTACGAGCGCGCAGTTCGAGACGCCGGGCTCGACTGGTCGTCGGTACGAGTTGGAGTTGTCACCGTCAACGAGCGGAGCGAGGGAGCGCGAATGGCTCGCTTACTCCTAGACGTTCCGGCGAGCCGAAGGCCCGATGTAGTCCTGGCGATGAGTGACGAACTCGCTCTGGGGGTGCTGGACGCGATCCGTGAACTCGGCCTAGCGTTGCCAGACGACGTCGCGGTCGTCGGGTGGGACGACACCGCAGCGGCGTCGGACGCCGGGCTGACTACGGTTCGCCAGTCCCTGTTCGATCAAGGACGTAACGCAGCTCGCGTGGTTCTCGGGCTCGACGATGCGGTGGAGCCGGTCGAGTGGTCGGTGCGTCGGCGAACTTCGACGCGATGATCACCCCGGTCATCGTCGACGGTCTGCGTTTTCGGTGGTTTGTTCCTCCAGAATTGGGGGAGACCGTCCGTTGGGGGCTCTCGTGGAATGCCGACAACCCGCGCCGGTGGGCGGTTGCCGAAGTCGCGGGTGCATTGCACCTACTTGCCGGAACTCCTCGTGACGACCCAAACGCGCGTCAGGCGTGGATAGATTTCGGCGCAGATGCCGCCACGACCGGAGTAGTTCGGCGCCTACGGCTCATGTCGATCGAGTCCGACATGCTGCCGGACCCGAAGATTCCGCACGGCGCAGATTGGGGTTGGGCTACGACGCAGTTCGTGCCGGGCTCCGAGCGCTTCTACGAGTTGGCGCGTGCACCTCGTGCGTTGCGCTCGTATCAGTTGACCGATCGTGACTGGGGGCCGCGGCGCGAGGAGTTCTTGCTGGTCGACCTCGAGACGGCGGCTTGATCGCTGGACCTGACACCGTTTTCATTCAGTGCACACAGGCTCCAGCTGACTGGAAACAGTGCCTGCTCGATGAAACCGGTGCCAGGTGCTGTGGCTAGCGCTCTCTGCCGGCCACGTTCAGTGCGTATCTGCCGGGTGGCGCCCCGATGTGCTTGACGAAGTGTCGCGACAAGTGGGCTTGATCGTGGAATCCGACGTCGACGGCCACATCCGCTAATTCGCGCCCCGCCAGGATTGCGCGTCGTGCCAGATCGATCCGGCGTCCCGTGACGTACTTGTGAGGCGGAAGGCCATAGTGCGTCGCGAAGTTCTTGATCAGGTAGGTGGGGTTCCGCTGCAGAATGCTCGACGCTTCTCGCATCGTGATCCCCGTTGTGAGTCGCGCATCGAGTAGCTCCCGAAGTTGATCGGCAACGCGTTCGTCGACGGTGGGAGTGTGACGGACTCGACCTGCGTGCGGTGTGAGGATTTCGTTCAATCTTTCACCGAGGAACCCCAGGCGACTTTCGGCCTCGAGTGATTCGCCGTGCGGGCCGAGTGCCGAGTGCAGCTGATCGATACGGTGGCGCAGCAGGGGGTCGCGAATCTCGGGACAGTCGACTGCTCGGCCTACCAGTTCCTCGCCGAGAACTGACGTTTCGAGATAGAGGATTCGTTGCCGAAATCCGGCCTCGGTGACCGGGACTCCGTCGTGCGCGATGCCGGGCGGCAACAGTGTCACGATCTCAGGGGCCGCTCCGTGTGCTCGGTGGTCGAGGTCGTACGCAATCGTTCCGCGGTCGACGAGCATCAGCGACCACTGATCGTGCGTGTGCTTCGGATACGCGTGGCCGACAAAATCGGCATGAAAGACCTCGGTGATTCCCTCGAGGCCCGGTGCCCACGCGGTGATCTGTGCGCCGTGTGGATCCATGTCAGAAACGTACAAGACGCACCGGCCTCGGGTGACGAAGAGTGGTGCGGGTTCGTCGTCGCAGTGATGGCGAGCCAGAGGGAGGAACACCATGGACAGTTCGGCAACAGCGATATCGCTCCGCGAGAAGTTCGGTCAGTTCACCGAGCACTGGTCACCCAAGAAGATTGCGTCACTCAATGACTACGAGATCAAGATCGTCAAGATAAAGGGAGAATTCGTCTGGCACACCCACGCCGACACCGACGAAATGTTTCTGGTGACAAAGGGGCAGATCCGAATCCAACTGCGCGACGGAGATGTTTCGCTGGGGCCCGGTGAATTGTTCGTTGTACCTCGCGGAGTCGAACATTGTCCCATCGCCGAAGAGGAAGCGGAGGTGATGTTGATCGAACCCGTGGGCGTGGTGAATACCGGGAACGTCGGAGGATCACGAACCGCGGTGCTCGAGGACTGGACGTAGCTAGCGGCTCTTCCAATCCAGGGGATTGGTTCGGAGCGGCAGTGCCATGCCCGATCTCCAGAGCGTCGCCGCGCGAGAGAGCGGGCGGAGCTTGACCTCGCGCCGCATCGACTGTGCGAACTCGTCGGTGAACCCGGTTCGCGGGTACTCCGCGATTGCTGCATCAACAGCTGCTCGCGGTACTTCTGGTGCACGTCGACCGGCAACGTCGAAATGTGCTGCGGCGTGCAGCAGATAGGCGTCGGCGCCCGCATCGCGATCGACAGTCAGATCCATGTGCAGACGGATCGCTTCGCCGATTCGCTGTGTCGACCTCTCCGAGGCGCCCACTCGGGTCGCGAGTTCTTGCGCGTCGGCGGCGCTGATGTAGGTGAAACACCCGTGCTCGGTCGATCCCTCTGCGCCCAAGCCGACATCGTGAAGCGCACACGCGGTGAAGAGATCTTCTGGGTCGTACTCGATCGCATCGATCTGCGCGAATACGTCGGCCCAGATCCAGCAGCGCAGGCTGTGGTTCAAGACCGCGGGGGAGAGGGAGGCTTTGGCGTGATCGAGCGCTTCGCTGCACAGCTTGGTGTCGGGGAGTGAGCGTTTGCGCAGCTCGAGTGTCCGAGTGGGGTAGCGGCCGAGCCGGAGTCGGAGCATCGACGGAGTACTCATGGCCTGCGCAGCAGCCGCGCGGGCCATGAGTTGCAACTGCTCGAGGGTGGTCAGCTCACCGGGGCGCATCGAATTCCTGTCTGAGGTAGGGGACAGCTGGATACGAATCTAGTTGCCAGATCCGGTCCTTCGCCTGGGATCAATATCTGTCGACGACGGAAACACTGGATTATCCGAATATTTCGAATCCGTTTGCTCCATCCAACGGTCAAACCAATTCAGAAATCTCGCCGCCCACATCAATGGAGTTTCATCACGCAAAGACGGCGGGGGGTGGCTCAGAGGACACCGAACCCGACGATTCCCGGAACTTCCGAGGGCACTATGCGGTGAAGCATGACTTTGTTGTTCTCGTTTCCGCCGACGGTTGTCAGTGTGCCGGCGTCGTTGATCAGAACGACGTTGACGTGTTGCCCGAAGGGGCTCGAGTCGCCGTACAGGATCGTGTCGCCGACCTTCGGTTGGTAGTTCTGACCGTAGGGGACAAATGCGTCGACCGACTCGTAGTACTCCTGCAGCGTGTACACCCCGGGGATGCGCCACGAGCCGGAGTTGGGGTTCGAAAAGGGCGTCCCGATCTGGTTCATCGACCAGCTCACGAAATCGGCACACCACGATTCTTCGACACCCTCGGCGTATTTGCTGCCAGGACTGCCCGATGCCCATTCCTGTTCGAGGACGGTCAGCAGCGCACTCTGCTGAGCGGTCAGCGTGCTGTGGTCCACCGTGGGGAACGAGTCGAGGTTCTCGCCGGCAAGGGCGTCGTCGCCGCGGGCGAACCACCAAAATACGCCGGCAACAACGACAACCACTACAACGCCGAATACGCCCAGAACAGCGAGAGTGCGTCTGGGCGTATTCGGTGCGTGCGACATCACGCCACGATAGTCAATTACTCGAGCGGGGGTGCCGATCGATCGATCGTCGTCGCGAGCGGCTTCTCCTTGACGAAGAGCAACAAGACGACCGCTGCGATGACCAAGGGGACGAGGTACAGGAAGATCGGCGCAAGCGCATCGTTGTATGCGCCGACGATGATCTCGCGAACCTGGCTCGGCAACTTCCAGAGAATTCCCGGTGTCAACGAGTTCTCATCTCCACCGGCTGCGCCTCCGTTTGCCGGCAGTCGTTCGGACAGCAGATTGGTCAGGCGCGAGGCGAACAGGCTGCCCACGATCGCGCTGCCCAACGAAGCACCGATCTGACGGAAGAAGTTGTTCGACGCAGTGGCAGTTCCCACTTCAGCGGCGGGAAAGGTGTTCTGCACGATCAGGATCAGGATCTGCATGACCAGGCCGAGCCCGATGCCCATGAGTGCGATGTAGCAACCGAAGACCAGCAGCGAAGTCGAGGGCGTCAGACGCGACAGCAGGACCAGAGCAACTGCGACGATCGACGTTCCGACGATGGGGAAGATCTTGTAGCGGCCGGTCTTGCTGACCAGCTGGCCGGAACCGATGGAGGCGACAAGCAGGCCTGCCATCATGGGAATCATCATCAATCCTGCTTCGGTGGCGTTCTTGCCGGTCACCATCTGGATGTAGGTCGGCAGGTAGGCGAGCGCGCCGAACATGGCGATTCCGATGATCAGGCCGGCGACTGTGGTCAACACGAAGTTGCGCTGAGCGAACAGATGCATCGGAATTACCGGTTCGTCGGCACGCTTCTCGACGAAGACAAAAGCCATTGCCGTCACGACGCAGCCGATGATCAGCCCGATGATGACGGCTGATCCCCAGGCGTAGGTGTTTCCGCCCCAGGTCGTGAACAGGATCAGACATGTCGCTGACGTCGCGACGAGAACCATGCCCAGATAATCGATGCGAGGCTTGCCGAGGTTCGGCTTCCGCAGGTGCAGAAATGCCATCGCGCTCGCGATGGCGAGTAGGCCAAGGGGGATGTTGATCCAGAAGGCCCAACGCCAACCGATGCCTTCGGTGAACCAGCCGCCGAGTAGGGGACCGGCAACCGAAGCCAGCGCGAACACACCGCCCATCGCACCCATGTATCGGCCGCGTTGCCGGGCCGGAACGACGTCGGCGATGATCGCTTGGGACAGCAGGATCAAACCGCCGCCGCCGAGTCCTTGTACTGCGCGACCAGCGATAAGTGTGGTCATGTCGTGGGACAGACCGCCGATCACCGAACCGACGATGAAGATGCTGATGGCGCCGATGAAGAGGCCCTTGCGGCCGATCAGGTCACCGAGTTTTCCGTACACCGGCATCATGACGGTCGAGGCGAGGATGTACGCCGTAGTCACCCAGACCATGTGGTTGACGCCGTTCAATTCGCCGACGATGGTGGGCAACGCGGTGCTGAAGATCATCTGATCGAGCGATGCCAGCAGCATGGTGATCATCAACCCGACAAAAACGAGGATGATCGACCGTTTGTCTGGCGCGGCGTCGGTGTCGGTGTGCGCGCCGTCGGGGTCGACGGTCGCAGCTTCTCGAGTGGACATGAAGTTCCTTAGTTCAGTGACGGCTGGCGAAATCAGTTCGCGGATCGGAGAATTCGAGCCATCAGGAGTAGTGCAGGGTCCAGCAGTTCGGTTCTGGGGCCGGCACGTTCGCTGCCCTGCCATTTTCGGAAGACGTAGCGCATCGCTGCGCCCGCTGTGATGACCGTCGCGGTGGCTTCGTCTGCAGCGGCGGTGTCTGCCGGAAGTTGTCGATAGTCGGGGCGCCCACGCAGCTCGCGCGTCAAGAGTCTGGTGAGTGTGTCTTCCAGGTCGTGGAACGTGGCCAGGTGCTGTTGCAAGAGTGTGGGATGCCGTTCGAACAATTCGCGTCTGTGCGCGAGCAGGTCGGGCCGCTCGTCGACGATCTGCATCGCCTCTTCGAAGACCGCGAGCGCGCCTCGGAGTGGATCGTCGGGGTGCTCGTTGATCAGCGTGATCATGGTCGTCTCGCTCGGCACGACGAGCATGAGCCCACCGATTGCGGCGTCCTTGGTCGGAAAATAATTGAAGAACGTGCGTGTCGACAGGTTGCAGGCTTCGCAGATCTTCTCGACGGTCACTTCGTCGTAGCCCAGTCCGAGGACGAGTTCGACCGCCGTGTGCTCGATCAACTGCCTCGTGGCAATTCGCTTTCGTTCACGCAATCCGAGTGTTTCGGTTCCCATTTCATCCATACTTGCACAGAGTGCAAAGTTTCATCGAGTGCAATATTTGTCTCAAGAACGGTTCATGAAGTGCCAAAATGGGAATCGCGCGCCGGCTGGATAGGATGACCCGCGTGGAAGACACCCTGCCCCCATGCCCCGAATGCACCGGCGAATACACCTATGAAATGGGTGCGCTGATGGTGTGCCCGTCCTGCGCACACGAGTGGGCACCAGCCGATGGTGCAGGTGAGGGTCCGGGAGTGGTGAAGGACTCTGTAGGAAACGTCCTTGCGGACGGAGACACCGTGACGGTGGTCAAGACACTCAAGGTGAAGGGCAGCCCCACCGGTATCAAGTCGGGTACCAAAGTGCGCAACATCCGCCTCGTTCAGGGCGTCGGCGACCACGACATCGATTGCAAAGTCGACGGCATCGGACCGATGCAATTGAAGTCGAGTGTCGTCAAGAAGGTATGACCGGATAGCAATAGATGTCGGCTCGAAATCCTGTTCAGTTTCGACTGTTCGATCGCCACAATCGAGGAGATTCTCGACTGCCGAACGAATGGACCGAACTGTGTCGAACTCGATTTGCCTGCACCCCGCACTCGAAGACCCCGCACTGGATGCTGACGAGCAGTGGAACCGCATCGTCGATGCGCTGACGCGCCGGGGTTTCCTCGGCGCCGGGCTCGGCGCGGCGGCCGCGACGCTTCTGGCAGCGTGCAGCAGTGACGAAAACGGCTCGGAGTCTGCAGGTCTCGTCACCGTGCAGGACGAGACGGGCAGCGTCGAGATTCCGACGGATCCCCAGCGGGTGGTCATCGCCCATGTCAGCGCCATGGCGACGGTGCTCGACCTCGGTGTGCCGCCGGAGAAGATCGTCGGCGGCTTCTTCGGTCTCGAAGGTGTGGGCAGCGATGCGGTGTTGCGGACGATGCCGGAGGCCGCGAACATCCCGAACCTCGGCACGGCCGGAACCTGGAACAAGGAAGCCATCATCGGTGCGTCGCCCGATCTGATCGTCATGCTCCTGACCGCCGGAAATGCTTATGCAGCAAAGTCCTACGACGAACTCTCGGCCACCGGTGTTCCGGTGTTCGCCGGCTTCAACGGGTTCCTCACGTGGGACGAGATGAAGAAGTTGGTCACCTCGATGGGCGTCGCGGTCCGACGCGAAGACGCTGCCGCGGAATTGAACGCGCGAACGGAAGACCGACTCCTGGCAATCAAGGATCGACTCTCGGCACTCGGCTCGCTGCCGTCGGTAACCCTCCTGCGCACAGGCGAGAACGGTGTTGTCTACAACCAGGTCGACGCTCTTCTCGACGCACTCGGATTCCCCGGTGATCGAGCCACGTCGGAGGAGTTCACGCGCACACTTTCCGCGGAGCAACTCGATCAGGTCACCAGCGACGTGATCATCGTCGGCGCTTTCCAGGACCAGCAGGACGTCCGCGCCCAGTTGGCGACGAACCCGCTGTGGGAGCGGCTTCCCGCTGTCCGCTCCGGGAACGTCCACTACGTCGACGACAGCCTGTGGGGCTCGGGCTATTCTCCTCGCGCGACACAGCTGCGGCTCGACGACATCGAGCGGATCTTCAGCTGACACCGTCGTGTCCTCTCGACTTATCGGTGAGTTACCTCGAGAATCATGACCATGGACAAAATCAGGTTCTTCGAGCTTGTCACCGAATGGTTCGAAGTACTTGGTGTCGTCGCCATGGTTCTCGGGTTCGTCTTCGCATTTGTGATCGCGGGACGCGCGTGGTCTCGAACGCGCGACGGTAGTTCAGCGTTTCGGACTCTGCGCGAATCCATGGGCGCGGTCATCCTTCTCGGGCTCGAGATCCTTGTTGCAGCCGATCTGGTCAAGACTGTGACGTCTTCACCGTCGCTGACCGATGCCGCAGTTCTGGGCATGATCGTGCTGATTCGAACCGTGCTCAGCCTGTCGATTCAGATCGAGATCGACGGGGTACTTCCGTGGCGCAAGGCGTTGGTGTCCAGTCCGGAACTCCTGGTACGCGCGGCGCGCGGATCAGGAGGCCGAGCGATGCCCGACGCGTCGAGTTCGTAGCGATAGCCGTTGCGAGTGAAAGGTCGGGCAGATGACAGCAGTGCGCACCGAACATCTCTCTGTAGACGAGCGGCGGGCCCGCGGCCGCCAGGCGCGTAGAGACACCCCGCTGGCGGCGCTCGCGGATCTCGCCGACAGCGACCGCGACCCGATTTCGCTACTGGAAGTGCAGGCGAAATCCCGGGTCCAGGACCTGGTACCCATTCGCTACGGGCGGATGTCGGCGTCGCGATTCTCGTTCTTTCGGGGTGCTGCGCTGGTGATGGCCGACGATTTGTCACGCAGCCCGGATTCGGGCCTTGCCAGCCAACTCTGCGGTGACGCACATCTGAGCAATTTCGGGATCTACGCAACGCCGGAGCGGAAGTTGGCGTTCGACATCAACGATTTCGACGAAACCTACCCGGGCCCGTTCGAATGGGACGTCAAGCGACTGGCCGCAAGCTTGGCGATCGCCGCGAAGGACAACGGATTTTCGGGCAAGGAGCGAAAGAAGATCGTTCGCGGATGCGCGGCCGAGTATCGGGAAACCATGATCACCCAGGCAGGATTGGGAAATCTTGCAGTCTGGTACTCGCACATCGCACCCGAGGACGGGCTCGAGGCCCTCCAGATCGACCTGAAGAAGCGCATGCTCGCTCGTACACAAGCGACGCTGGACAAGGCTCGCCGCCGCGACAGTGTGCAGGCGGCAGGCAAGTTCACCGAAATCGTCGACGGCCGGCGACAATTCATCAGTGATCCCCCATTGATCGTGCCCGCAAACGAGTTGTTCGCCGGGACCGATCTCACGCAGATCGAGGACCTGTTGCGCCAACGTGTCCGGTCGTATCGCGACACACTGCAATGGGATCGGCGCGTTCTCCTCGACGCCTTCGAGATGACGCACATCGCCAGGAAAGTCGTGGGCGTCGGAAGCGTCGGAACACGCGCGTGGATGATCCTCATGAAAGGCGTCGACGACGACGATCCGTTGATTCTGCAGGTCAAGGAGGCGCAGCCCTCGGTGCTGTCCGGCTACGTCGACGGCCCGACCTTCAAGAACGAAGGGGAACGCGTCGTCAACGGGCAACGCTTGATGCAAGCGACGAGCGACATTTTTCTCGGCTGGGAACGAGGGCCGGGGCTCGACGAGGGCGAGCACGATTTCTACATTCGCCAACTGCGCGACGGTAAAGGGTCGGCAGTCATCGAGGAGATGGTGCCGGAGGGTTTGGAACTCTACGGGCGCCTGTGCGCGAGGGTCCTCGCCTACGCGCATGCTCGCTCGTCCGACCGGATAGCGATCGCCGAATATCTCGGTGACGGAACCGAATTCGATTTCGCGATCGGGGAGTTCGCGGCTGCCTACGCCAAACGCAACGCTCGCGATCACGCCGCTCTGCTGACCGCGATCGACAACGGTCGTATGTCAGCAGAGCGGGGAGTGTGACGACTCAGGCGAACACGCCGGTGAGCCAGGCCTGCCACGCTGCCGTCGCTGCGTCACCATCCGCATCCGCGGCGAAGAGGTGATGGGCCGCGTCGACGTTGCCGCCGAAAGCGTTTCGGCCGTAGAACCGAAGCAAGGCGTTCTCGGTGCGCAAGCCGATGAACCAGTCGTTGACGTAATCGACGATTGCTTCGATGGTCCCGATTCCGGGCACATTCACCGTCACCGTGTCGCCGACGGCGGTGTCTCGGGTGATTCCAAGTGCGCCGCGAAGTGTATTCATGGCCTCCGGCGCGCTGGAGGCCTCCGGACCCTCGGCCGAGACGTACGTGGTGGCACTACCGGCAAAGTACTGCACGTACTGGCCGAGACTGTGAAGGTAGAAGTCGGTGTGCTTGCTCGCTCCGTCGTACTGGTTGTCCCAGTCCTCGGCAAACACTCCAGCGTGGACGTAGCGGACAACGGCGGTGCTCTCGTCGCGTGCTTCGACAACGTATTCGAGGTTGTTGAACCAGCCGTCGGGGCCTTGCATGTGGATGGCAAGTTCGCTGGGCGGCTCCCAGGTCGCGATGATCGGGCTGTCCGGGCGGCTGCCGTCGGCGGGGATCTCGAGAGGAGAGGGGAACATCCAGCCGGCCGTTTCGGCCGAGATGGCGGCCCAGATCTGCTCGGGAGTTCCGGGGACGACCACCTCGCGGCGGATTTCGAATTTCTCGGACATTGCTACTTCTCCGTTTCGGGCGCGTCGATTGCCTGGGGTGTGTTGACAGGGGGTGTGGTGAGGCTGGGATGCAGGGCGACAACGAGGCGGTGTTTGCGTCCGCCCTCGGAATTGCCGCCGTGGTACTTGGCGACGAGTGAGTTGATCGATTCGCCGAGTTCGCCGGCGAATGCGGCGCGGTCGGATGCAGTCGCAAAGGTGATGTCGCTGTCGATGGCAAAGGACGCCAACGGTTTTCCGGCCGCAGTCGCCCCGGCGATCAGCTCGCCGACCTCTCGGACGATCCGCGCCGCCAGAGTGACGAGCCAGCGCGCCGAGAGCTGATCCGGGAACCGGCTCGGGTCCGGGGCGAGCGCAGACATGGCGGCGGGGGAGATGACGTACGACGCGGCGCTGGCCTGCATGATGCGCTCGGTCATGTTGCCCCGCTTGCGTTCCTCGACGAGTTCGACAAGGCCATGCTCTTCGAGAGTGCGTAAGTGGTAGTTCACCTTCTGGCGTGTCAGTCCCACCCGAGGCGCCAGCGAGGATGCCGATCCCGGCACCGCCAATTCGGCCAGAATCCGTTGCCGTATCGGGTCGAGCGATGCCTCCGCGGCAGCGGGGCGATCGATGACTGCTACTTCCAACATGAGAAAACCATCCCACCGACAATAAATTCTGTCAAGACAGAAAAAATTGTCAGCAGGATGGTTTCGGGGTTCTCTACCGCTTCAGGTCGGGTGGGTTGTTCAGATCCCTCGCCGAGTAGGTGTCACACGAGGAGACCTGGCCTGTTTGATATCCAGTTGCGAACCACGCCTGACGTTGCGCGGACGATCCGTGTGTCCAGCCTTCGGGGTTGACCCGACCGGTCGTGGACTTCTGGATGCGGTCGTCACCCACCGAGGAGGCCGCCGACAGTGCGTCGCGAATGTCGTTCTTCGACAGGGGCTTCAGGAAAGGCTGGCCGGTTGCCTCGTCGGGAATCGTGTCCGCGAAATGCGCCCAGACGCCGGCGTAGCAATCTGCCTGGAGTTCCGTGCGGACCGCGCCGGACTCCTCACCCTGCGGGTCGGCTTGCGCTCGGCCGATGTCACCGAGCTGATTCTGGATGTGATGACCGAACTCGTGCGCGACCACGTACTCCTGTGCGAGCGGTCCGGCGCTGGAACCGAAACGGTCGACGAGCAGTTGGAAGAAACTCGTGTCGAAGTACGCCGTCTGGTCGGCCGGGCAGTAGAACGGACCGACATCACTCGACGCCTGTCCGCACCCGGTGTTGACCGAACCGCTGAACAAGATGACCTCGGGTCGGACGTACGCCGTACCGGTCTGCTTGACCAATTGCTGTTCCCAGACATCGTCGAGGCTTCCGACGGTCAGGGTTACTCGGCAGTTCACGTCTGCGTTTGCCTGAGCGCCGGTGCACTCGTCTACCGAGGACAGTCCTGTCGATGAATTCGACGTCTCTGTCGACGTGCCCAGAAGTGAGCCGGGATCGCCACCGAACAGCAGCGCCAAGATCAGGACGATGATGCCGCCCGCGCCACCGCCGATCGCGATTTTGCCGCCCCGGCCACCGCCGCCCCCGCCGCCTTGAACCTGAACGCGTCCCGCTTCACCGCGAGCCCCCTCGTTGAAGGTCATCTATGTCCGCTTTCTGCTGTCGTGAACCAGTGCTTGCCGTCACTTCTGGAGATAGCTTCGCATGCGATGCGGGTCCGCGTTTCCGCTCTGCGCAGTTCGCTCCGTAGGATCGCAGGCAAAGTAGTCGGTCGTCGGTTATTGGAAGTAGTTCGAAAGGAATCCCGTGCTGCGCACACATCTCGCCGGTTCATTGCGACCCGAGCAGGCAGAGCAGACCGTAACGCTCACCGGTTGGGTAGCCAGGCGTCGTGATCACGGCGGAGTGATCTTCATCGATCTCCGTGACGCATCCGGAGTTGCGCAGGTAGTTTTCCGGGCAGGTGACGTGGCCGAGCAGGCGCACCGTCTGCGCGCGGAATACTGCGTCCGCGTGACCGGAACGGTCGAGGTTCGCCCCGAGGGCAACCAGAACTTCGAGATCCCCACGGGAGCAATCGAGGTCAACGCCACAGAACTCGAGGTTCTCAACGAAAGCGCACCGCTGCCGTTCCAGCTCGACGATCAGGTCGGCGAAGAAGCGCGCCTCAAGTACCGATACCTCGACCTGCGCCGTGAGGGCCCCGGCTCCGCAATTCGCTTGCGCTCCAAGGTAAGTGCTGCAGCGCGCGGCGTTCTCGCGCATCACGAGTTCGTCGAGGTCGAAACTCCGACGCTCACGCGCTCGACGCCCGAGGGTGCCCGTGACTTCCTGGTGCCCTCGCGCCTTCAGCCCGGCAGCTTCTACGCACTGCCGCAGAGCCCGCAGCTGTTCAAGCAGCTCCTCATGGTCGGCGGCATCGAGCGCTACTACCAGATCGCGCGTTGCTACCGCGACGAGGATTTCCGCGCCGATCGTCAGCCCGAGTTCACCCAGCTCGACATCGAGATGGCTTTCGTCAACCAGGACGACATCATCCTGCTCGCCGAGGAAATCCTGACGGCGCTCTGGAAGCTCGTCGGCCACGAGATCAAGACGCCGATCGACCGCATGACCTACAACGAGGCAATGCGTCGTTACGGCAGCGACAAGCCGGACCTGCGTTTCGGTATCGAACTGGTCGAGTGCGCGGAGTTCTTCAAGGACACGACGTTCCGCGTGTTCCAGGCCGAGTACGTCGGCGCTGTCGTGATGCCCGGTGGTGCAAGCCAGCCGCGCAAGCAACTCGATGCTTGGCAGGAATGGGCGAAGCAGCGCGGGGCCAAGGGGCTGGCGTATGTGTTGGTCGGCGAAGACGGCACCCTCGGTGGACCCGTCGCCAAGAACCTGACCGACGCCGAACGTGAGGGCCTTGCCGCTCATGTCGGAGCCCAGCCGGGCGACTGCATCTTCTTCGGAGCCGGTGCGACGAAGTCGACGCGCGCGCTCCTTGGCGCAGCCCGTGGTGAGATCGCACGCAAAAAGGACCTCATCGATCCCGACGCGTGGGCTTTCGTGTGGATCGTCGACGCTCCGATGTTCGAGCCGACTGCCGATGCCACTGCTTCCGGTGACGTTGCGCTGGGCCACTCCGCCTGGACGGCCGTGCACCACGCGTTCACCTCGCCGAAGCCGGAGTTCTTCGACACCTTCGACACCGATCCGGATTCCGCTCTCGCCTACGCATACGACATCGTCTGCAACGGCAACGAGATCGGCGGCGGCAGTATTCGTATCCACCGCAAGGACATTCAGGAACGAGTGTTCAAGGTGATGGGTATCTCCGAGGAAGAGGCGCAGGAGCAGTTCGGCTTCCTCCTCGACGCCTTCGCCTTCGGCGCGCCTCCGCACGGCGGAATTGCATTCGGCTGGGACCGCATCACCGCGCTCCTCGCCGGCATGGATTCCATCCGTGAGGTCATCGCGTTCCCGAAGTCCGGCGGCGGCGTCGACCCGCTGACGGATGCGCCGGCACCGATCTCGGCTCAGCAGCGCAAGGAGTCGGGTATCGACGCGAAGCCCGAGAAGAAGTCCGAGGAGAAGAAGTCAGAGGACAAGAAGTCCGAAGGCGACACCGGCGAAGCCAAGTAGAGCCGACACCGGATCGCCATGCTGCATTTGCGGGTGATCTGCCCGACCGAGCGCACCGAGCAAGTTCTCGGTGCGCTCGCGTCGCAGCGGGGCGCGACACACATCGTCGTATTACGTGATGTCGCAGTTCATCCTGCCGGTGACATGGTGGAGGCCGACGTCGCCCGTGAAGCGGCCAACGACGTCGTCGATGCCCTGAACGAACTCGGCGTCGCCGAGGACGGCGGAATGACGCTCGTACCGGTCGAGACGGTGTTGTCGGCGGCGGCGCGCAAAGCCGAGCGTGACGTGCCTGGTGATCCAGCGGATTCCGTCGTGTGGGAGGAATTGCTGTCCCGCACTCGGGAAGAATCAACTCTCAACGGATTGTTCGTCGCGTTCCTGACGATCGCGTGCCTTCTTGCCGCAATCGGCGTTGTCACCGACTCACAGATCACGATCGTGGGCGCAATGGTCGTCGGCCCCGAGTTCGGGCCGCTGGCGGCCCTTGCGGTGGCACTGGTGCGGCGCGACCGACGGTTGCGCCGACGCTCGATTCTTGCGCTCGCCGTCGGATTCCCCATCGCGATGGGCGTGACTCTTGCTGCCACGTTCGTGGTGAAGTTCTTCGGATGGATGGACGTCGTCAGTCTCGAATCACTCCACGAGGTCGATTTCGTCTACAAGGTCGGGCCAATTTCCTTTGTCGTCGCCCTCCTCGCCGGCGCGGCCGGAATGCTGGCGCTCGTCTCATCGAAGTCCGCCGCCTTGGTCGGGGTGTTCATCTCGGTCACCGCAGTTCCCGCCGCTGGTTTCGCCGTGGTTGCGGCAACGAACGGGGAGTGGCGGATCGCCGGATTGTCGTCTCTGCAACTGGCGGTCAACCTGCTCGGGATAGTCATCGCCTGTGTACTCGTTCTCTGGGTCAGAACGCGGGCCGACGAGGAATTCGAAGCAGCGTTGAAGGGCATTTCTCGATTTGTCGACGAGGACGACGACGCGGACAAATCGGCGTGAGGTTGTATTTGCGGAGTTCTGCTCACGAGTAGAAAAATTCTCGTGAGAACTGTGTGCCGATGTGGCGATTAGGGACTTTCGTCATCACCGCACGTGGGAGCCTATTTCTGTCGTTGTGAGCCCTCGGATTTACGAGCCTGCGCGGATGAGCTGGGCATGATCGGAGTCACTAACGGGTAAGTTGGTCGGTGATGACCGCATTACTGGCAGACCCCGTTTCCGAAGTCGTCGCAGCTGCTGAGCAGTTGCTGACACGCCGCACAGGGGCACCCGTAACCCTGGTGGATCCAGTCGATCTCGGGGGGAGTGGCCGCACCGTCGTGCTGCGCGTCCGTGTCGCCGAGAATCCGTTCTCGTTGCCTCGCACACTGGTGATCAAGCAGGTCCGCGACAACTTCCAGGGAGCTACCAAGACGGCGATTGCGCTCCCCGCCGCATCCGAGGGCGACTTCGACGTCGAAACCGCCTTCCTCCGTGAAGCGGTGTCGTATCAGTTCGCCAACGCGCTTGCCAAGGACGCTCGCCCCGGCGCGGAACTGTTGGCGTCCGACCTCGACGCTCGTCTCCTGATCCTGAGTGATCTCGGCGACGCCACCGCCATCAGCGTCCGTCTCGAAGACTCCGACCCGGACACCGTCACGCACACGTTGATGGCCATGGCGCAGGCCATGGGCCGCATGCACGCCGCGACCGTCGGTCGTGAGGACGACTTCACCGCGCTGCTGCGTCGCGCCGAGGTCGCCCATTGCTCCGACGAAGTAGCGGATCAGGTGGGACGCGCCGTGGCCGGCGTTCCCACCATGCTGGTGCAAAATCTCGGCATAGATGTGAGTTCGGACATTCTCGAGCAGGTCCAGCATGCACAAACGCTGTTCAGTGGCGGCCGGTTCCGCGCATTCAGTCCGTCGGACCTGTGCCCGGACAACATCATCGTCAACGACGACGGCGTGCAGTTCCTGGACTACGAGTGGGGCGGCTACCGCGACGCCCTCCTCGACATCACGTACGCGCTGGTGTCGTTCCCCGGTTGCCTGTGCAACATCGACCTGACCGAAGAGCGGGCGTCTGCGATGGTGGATGCCTGGCGGGCCGAGGTCGTCGGGATGTGGCCCGCCCTGGCCGACGAGGCCGAGTTGGGACGCAGGATCGTCGAAGCCCAACTCATCTGGGTCTGGCTCAGCACCTACCTGTACCTGCCCGAAGACCATTCACGTATCGCTGCGGTCCGAGAGCACTATCTCTCGATCCCGCGCGCCGACGCACTGGTGGGACGCTGGGCCAGGCTCGCACGGTCGGCGCAGCTCGCCGGCAACGACGCCGTCGAGTCACACGCCCGCGAGGTCGTGGCGGCGTTGCGCACCGAGTTCAGTTGAGTCTCTGACCACATGCAGACGGGCGCCCGTGCACGCAGCACGAGCGCCCTATCTTTGTCGAGGTCCGCTCAGTTGTCGGAGACCAGATCGCTCTCGGACAGGTCCGTCGCTGCGAGCGCCGTCGCCAGATCAGGATGCCGGAACGTCGACGTGACCTGATCCGCCACGACCCGGAACGCCGAGGCCACAGTTGCGGACTTGTCCGGTTCGGCCGCCCACGTTGCAGTCTGTTCGACGACGACCACGCCGTGGTGGACGTACATCTTTCCGGGGACGAGTGTGATGCCGGCGTTGGTGGCCCACTCGCGCAGGGCAGCGAGTCCCTGGCTCGCGCCCTTGGGGCCGCCGACCTCGATGTCGTCACTCGACAACTGCAGCAGTGTGTCGATGTCTTGGGAGTTGAGTGCATCGTGCCACGCGAGGACGGTGGCGATCTCGGAGGTGCTCATGGCGACAACGCTATCCAATGCTGATTCCCAGCGGGGTGAGGGCTGGCGGAACAGCGGATTGTGTCAGGCGTCGGTGGTCTCTAGTAGCGTCGATTCGTGAGCGATTGGCAAGCGGAAGACAGCACGGTGGCGGAAGACGGCCTCTTCGAGGCAACACCGGAAGAGTCCGAGATCGACGAACCAGATGTCGTGTCGGTAGCCGAGCGCGCTTTGTCCTCGGTGCCGCCCGGTGCTCCTCTGGCTGTCCGCATGCGCCCGCTCACTCTTGGTGAGGTTGTCGGGCAACAGCACTTACTCGGGCCCGGCGCGCCACTGCGCAGAATGGTCGAGGGATCCGGCGCCGCATCGGTGCTTCTGTACGGACCTCCCGGCACCGGCAAGACCACGCTTGCATCGTTGATCTCGGGTGCAACCGGCCGCCGGTTCGAGGCCTTGTCTGCTCTGTCCGCGGGTGTCAAGGAAGTCCGCGGTGTCATCGAACTCGCGCGCCGTCGCCTGCTGAACGGCGAACAGACGGTTTTGTTCATCGACGAGGTTCATCGTTTCTCCAAAACCCAGCAGGACGCCTTGCTCGCCGCAGTCGAGAACCGGATCGTTCTCTTGGTCGGCGCGACCACCGAGAACCCGTCGTTCTCCGTCGTCTCCGCGCTGTTGTCGCGCTCGTTGGTCCTGCAACTGCAATCGCTCACCGCTGCCGATGTCCAGGAACTGCTCGAGCGTGCGGTCGCGGACGAGCGAGGGTTCGGGGGAGCGATCACGATCGACGACGACGCGATGGAACACCTCGTCCGTCTGGCTTCCGGCGATGCACGCCGAGCCCTGACGGCACTCGAGGCCGCTGCCGGGGCCGCACTGGACACTGCAGGTGACGCGCCGGGTCCGGTGGTGCTCGACCTCGCGACCGTCGAGGCCAGCGTCGACAAGGCTGCGGTTCGGTACGACCGTGCCGGAGATCAGCACTACGACGTCATCAGCGCATTCATCAAGAGCATTCGCGGCTCCGACGTCGACGCCGCGCTGCACTACCTCGCACGGATGCTGACCGCGGGCGAAGACCCTCGATTCATCGCACGGCGTCTGGTCGTTCACGCCAGCGAAGACATCGGCATGGCCGATCCGACAGCTCTGCAGACTGCGACCGCCGCCGCGCAGGCAGTGCAGCTGATCGGCATGCCCGAGGCGCGTCTTGCTCTGGCACAAGCCACCATTCATCTGGCGACAGCCCCCAAATCGGGTGCGGTCATCGCCGCTCTCGGCGCTGCCATGGCCGACGTGGCCGCCGGAAAATCCGGACTCGTACCGCCGCATCTGCGTGACGGGCACTACAAGGGCGCCGAGCAATTGGGCAACGCAGTCGGTTACAAGTACCCGCACGACACACGTGATGGTGTTCTGCGGCAACAGTATCCGCCGGACGATCTGGTGGGTGTCGACTACTACCAGCCCACCGCGCACGGCAACGAGCGAGAGATCGCCGATCGGGTGAGCAAACTCCGCCGAATAGTTCGTGGCTGACGCCTGCCAGGTTCCACCGGTCGACGCGTTAGTCTGGACACCCATAGCTCGACGCTCTTGAAGGTAAGGACCGGTTAGTGCAAACCCACGAGATCCGCAGGCGATTCCTCGACCACTTCGTCAAGGCCGGCCACACCGAGGTGCCCAGCGCCTCGCTGATTCTCGACGACCCGAACCTTCTGTTCGTCAACGCGGGCATGGTTCCGTTCGTGCCGTTCTTCCTCGGGCAGCAGACGCCGTCCTACTCGCGCGCGACGTCCGTGCAGAAGTGCGTCCGCACCCTGGACATCGAAGAGGTCGGCATCACCACCCGCCACAACACTTTCTTCCAGATGGCGGGCAACTTCTCCTTCGGTGACTACTTCAAGAAGGAAGCCATCTCCCACGCCTGGCAGTTGCTGACAGGTTCGGTCGAGGACGGCGGATACGGCATCGATCCCACCCGCCTGTGGGCCACCGTCTACCTTGACGACGACGAAGCATTCGCGATCTGGCGCGACGAGGTCGGTCTGCCCGAAGAGCGCATCCAGCGCCGCGGCATGAAGGACAACTACTGGTCCATGGGCATCCCGGGACCCTGTGGACCCTGCTCGGAGATCTTCTACGATCGCGGCTCCGAGTACGGCGTCGAAGGCGGCCCGGAAGCCGACGAGGACCGCTACATCGAGATCTGGAATCTCGTGTTCATGCAGAACGAGCGCGGCGAGGGCACCAACAAGGGCGACTACCCGATCCTCGGACCGTTGCCGAAGAAGAACATCGACACCGGTATGGGCGTCGAGCGCGTCGCGTTCCTGCTGCAGGGTGTCGAAAACGTCTACGAGACAGATCTTCTCCGCCCCGTCATCGACAAGGCCGCCGAACTGACCGGCAGTGTCTACGGGACCGACCACACTTCAGACGTCCGTTTCCGGGTCATCGCCGACCACGCACGCACCGCCGCGATGTTGATCGCCGACGGTGTGAACCCCGGCAACTACGGCCGCGGGTACGTCCTGCGTCGGTTGCTGCGTCGTATCGTGCGCTCGGCCAAACTGCTCGGCAGCGAGCAGCCCACCATGCGCGAGTTCATGATCGTCGTCCGCGACACGATGGCGCCGTCGTACCCGGTTCTGGAAACCGACTTCACGCGCATCGAGAACGTTGCCGTCGGTGAGGAGACCGCGTTCCTCAAGACGCTGGCCTCGGGATCGGCACTCTTCGAAAATGCTGCCGAGTCGGTCAAGTCGTCCGGAAAGTCGGTCATCGCCGGCGATCAGGCGTTTGCACTGCACGACACCTACGGCTTCCCGATCGACCTCACGCTCGAAATGGCGTCCGAGGCCGGTCTCACCGTCGACGAAGACGGTTTCCGCTCACTCATGGCCGAGCAGCGTAAGCGCGCCAAGGACGACGCGCAGGCTCGTAAGCACGCTCACGCCGACCTCACGGTCTACAAGGAACTGCTCGATCGAGGCGCCACCGAGTTCACCGGTTTCGACGAACTCGTCTCCGAGGCTCACGTTCTCGCGTTGATCGTCGACGGCGTCCGCGTGCCGGTGGCGAAGGCCGGCCAGGACGTCGAGGTCATTCTCGACCGAAGCCCGCTCTACGCAGAGTCCGGCGGACAGATCGCCGACATCGGTTCGCTCACCGCTCCGGGCCTCGAAGCCAAGGTCAACGACGTGCAGAAGATCGCCAAGAAGGTCTGGACGCACAAGGTGACGGTCAAGAAGGGCGAGATCACCGAGGGTGACGTCGTCCTCGCACACGTCGATGCCGAGTGGCGCAAGGGCGCAACCCAGGGGCACTCCGGTACCCACATGGTGCACGCTGCGCTGCGTCAGGTGCTCGGCCCCAACGCGGTGCAGGCCGGCTCGCTCAACAAGCCGGGTTACCTCCGCTTCGACTTCTCCTGGCAGGGCGCGCTGTCCGAGTCCCAGAAGCAGGACATCGAAGCCCTCACCAACGAAGCCGTGGCGTCGAACTACGCGGTCAACACCTTCGTGACGGACCTCGACAAGGCCAAGTCGATGGGTGCGATGGCACTCTTCGGCGAGAACTACGGCGACGAGGTTCGCGTCGTCGAAATCGGCGGCCCGTTCTCGATGGAACTGTGCGGCGGTACTCACGTCGGAAGCTCCGCTCAGATCGGTCAGGTCACGCTGCTCGGTGAGCAGTCGGTCGGCTCCGGAATCCGACGCGTCGAGGCGTACGTCGGTTTGGATTCGTACCGCTACCTCGCCAAGGAGCGCGCGCTTCTGGCCGGACTGTCCTCCTCACTGAAGGTTCCTTCGGAAGAGGTGCCTGCTCGAGTCGAGGCACTCGTCGAGCGACTCAAGGTGGCAGAGAAGGAACTCGAGCAGACCAAGGCCAAGGCTGTGCTGGCGTCGGCAGGCGAGTACGTCGCCAAGGCCAAGCGCATCGGCAGCGTCCTGGTGATCGCCGAACCGGCTCCTGCCGGAGTCGGTGGAAACGATCTGCGCAGCCTGGTCACGGACATCAAGGGTCGCCTCGGCTCCGAACCTGCCGTCGTAGCTCTCCTCGGTGACGTCGACGGCAAGGTTCCGTTCGTGGTCGCCTCGAGCAAGGCAGCTCAAGGTCTCGGTGTGAAGGCCGGCGAACTGGTCGCGTCGTTCGGACCCAAGATCGGCGGCCGCGGCGGCGGAAAGCCCGACATGGCCCAGGGCTCGGGTTCGGACTCCGCAGGAATCCCGGCGGCGCTCGATGCGATCCGGGACAGAGTCGGAGAGCTGGCGGGCGGCAGCTGACGGTGGTGGCTACGCAGCAGGGTCCCGATCGCCCCGGCATCGACGACCCTGGTCGCGGGCGGCGCATCGCCATCGACGTCGGCAGTGTTCGCATCGGCGTCGCGTCCAGCGACCCCGACGGCATCCTCGCGACACCGGTGGAAACGGTTCCACGCTCGAAGGAGCGTGGGCCCGACGCGCCGGATATCCGGCGCATTATCGACATCGTGTCCGAATACGAGGCCGTTGAGGTTATCGTCGGACTGCCACAGACGCTGCGCGGTGAGCAAGGTAAAGCCGCCGGTATCGCGACTGCATTCGCCAAACGACTGCAGCGGGCCGTCGAACCGATCCCGGTGAGGCTGTCCGACGAACGACTGACGACTGTCACGGCTGCGCGCAATCTCCGCGAAAGTGGAGTCAAGGCACGCGGTCAGCGGCCGATGATCGATCAGGCTGCGGCGGTGGAAATCCTGCAAGGCTGGCTGGACGAGCGGAGTAGAGCTGTGAAACCAGGGGAGTCGTCGAAGGACGCTGCACTGGAGGGCGATCTGTGAACGCGCGGTGGGATGAGGGCGGCGGAAGCCGGCCCACCAGTTCGTTCGACTTCGACAACGACGAGACAATGGTCATGCGTGCGCTGCCGCAGAACATCGATCCGCCGCACATGTCGCGAGCCGAGGCACGCAAGCAACGCGAAGCGCGCAACAAGCGCGCCAAGCGAGGCAAGAAGGTCGGTGTTCTCGCCCTGCTGGTGTTGGTGATCGCAGTCCTCGGTGTCGGTGCATACGGCGCTCTCTGGTACATGGATCGCAACAAGACCGCGGAGGATTTCGCCGGCCCCGGCGGCGCACCCGTGGTCATCCAGATCAACAGTGGAGAAACCGCATCGGAAATCGGTGCGACGCTCGAGGCGAAGAACGTCGTCGCGAGTTCCGCTGCTTTCTACAACGCGGCGATCGCCAATCCGTCGGAGATCCAGAAGGTGCAACCCGGCTTCTACCAGGTGCCGGTGCAGAGTAGCGCCGCGAGCGCACTCGACACCTTGGTTGCCCCGGACTCCCGAGTCGGCAGTGTTGTCATCGCCGAGGGGCGTCAGCTGCACGACAGTTCGGATGCGCAGACGGGCTCACTCAAGAAGGGCATCTACAACCTCATTTCCGAGGCGAGTTGTGTAGGCCCGGTTTCCGCTCAGAAATGCGTATCGACAGATGAATTGAACACTGCGGGAGCATCTTCCGATCTGGCTTCGCTCGGCGTCCCGGACTGGGCCATGTCTTCGGTCAAGAGCGTTCCGGACAAAGATCGTCAGCTGGAAGGTTTGATCGCCGCCAGCAGTTGGGATTTCGACCCGACTGCGACGCCCACCGAGATCTTGCGTGCGTTGGTCGAGGGCAGCGCAGCCAAGTACGAGGCCACCGGGATTCTGACAGCCGGAAGCGGCGTCGGGATGTCGCCGTACCAGTTGTTGGTAGCAGCGTCGTTGGTCGAGCGTGAGGCATTGCCTGGCGACATGGCCAAGGTCGCGCGAGTGATCGTCAACCGACTCGCCGTCGATCAGCCGTTGCAGTTCGACTCCACGGTCAACTACTCACTCGACACCACCGAGGTCGCCACCACGGATGCCGACCGTGAGCGCGTCACTCCCTGGAACACGTACGCGATGCCCGGCCTGCCCGCGACGCCTATCGCTTCGCCGAGCATCGACGCTCTCAAGGCCGTGGAATCCCCGGCAGACGGTGACTGGTTGTACTTCGTCACGATCAACAAGGAAGGCCAGACGCTCTTCACCAAGAGTTACGAAGAGCATCTCGCCAACATCGAACTGGCACAGCAAAGTGGGATTCTCGACAGTGGACGGTAGTACCGCGGCAACACTCGAGACGCCGCGTAAGGCAGCTGTTCTCGGAAGTCCGATCGCTCACTCGAAGTCGCCGTTGCTGCACCTTGCGGCGTACGAGGCTTTGGGGCTGAGCGATTGGACCTACGAGCGGATCGAGTGCACCGGCGAGCAGTTGCCTGCCCTCGTGGATTCACTCGGCCCCGAATGGGTCGGACTCTCGGTGACGATGCCCGGCAAGATCGCGGCACTCGAGTACGCCACCGAACGCACACCGCGGGCGGTGACCATCGGCTCGGCCAACACCTTGGTTCGCATCGATGGCGGTTGGCGTGCCGACTGCACGGACGTCGACGGAGTCAGTGGTGCCCTGATCGCCGGCGGTGTCGGCGATCTGAGCGGGAGTTCGGCGGTAGTTGTCGGCGCGGGCGGCACCGCGCGGCCGGCACTGGTCGCGTTGGCCGACATGGGAGTTCGGGCAGTCACCGTGGTCGCACGTGATCCGGGACGCGCATCCGGTGCCATCGAATGTGGTGGCGCTGTCGGGTTGGACGTTGATCTGGTTACGTTCGACGACGCACGGCTCGGTGGGATCTGCGCCGAATCCTCGGTCTTGGTCAGTACTGTTCCCGCAGATGCGGCAACGCCCTTCGCCCAGCAATTGGGGAAGGCGCGGTTTGTCCTCGACGCGATCTACAACCCCTGGCCGACGCCACTCGCTTCGGCTGTCGAGGCGGCTGGTGGCACGGTGATCGGTGGCCTCGAGATGTTGCTCAATCAGGCCTTCGGACAGGTCGAGCAGTTCACGGGCAAGCCCGCTCCGCGAGAGGCCATGGCAGCCGCTGTCGCCTAGCTCTGTTCACAGGGCCCAGGTAGTCCACAAGACGATTCGTAGTCTGCCGCTGGTGAACGCCAGACCCCATGCTCGAAACCATGTGGACAATGGTGGTCTTGGCAGGCGCTGGGGTCGTCGCAGGTGCCTGCGCTCGGGCGATCGCCGACAGTTGGTTGCGGCGACACGGTTATCGACCAGTCACGACTCGCTGGTGTGCGCCGCAGTGCGCCGTCGCAACAGGTTGGGTTGTCGTCGGTGTGCTGAATACTTCAGTGGTGCAGCTAATTTCAGGTCTCGCTGTGGTGTGGTGGTGCATTGCGATCTCGACTGTCGACCTGGCTGTGCGCCGGCTGCCCAACAGTTTCACCTTGCCGGGTTACGTAGTCGTGATGGTCTACGCGACGGTGTCGGGAACGGTGTGGGCAGCCGCGGTGGGATCGGCACTGCTCGCCGGAATCCATCTCCTGGCGCACGTGATGTCGCCTGGATCCATGGGTCTAGGCGATGTGAAGCTTTCTCTTCCGTTGGGTGCGCTGACCGGATTGGTGGGAGCGGACGCCTGGCTGTGGTCGTTGACCTCCGCGTCGGTACTCACTGCAGCTCTGGGTATGGTGCTCGAACTTCGAAGACTCGAACGGCGAAAGCTGGAACGTCGAAAATCGGGTCCGGTAGCCCACAATTCGCCCATCGCGCACGGGCCTTCGATGTGCCTGGCAGCATGCGGTTCGATTGCGTTTGCCGGGTGGACGTGACGAGCGCAACGTTCACGAAAAAAGCTCGCGTCATTGAGGATTCAACGACGGACCGTGATCTGCAGGAAAGACGTAACCGTCGGTTTCATATGTTCGGCCGTCGTAGGCGCGCAGTCCCAGTATGCGGCGAGTCGGACTTGCCGAATGTCCACATACTGTCGTTCACTGTGGTTTCGGAAATGGGACAAAACGAATCTCGTTTCGCACTCGATTATCGGGGGAACCTATGCGCACAAGGCTTTTCGTCGCTGCCGCAGCCTGTTTGGCGGCTGTGGCTGCAGGGGCAGGCGTCGCCGGCGCCGCGCCTGCACCATCGTCGGTGGCACTGGGCGGGGGCTCAGGAATCCTGCTGCCGGACGTGGATCACTCCAATCCCGACCGAGTTGCGGCGTGCACGTTGACCGCGGTCGGCTATGACAACGCCGGTTCGCTCGTGGCACTCACCGCCGGACACTGCGGAGTTGTCGGCGACCGAGTGTTCGCCGAATACCTGCCCGAAGCCGGCCCTATCGGCCGATTCACCTACTCGAGTCCGGTCTCGGACATCGCCGTCATCGATCTCGACGACGCAAAGGTTGCTCCGCTGCGTACCGTCGGCGGCACGACGATCAACGGTATCGGCGCCCCGCCGGCACCGGGCACGATCGTGTGCAAGGAAGGCCGTTCGACCGGTAACACGTGCGGTATCACCTGGGGCTACGACTCCGTCTACGGAGAGATCGTCGAGCACACGTGCTCGATTCCCGGTGACTCCGGTGGACCACTCGTCGTCGGCGATCGCCTGGTGGGGTTGATCAGCAACGGTTTCGAACCGTACTGCTTCGAGCCGCTCCCGCCGCCGTTCCACGCTCCCGACAACTCGGCCGACATCAACATCGGATTGGCTGACATCAACGCCAACGGTGGAGGATTCCGCCTTCTCTAGACCCACAGGTACTGCTGATATGGCCCACACGCATCGTGCGTGTGGGCCATCTGTGTTCACCTGGAGGGCCACTGTGACAACTGAGGTCTGCGACGTGGAAAGATGGTCGGCGTGCTGCGTTGGATAACTGCCGGAGAATCCCATGGTCCCGCCCTCGTCGCGATGCTCGAGGGCATGGTTGCGGGGGTCGAAGTGACCTCTGAGGCCATCTCGTCCGAACTTGCCCGTCGTCGACTCGGTTACGGCCGTGGCGCGCGGATGAAGTTCGAGGCCGACAAGGTCACCATCATCGGCGGTGTCCGCCACGGATTTACGCTCGGTGGCCCCGTGGCCATCGAAATCGGCAACACCGAGTGGCCCAAGTGGGAAACCATCATGTCCGCCGACCCGGTCGACCCGGACCTGCTTGCCGATCAGGCTCGCAATGCCCCGCTGACGCGCCCGCGTCCCGGTCACGCCGATTACAGCGGCATGCTCAAGTACGGCTTCAACGACGCGCGTCCCGTCCTCGAGCGCGCCAGCGCTCGCGAGACCGCAGCTCGGGTAGCCGCCGGAACCGTCGCACGGTCGTTCCTGCGTCAGGTATTCGGTGCCGAGGTCGTCTCACACGTCATTTCCATCGGTGCTTCCGAGCCTTACGTCGGTCCCGTGCCGGAGGGCAAGGATCTGGACGCGATCGACGCGAGCCCGGTCCGCGCATTCGACAAGGCCGCCGAAGAGTCGATGATCGCCGAAATCGAATCAGCCAAGAAGGACGGCGACACCCTCGGCGGCGTCGTCGAGGTCGTCATCCACGGCCTGCCGGTCGGACTCGGCACTTTCGTCAGTGGCGCCGAGCGCCTTGATTCGCGACTTGCCGCTGCCCTCATGGGAATTCAGGCCATCAAGGGTGTCGAGGTCGGTGACGGTTTCGAAACCGCGCGTCGTCGTGGCAGCGAGGCTCACGACGAAATCCGTCCGGGCCCGGACGGCATCGTGCGCTCCACTAACCGCGCAGGCGGTATCGAAGGCGGCATGACCAACGGTGAGGCTCTGCGAGTTCGCGCCGCGATGAAGCCGATCTCGACGGTTCCGCGCGCTCTGGCGACGGTCGACATGGAGAGCGGCGAAGAGGCCGTGGCCATCCACCAGCGCAGTGACGTGTGCGCGGTTCCGGCCGCCGGCGTCGTCGCCGAGTCGATGGTTGCACTTGTCGTCGCTCAGGCCGCACTCGAAAAGTTCGGTGGTGATTCCATTGCTGAAACCACTGCCAACTACCGTCGTTACGCCGAGGGCATCGCAGCCCGACCGCCTCGATAGGACTCACGTATCGATGAAGCCGAAGGCTGTACTCATCGGTCCGCCCGGCGCCGGCAAATCGACCATCGGTCGACGCCTTGCGCAGGCCCTCGAACTCGAATTGGTCGATACAGACGCCGAGATCGAACGGACCACGGGTAGGACCATCCCGGAGATCTTCACCCACGACGGAGAGCCTCGGTTTCGTGAGATCGAGGAAGCGGTGGTCCGCGACGCGTTGCAGGCGACCGACGGAATCGTCTCGCTCGGCGGTGGTGCGATCCTCTCTGATCGCACCCGCGAGTTGCTTCAGGGACACACGGTCATCTACCTGGAGATCAGTGTCGCCGAAGGGCTTCGCCGCACGGGGGCGAACAATCATCGTCCGCTGCTGGCCGGTGGAGATCCCAAGGTCAAGTACCAGGAGCTGATGAGGCGCCGTCGTCCGCTGTACCGGCGTTCGGCCACGATTCGGATTCGGACCGACGGCCGCAGTCCGGCGCGTGTCGTCGGGCAATTGGTGTCGAAACTTCAAGACAAATGAACAACCGGAGCGGAGTAGTGGAGCAGTGACCGAACCCGTACGTGTAGAGGTGAAGACCGCAAGTCCCTACCCGGTCGTGATCGGCCGCGGCCTGCTCGGTGATCTTGTTGCCGAGTTCGACGGCGCGCGCACTGTCGCGATCTTCCATCAGCCGCCGCTCGCAGAGACCGCGGAGGCAGTACGGGCTGCGTTGGCGGAGAAGGGAATCGACGCTCACCGTATCGAAATTCCCGACGCCGAGGACGGTAAGGATCTTGCCGTCGCCGGCTTCTGCTGGGACGTGCTCGGCCGGATCGGTCTGACTCGCAGCGACGCGATCATGAGCTTGGGTGGGGGAGCGGCGACCGACCTCACCGGCTTCGTGGCAGCCACCTGGATGCGCGGCGTCAAGGTTGTTCACGTGCCGACCACGTTGCTCGCGATGGTCGACGCAGCGGTGGGCGGCAAAACCGGTATCAACACCGAAGCGGGCAAGAACCTCGTCGGTTCGTTCCACGAACCCGGAGCGGTGTTCATCGATCTCGCGACGCTCGAGACGGTGCCGCACAACGAGATCGTTGCCGGCATGGCCGAGGTCATCAAGACCGGATTCATCGCCGACCCGGTGATCTTGGACCTGATCGAAGCCGATCCCAAGGCGGCTCTCGATCCGTCGGGAACTGTTCTGCCCGAGCTGATTCGGCGCTCCGTCGAGGTCAAGGCCAAGGTCGTGGCCGCGGATCTGCGCGAGTCGGACCTGCGCGAAATCCTGAACTACGGCCACACACTCGGCCACGCGATCGAACGTCGTGAGCGGTACAAGTGGCGCCACGGTGCCGCTGTCTCCGTCGGCCTGGTCTTCGCAGCCGAACTCGGACGGCTCGCCGGTCGACTCGACGACGCCACCGCGGATCGTCACAAGTCGATCCTCGACCTCGTCGGCCTGCCGACGTCGTACGACGGTGACGCGTTCGGTGACCTGCTGAAGGGCATGCAGACCGACAAGAAGAACCGTGCCGGGCTGCTTCGTTTCGTGGTCCTCGACGGACTGGCCAAGCCGGGCCGTCTCGAAGGGCCGGATCCGAGCTTGTTGGTCGCGGCGTACTCCGCGATTGCCCGCGATCCGAGGCCGGCCGGCGGAACGGTCCTGTTGTGAGGATCAATGTCGTCAACGGACCCAATCTGGGGCGTCTGGGTAAGCGTCAGCCCGAGGTCTACGGGGCGACCACACACGATGATCTGATCGAATTGTGTGTCGCGGCGGGCAAGGATCTCGGCGTCGAGGTGACCGTTCGTCAGAGCGATCACGAAGGTGATCTGCTCGGTTGGATCCACGACGCAGCCGACGCGGGGGAGCCGGTGATTCTCAACGCCGGTGGCTTGACGCACACGTCGGTGGTCCTGCGCGATGCGTGTGCCGAACTGACCGCCGGACTGGTCGAGGTGCACATTTCGAATGTTCATGCGCGGGAAGAGTTTCGGCACCATTCCTACCTGAGCCCGATCGCAACCGGTGTGATCGTCGGACTCGGCGTCGCCGCGTATCCGCTGGCGATCAGGTTCCTCGCCGAGCGGGGCTGACCGAAGCGAAGTCGAAAGTACAGCCACACGAATGCGGCCCCGAGGAAAAGTTCCTCGGGGCCGCATTCGGTTGTGTAGACGGTGGCGTTACTGCTCGCGCTTGCCCAGATCGATCGCCGGGAAGACCGCGGTATCGGCGTCGGATTCCTCGACGGACATGGCGGCTCCGCTGTATGCGTGCTGCTCGGTGGGGGAGTCGTAGCCCTCGCTGACAGGCACTGGTTCGCGATGACGCTCGTGGGTCGGGGTCTGCGGAGCTGTTCCGTTCTTGCGCTGTTCACGGCTGACGAAGAAGCGTCCGACGGTGATGGCGACCATGGCGGGGACGAAGATGAGAAGGATCGTGAACGCCGCACCAGAGGTCACCTCGAAGAACAAGCCCTGCTGGGTCAGTTCGAGGGAGGGGACCAGGCTGAGTGCCCAGCTGGCAGCGCCGGCGACGAATCCGCCGACGAGTGCAGCCTTGAGCCACAGCATAGTCAGATCGGCGCCGTCTTCGGGTTCGGGGAAGTCTCGGCGGTCACGAATGCCGTCGATACCACCCCAGATCGCGGCGAAGACGATGACGATCAACAGGGACAGCCAGCGCAGGGTGGACCCCTGAAGTGGCCACTGTGCGATTGCTGCACCGAGCAACGCACGAAACACAACATGTATCAGGGCCATGCCGAGGCCACGTACCAACCACGCATTCATGGGTACAGCCTAACTAGAACCCATTTCACCTTGTGGCCTAACCCACACTTATTGCTGTAACCGTGAGTTTCGAGTTGATCGGCAGGTCTGCGCGGGCGGTAGGTTCGAGGGATGCCGGTCGACTTCAGAACACGCCGTGAATCCCTCAGACGCCTCCTCGCGGAGCGCGAACTCGACGCGATTCTCGTCACAGATCTTCTCAACATCAGATACCTCACCGGATTCACCGGTTCGAATGCGGCGCTCGTCGTCAGTGCGTCCGATTCAGCGTCCGACGAATGTGCGACGGTGATCTGCACCGACGGTCGTTACGTGACGCAGGTGGCGGAGCAGGTGCCGGACCTTCGTGCCGAAATCGCCCGTTCGAGTGCTGCGCACTTGATCGAGACGTCCACGGTGCCCGTTCTCGCGTTCGAGTCTCATGTGGCGACATTCGCCGAACATCGGGCATGGACCGAGGCAGCGCCGAAGATCAGGTTCGAACCGGTGAGCGGACTTGTCGAACAATTGCGCATGGTCAAGGACGAGCACGAGGTGGAGTTGTTGCGCGCGGCGTGCACCGCAGCCGATGTCGCGTTGGCGCAGTTGATCGCTCGCGGTGGCCTGCGACCTGGCCGAACGGAACGAGAGGTCGGCCGCGAGCTGGAAAACCTGATGCTCGACAACGGCGCAGACGGTATTTCCTTCGAGACGATCGTGGCGGCCGGTGCCAACTCGGCAATTCCCCATCACCGGCCGACCGGCGCGATTCTTGCGTCGGGAGACTTCGTCAAACTCGACTTCGGAGCTCAGGTAGGCGGGTATCACTCGGACATGACCCGGACCTACGTGCTCGAGTCCGTTTCCGATTGGCAACGGGAGATTTACGAGCTCGTCGCGCGTTCGCAAGCTGCCGGTTGCGACGCCCTCGCTCCGGGTGTCGAATGCGCGGCAGTCGACGCCGCTGCCCGTGCGGTGATCGACGATGCAGGCTACGGCGAGTTGTTCCTGCATGGCCTCGGCCACGGTGTGGGCCTCGAAATCCACGAAGCACCGGGGATCGGCAAGCTCGGCACCGGTACACTTCTTTCCGGCGCGGCGGTGACCGTCGAGCCGGGCGTGTACTTCTCCGGGCGCGGAGGTGTACGGATCGAGGACACGCTCGTTGTTCGTGAGCAGGGGCCAGAGCTGCTCACACTGACCGCAAAAGACCTTACCGTCGTCTGAGACGGTTTCCCGACCCCTAGGAGACGCGAAGCAAGTGGCTTCCACCAGTGATTTCAAGAATGGTCTGGTTCTGCAGATCGAAGGCCAGCTGTGGACGATCATCGAGTTCCAGCACGTCAAGCCCGGCAAGGGCCCTGCCTTCGTGCGCACCAAGCTCAAGAACGTGCTCTCGGGCAAGGTAGTGGACAAGACGTTCAACGCCGGTGTGAAGGTCGAGACCGCCACGGTCGACCGTCGTGACATGACCTACCTGTACCACGATGGCAGCGACTACATCTTCATGGACGGCGACACCTACGACCAGGTGTCGATCAGCGAAGCCACCGTCGGCGACCAGTCGCGTTTCCTGCTCGAGAACATGGCAGTCCAGGTCGCGACCCATGAAGACGTCCCCCTCTTCGTTGAGCTTCCGGTCACCGTCGAGCTCGTCGTCAAGCACACCGATCCCGGCCTGCAGGGCGACCGCTCCACCGGCGGCACCAAGCCTGCCACCCTCGAGACCGGTGCCGAGATCAACGTCCCGCTCTTCATCAACACCGGTGACAAGCTCAAGGTCGATTCCCGTGACGGCAACTACCTCGGGCGTGTGAATTCCTGAGTGTCCGGCACACATAAGAAACTCGGTGCACGCCACAAGGCGCGCAAGCGTGCTGTCGACTTCCTCTTCGAAGCCGAAGCACGTGACCTCGATCCGGTCGCACTCGCATCGGAGCGTTCAGACCTGGCCGTCAAGGACGACGCGGTAGCGCCCGTCGCGGCCTACACCGTCACGTTGGTCTCCGGAGTTGCGGAGAACCTGGATCGCATCGATCAGGTCATCTCCTCGCATCTGCAGGATTGGACGCTCGAGCGTCTGCCTGCCGTGGACCGCGCGATTCTGCGTATCGCCGTGTGGGAGCTCTTCCACGCGACGGACGTTCCGCCGGTTGTCGCTGTGGACGAGGCTGTCGAACTCGCGAAGCAGCTTTCGACGGACGACTCTCCGGGATTCGTCAACGGAATCCTCGGGCAGGTCGTTCTCGTTGCGCCGCAGGTTCGATCGGCTGCAGCTGCGACATCTCAGCGCGCGCAGGAATCGGATTCGGGTACCGAGTAGCAAGTTTTGTTCCACCACCCGCCGTGCGAGTCGCGCGAGTGTCACAGTGCGAGTCGCACAGGTGTCACAGTGCGAGTTGTGTGTCTGCACACAACCGGTTCGAGTGACTGCTCGCACGGCGGGATCAGGTCTGTCGGCTGATAGGGTGGGGACCGTCAGACATCCTTTAACGATCCGTCCAGTGAGGCGGAGAAGGAGGTCGCTGCATGAGCGTGCCCGAAGGGTCTCGCCCATCCGATCTTGCAGGTCCAGATAACGCGAAGGCGCCCGCCGGTGCCGAGGCAAGTAGCGAGACCCGCGAATTGTTGTCCGCCCAGGATGTGGGCAGGACCATCGCGCGGATCGCTCACGAGATCATCGAGAAAACCGCACTCGACGGACCAGAGGGAACAGCCCCGCGTGTAGTCCTGATCGGTATCCCGACGCGCGGCACTACTCTCGCCACGCGACTGCGGGCCAAGATCGAAGAATTCTCCGGTGTGCGTCTTCCCATCGGATCTCTCGACATCACGCTCTACCGGGATGATCTCCGGAACAAGCCGCACCGCCCGCTCGAGCGAACGTCCGTCCCTGAAGGCGGCGTAGACAATGCGCTGGTCGTTCTCGTGGACGACGTCCTCTTCTCCGGTCGCACCGTGCGCTCCGCCCTCGATGCGTTGCGTGATCTCGGCCGCCCCCGTGCGGTGCAACTCGCCGTGTTGGTCGATCGCGGTCACCGTGAACTGCCGCTGCGCGCCGACTACGTCGGCAAGAACGTCCCGACTGCGAGGTCCGAGGACGTCAAGGTTCTCCTCCAGGAGCACGACGGCAGGGAAGCGGTAGTCATCTCCGGAGGTAAGAGCGCGTGAAGCACCTTCTTTCCATCGCGGACCTCAATCGTGAATCCGCGGTAGAACTTCTCGACGAGGCAGAACGGTTCGAGCAGGCGCTTCTGGGACGCGAGGTACGCAAACTCCCGACGCTGCGCGGACGCACGGTCATGACGGTGTTCTTCGAGAACTCGACGCGCACCCGGGTGTCTTTCGAGGTGGCGGGCAAGTGGATGAGTGCCGACGTCATCAACGTCAGCGCGTCCAGTTCCTCGGTGTCCAAGGGTGAATCCCTGCGCGATACGGCGATGACCTTGCGCGCGGCCGGTGCCGACGCACTCATCGTGCGCCACCCGGCGTCGGGCGCCGCCCATCAGATCGCCAAGTGGACCGGAGCGGCCGACGACGGTGGCCCGGCAGTCATCAACGCGGGTGACGGCACCCATGAGCATCCCACCCAGGCGCTTCTCGACGCTCTGACCCTCCGCCAGCGTCTCGGCGACATCGAGGGCAAGCGGATCGCCATCGTCGGCGACATTCTGCACAGTCGTGTGGCGCGCTCCAATGCGCTGCTGCTCTCGATGCTCGGCGCCGAGGTCGTACTTGTTGCCCCTCCGACGCTGCTGCCGGTCGGGGCGCACACGTGGCCGGTCACGGTCTCGCATTCACTCGACGCCGAACTACCCGGCCTCGACGCGGTGCTGATGCTCCGTGTTCAGGCCGAGCGCATGAACGGCGGCTTCTTCCCGTCGCAGCGCGAGTACTCGATCAACTACGGCCTGTCCGAGAAGCGATTGGCGATGCTGGCCGATCATGCGGTGGTTTTGCACCCCGGTCCGATGCTGCGCGGCATGGAGATCGCATCCGCCGTCGCCGATTCCTCGAAAGCTGCTGTACTGCAACAGGTTACCAACGGTGTGCACATGCGCATGGCTGTCTTGTTCCGACTTCTGGTCGGGTCAGAGGACGGTGCGCTGTGACGAGAAACGAGAACGGAGAATCACCCGTGAGTGTCCTGCTCCGCGGAGTCCTGATCTACGGAGAAGGGGAGCCCACCGACGTACTCGTCGGCGAGGGCACCATCCTCGAGATCGGCGTGAACCTCGATTCGGCCACGGCGTCCGAGGTGATCGACGCCGGCGGGCAGATCCTGCTTCCCGGCTTCGTGGACCTGCACACACATCTGCGTGAGCCGGGTCGCGAGGATACCGAGACCATCGAAACCGGCAGCTCGGCAGCCGCTCTGGGTGGATACACCGCGGTCTTCGCGATGGCCAACACAAGCCCTGTCGCCGATTCAGTGGTCATCACCGATCATGTCTGGCGACGCGGGCAGGAAGTCGGCCTCGTCGACGTCCACCCCGTCGGCGCTGTCACAGCGGGCCTGGAGGGCAAGCAACTCGCCGAGATGGCGACCATGGCCGCCGGCGTCGGCAAGGTCAAGATGTTCTCCGACGACGGTCACTGCGTCTACGACCCACTGATCATGCGTCGCGCGCTCGAATACTCCAGCTCGCTGGGCGTTCTGATCGCGCAGCACGCCGAAGAGCCGCGCCTGACGGTCGGTGCGGTCGCCCACGAGGGTCCTACCGCTGCACGTCTCGGCCTGGCCGGGTGGCCGCGAGCAGCCGAAGAATCGATCGTGGCCCGCGACGCACTGCTCGCCCGCGACGCCGGTGCCCGCGTTCACATCTGCCACGCATCCACCGCCGGAACCGTCGAACTCGTGAAGTGGGCTCGCAGCCAAGGGATTTCGATCACCGCCGAGGTCACGCCGCATCACCTGCTCCTCGACGATTCACGTCTCGAGACGTACGACGCGATCAACAAGGTCAACCCTCCTTTGCGTGAGGCCAGCGATGTTGCTGCCCTGCGCAAGGGACTGGCCGAGGGCATCATCGACTGCGTCGCGACCGACCATGCTCCGCACGCCGAGCAGGACAAGTGCTGCGAATTCGCAGCTGCTCGCCCCGGAATGCTCGGCCTCGAGACAGCGCTCTCGATCATCGTGCAGACGATGGTCCAGCCTGGCCTGCTGGACTGGCGCGGTGTTGCCCGGGTTATGAGTGAGCGCCCCGCGGCAATTGTGGGCCTCGATGATCAGGGCCGCCCGATCGAGGTGGGGGAGCCCGCCAACCTGACATTGGTCGATCCTTCGGCCGAGTGGACGGTCCACGGCCCCGACCTGGCGAGTGTCGCGCATAACACTCCGTACGAGTCGATGACATTGCCCGCTCGGGTCACGACCACACTGTTACGTGGCCGCATCACCGCACACGACGGGAATGTGCGGCTGCGGAGTAGCGAGGAGTAGCGCGTCATGGACAGAGCACTGTGGATCATCGGTCTGGCGATCTTCTGGGTCGCGATGATCGGCCTGATGTACGTCGGCTGGCGTGGACGCGCTCGACGCCAGAAAGACAAGATCGGCGAGTTGCCGACGGTACCGGCAACTCTGGGTGAACTGCTCGTCCTGCCGACCACCGGCCTGTACGTCGGCAGCACCATTGCGCCCAGCTGGCAGGACCGCATCGCCGTCGGCGACCTCGGTTTCCGCGCCACCTGCGAGATCAGCCGCTACAGCGGCGGAATTCTCGTCGAGCGTGACGGTGCGTCGGCGATCTGGATCCCGGAGAAGTCGATCCGCGCGATCCGCACGGAGAACGGTCTCGCCGGCAAGGTCATGAGCAAGGACGGCGTCCTGGTGATTCGTTGGGAATTGCCGAGCGGAACCGAGATCGACACGGGCGTGCGCGGTGACGACAAGACGGTTTATCCGGACTGGGTCAAGCCGGTAACTGCTTCGAACAAGACTGCTTCGAACAAGACGAATGACAATGAAGACGCAAGCTCTGGCGACATCGAGCAGAACGGAAAGAACGCATGAGCGGCTTTGACAACAGCCCCGCAGTACTGGTCCTCGAAGACGGACGGGTGTTCCGCGGAACCACCTTCGGTGCGGTTGGACAGACCCTGGGCGAAGCGGTGTTCAGCACCGGAATGACCGGCTACCAGGAAACGCTCACCGACCCCAGCTACCACCGCCAGATCGTGGTCTCCACTGCGCCGCAGATCGGCAACACCGGCTGGAACGACGAGGACGACGAGTCTGTCGGACCGACCGGCGACAGTTCCGGAGCGAAGATCTGGGTTGCCGGCTACGTGGTCCGCGATCCTTCTCGGGTTACTTCGAGCTGGCGTGCAACGGGCTCGCTGCAGGCCAAGCTGGAAGAGCAGGGAATTGTCGGAATCGCCGGGATCGATACTCGCGCCCTGGTGCGCCACCTGCGCACCCGCGGCTCGATGAAGGCCGGTGTCTTCTCGGGTGAGGCAATTGCCGCCGATGACGAGTTGGTCCGACGGGTTCAGGATCAGCCGACCATGCTCGGCGCCGATCTTGCCGGTGAGGTCAGTACCACCAGTGGCTACGTCGTCGAGCCGAAGGGCGGGGAGGCGCTGTACACCGTTGCCGCCATCGACCTCGGTATCAAGACCAACACCCCGCGCATGTTCGCCGAGCGTGGCATCCGCGTGCACGTGTTGCCGTCGAACGCGAGCCTCGAGCAGATTCTCGACCTGAAGGCAGACGGAGTGTTCCTCTCCAACGGTCCGGGCGACCCGGCCACCGCGGACGGCGCCGTCCACCTCACCAAAGAGGTCATCGGGCAGGGCTTGCCGCTGTTCGGTATCTGCTTCGGCAACCAGATCCTGGGCCGCGCCCTCGGCCTGAGCACGTACAAGATGAAGTTCGGCCACCGCGGCATCAACATCCCGGTGATCGAGCATCAGACGGGTCGCATCGCGATCACCGCGCAGAACCACGGCTTCGCGCTCGAAGGCGAAGCCGGTCAGGAATTCGACACACCGTTCGGTCGCGCCGTGGTCAGCCACACCTGCGCAAACGACGGAGCCGTCGAAGGTGTTCGCCTGCTGGACGATTCGGCCTTCTCGGTGCAGTACCACCCGGAAGCCGCAGCCGGACCGCACGACGCTGCGTATCTCTTCGACCGCTTCACCAGCCTGCTCTCCGCACGGAAAGAAACCGGAGTCAAGAACTAATGCCACGCCGTACAGATCTCAAGCACATCCTGGTAATCGGCTCCGGTCCGATCGTCATCGGTCAGGCCTGCGAGTTCGACTACTCGGGCACCCAGGCCTGCCGCGTCCTCCAGGAGGAGGGCCTGCGCGTCAGCCTGGTCAACTCCAACCCCGCCACCATCATGACGGACCCCGAGTTCGCCGACGCCACGTACGTCGAGCCGATCACGGCCGAGTTCCTCGAGAAGGTCATCGCCAAGGAAGCCTTGCAGGGCAACAAGATCGACGCCGTCCTCGCGACGCTCGGCGGTCAGACTGCTCTCAACGCCGCCGTGGCGCTGCACGAGCAGGGAATCCTCGAGAAGTACGACGTCGAACTGATCGGCGCCGATTTCGACGCCATCCAGCGCGGCGAGGATCGCCAGAAGTTCAAGGACATCGTCGCCAAGGTCGGTGGCGAATCCGCGAAGTCCGCGGTTTGCTACACGATGGACGAAGTACATGCCACGGTCGCAGAACTCGGTTACCCGGTTGTCGTGCGCCCGTCCTTCACAATGGGCGGCCTCGGTTCCGGCATGGCGTACGACGTCGACGATCTCAACCGGATCGCCGGTGGCGGTCTGGCTGCCTCGCCGACGGCGAACGTCCTCATCGAGGAATCCATCCTCGGTTGGAAGGAATACGAACTCGAACTCATGCGTGACAGTCGCGACAACGTCGTGATCGTCTGCTCCATCGAGAACGTCGACCCCGTCGGTGTCCACACCGGTGACAGCGTGACGGTCGCCCCGGCGATGACGCTGACGGACCGCGAGTACCAGGCGATGCGCGACCTCTCCATCGACATCCTGCGTGAGGTGGGCGTCGACACCGGCGGCTGCAACATCCAGTTCGCGATGGACCCGGCCGACGGCCGCCTGGTTGTCATCGAGATGAACCCGCGCGTATCCCGCTCGTCGGCTCTGGCGTCCAAGGCGACCGGCTACCCGATCGCGAAGATGGCCGCCAAGCTGGCCATCGGCTACACGCTCGACGAGATCGTCAACGACATCACCAAGGAAACCCCGGCCTGCTTCGAGCCGACACTCGACTACGTCGTCGTCAAGGCTCCGCGGTTCGCTTTCGAGAAGTTCCCGGGTGCCGACGGAACGCTGACCACCACGATGAAGTCGGTGGGTGAGGCCATGAGCATCGGCCGCAACTTCACCGAGGCTTTCGGCAAGGTCATGCGTTCGCTCGAGACCAAGCGTGCGGGTTACTGGACCGGCGCCGACATCGAGACGGAGAGCCTGGACGCACTGCTCGCCGATCTGAGCGTTCCGCAGGACGGCCGCATGTACGGCATCGAGAAGGCATTCGCGCTCGGCGCAACTGTCGAGCAGCTCTTCGACGCCACCAAGATCGATCCGTGGTTCCTCGACCAGTTCCAGCAGATTCACGAGCTCGGTGAAAAGCTGCGCGCTGCAGAGTCTTTCGACGAGGCTTCCCTGCGTCAGGCCAAGTACCACGGCATCTCGGACCGCCAGATCGCGGCTCTGCGCCCCGAACTCGGTGGTGACACTCACGCAGGTGAGGACGCCGTTCGCGCTCTGCGTGATCAGCTGGGCGTGCGCCCCGTCTACAAGACCGTCGACACCTGCGCCGCAGAGTTCGAGGCCAAGACGCCGTACCACTACTCGACCTACGAGCTCGACCCCAACGCCGAGTCCGAAGTTGCTCCGCAGACCGAACGACCCAAGGTTCTGATCCTCGGATCCGGCCCCAACCGCATCGGTCAGGGCATCGAGTTCGACTACTCGTGTGTCCACGCGGCGCAGACGCTGTCCGAAGCCGGGTACGAGACCGTCATGGTCAACTGCAACCCCGAGACCGTCTCGACGGACTACGACACCGCTGATCGCCTGTACTTCGAGCCGCTCACGTTCGAGGACGTCTTCGAGGTCTACCGCGCGGAGGCGCAGTCGGGCACCGTTGCCGGCGTCATCGTTCAGCTCGGCGGCCAGACCCCGCTCGGATTGGCGAAGCGTCTCGAAGCTGCCGGTGTCCCTATCGTGGGAACGAGCCCCGCAGCCATCGACCTGGCCGAGGACCGCGGCGAATTCGGTCGCGTGCTGACCGAAGCCGGTCTGCCCGCACCGAAGTTCGGCACCGCCACCACGTTCGACGGCGCCCGCGAGATCGCAGCCGGCATCGGCTACCCGGTGCTGGTGCGTCCGTCGTACGTGCTCGGTGGACGCGGCATGGAGATCGTGTACGACGAGGCTTCCCTCGCCGACTACATCTCGCGCGCCACGGAGATCTCCGACGACCGCCCGGTTCTGGTCGACCGCTTCCTCGAAGACGCAGTCGAGATCGACGTCGACGCACTGTGCGACGGCACCGAGGTGTACCTCGGCGGCGTCATGGAGCACATCGAGGAAGCCGGCATTCACTCCGGCGACTCGGCGTGTGCGCTCCCGCCCATCACCCTGGGCCGGGCGGATCTCGAAAACGTCCGCCGTTCCACCGAGGCTCTCGCGAAGGGCATCGGCGTCAAGGGCCTGCTCAACGTCCAGTACGCCCTCAAGGACGACATCCTCTACGTGCTGGAAGCGAACCCCCGCGCCAGCCGCACGGTTCCGTTCGTGTCCAAGGCGACCGCCGTGCAGCTGGCCAAGGCATGTGCCCGCGTGATGCTCGGCGAATCCATCGCCGATCTGCGCGCAAGCGGCATCCTGCCGGCGACCGGCGACGGTGGAAACACCCCGGCCGGTGCACCGATCGCGGTCAAGGAAGCTGTGTTGCCGTTCAACCGCTTCCGCCGCGCCGACGGTACCGGCGTGGATACCTTGCTCAGCCCGGAGATGAAGTCCACCGGTGAGGTCATGGGAATCGACTTCGACTTCGGTACGGCTTTTGCCAAGTCGCAGACCGCTGCCTACGGATCGTTGCCCACCACGGGCGCGGTGTTCGTCTCGGTCGCCAACAAGGACAAGCGTTCGCTGATCTTCCCGGTCAAGCGCCTGGCAGATCTCGGATTCACCATCCTTGCTACCGAGGGAACCGCAGATGTGTTGCGGCGCAACGGTATCGAGTGCAAGCAGGTCTACAAGCAGTCGGGTGAGGATGTTCCGGCCGGTGCCGAGACCATCGTCGACCAGATCCGCAGCGGTGAAGTCGCCATGGTCATCAACACGCCGTACGGCAACAACGGCCCGCGCGTCGACGGCTACGAGATCCGAAGCGCAGCAGTCGCGTCGAACATTCCGTGCATCACGACGGTCCAGGGCGCCTCGGCGGCCGTGCAGGGCATCGAAGCGGCCATCCGCGGCGACATCGGAGTTCACTCGCTGCAGGAACTGCACGCAGGTCTTCGTCAGCCGGCACAGCAGTCGTGAGTCACAGTTGGGGGCATCGTCTCCGGTCCGCGATCGCGGACCGGGGGCGGCTGTGCGTCGGCATTGACCCGCATCCCGCGCTTCTCGACGCGTGGGGACTGCCACGCACGGCTGAAGGCCTCGAGACTTTCGCCGAGATCTGCGTCGAGGCGTTCACCGGTGAGGTGGGGCTCGTCAAACCTCAGGTTGCGTTTTTCGAGGCGTACGGCAGCGCCGGATTCGCCGTCTTGGAGCGGACCATTTCGGTCCTTCGCGATGCGGGAACGCTTGTCGTCGCGGACGCCAAGCGTGGTGACATCGGGTCGACCATGGACGCGTACGCGCAAGCCTGGTTGGGCGATTCGCCGTTGACCTCCGACTCGGTCACCGTCTCGCCGTACCTGGGGTTCGGCGCGCTGGCTCCCACACTCGAACTGGCAAGGCAGAACGCACGCGGGATCTTCGTGCTGGCACGAACGTCCAATCCCGAGGGTGGCGTCCTTCAACAGTCGTCGGCCGACGGTGTGAGTGTGGCTCAGTCGATCGTCAACGCTGCGGTCGACGCGAACGCAGACGGCCGCGACACCGTCGGACTCGTGGTCGGTGCCACTCGGGACCACGGACTTGACCTATCCGACTTCAACGGCCCGATTCTCGCTCCGGGGCTCGGCGCGCAGGGCGCGACGGCAGCGGATCTCGCAGACATCTTCGCGGGATCGACGGAACTCCTGCTGCCGAACACTTCCCGTGGAGTGCTCCAGCATGGTCCTTCGGTATCGGCACTTCGGGAGGCAGCAATGCGTGACCGGGACGAGATCGAAGCCGCATTGGCGAACTGATCCGTGAGTGACCTCGAGGCTCGTTCGAGCGGTGGAACCCGGTGGTACCGTCCGTCGGTGAATCGTTGGTGGCGGATCGGACTTCTCATCGCGGCGTGTGCGCTGCTGGCCACCGGGTTCCAAGCCGTCACCGGCGTACACGGCGACGATCTCGCCGTGTACCGGACGGCGGGCCAAGCCGTCCTCGACGGCTCGAACCTGTACGACGAGTCGTTCAACGCGAGATTGCCGTTCACGTATCCGCCCTTCGCTGCGCTCGTCGCCGTTCCGGTCGCCCTGGGTTCCTGGGGTGCGGTCCAGTGGGGATGGAGTTTTGTCAGCCTCCTGATGCTGGCCGCGATCATCGTGCTCAGCTATCGCGAAGTCCCGTTCACACGTCGGCGGCCCGTCGTCGTCTACGTGGGTTTCCTGGTCCTGTGGACTGTGGCATCGCCGATCTCCGATCACCTTGGGTACGGGCAGGTCGGATTGTTCCTGACGCTCCTGTGCCTGGTCGACGTGCTGGCTCGGCCACGGTGGATTCCCGAGGGTGTGCTGGTGGGGATCGCCGGGGCGGTCAAACTGGTGCCACTCGTCTACATCGGCTACTACGTGATCACCGGGCGTTGGAAAGCAGTTGCGGGCGGACTCGCCGGCTTCCTGGGCGCCACGGCGCTCGGCTTTGCCGTTCTCCCGCGCCAGACGATCGACTACTTCGGTGACATCGCCTCACTCTCGGGGCGCGTCGCGGTCGGTGACCCGTCCGTGTTCGGCAACCAATCCGTGCGTGGGATGGCCTTGCGGCTACTTCCCGAGGGCCTGGTGGGTCCCGCATGGCTCTTCGCCTGTGCAGTGTTGGGTGTCCTCGGAATCGTCGCAACGCGGCGTGCTCAGCGCCTGCGGGGTGATCTCGCCGGTTTCACGGTGGTGGCTCTGCTGGCGGCGATCGTGACGCCCATTGCCTGGACCCACCATTTCGTGTGGTTGGTGCCTGCGGTGGGCGTGCTGCTGGTGCCGATCAAGTCGGGCATGGGGGAGGGCACTCGATCGGTGCCCGTGTGGTCCTGGATAGCGATCGCCCTCACCGCTGCCGTCGTGCTGTTTCGGCTTCCTCGCGTCGGCGCGGACATGGATGTCCCGGTCTTCGGCTTCGTTCTGGAGAATTCATTGCTCTGGGCGAGTCTCGCGGTGGTTCTCGCTCTGGCTGCCCCCGGCGTGAGCCGCACCGAACCCGAGACGGTCGACGCCGACGATCCGAAATCGTCGCTGCAGACCTGAAAACAGGCCGCGACACGCGCATAGGCGCCGAAAATGCTCGAAAATTTTGAATGTGTCAGCGACCACGTTCATTCCCGCAGGTAACGATTTCGCACACATGCACGGGGCTGTCGTGCCGCAATTATCGAAATACTTTGTGTTACAGTCTATTTCGGTACTGTACGCACGTTCATGTTGCGCCGAATCCGTCTCGATCTCACCGAAAATGGCGACGATCCGTGACATCGATTCGTCGCGCATAACCCACCGCGATCCGCATCGGACCGCGGGGGGTGGGTTAGCAATTCGCGCCAGGCGTGAGTACGGTCGCTATCGCTGCTGGTTATCAGCGGAATAGACAAAATTTGCACACGACGAGACGGAGGAACCGTGGCCCTTCCCCAGTTGACTGATGAGCAGCGCGCTGCTGCTTTGGAGAAGGCAGCTGCTGCCCGCAAGGCCAGGGCTGAGCTCAAGGAGCGCCTGAAGCGTGGCGGCACCGACCTCAAGCAGGTCCTCAAGGACGCCGAAGACAACGAAATCTTGGGCAAGATGAAGGTTTCGGCACTGCTCGAGGCACTGCCCAAGGTGGGCAAGGTCAAGGCTCAGGAGATCATGACCGAGCTGGAGATTGCACCGACCCGTCGCCTTCGTGGCCTCGGTGATCGGCAGCGCAAGGCTCTGCTCACCAAGTTCGACTTCGAGGCCTGAGCCGACAAGTGATTGCTGACGCAACAGTGTCTGATGATTGCTGACGCAACAGTGTCAGAGAGCAAGACCGCAGTGCGGAGGGGTCGGCTGGTTGTACTGGCCGGCCCTTCGGCTGTCGGTAAGTCCAGCGTCGTTCGCGAGCTGAGAACTCGGGTGCCCGAACTTGTCTTCAGTGTTTCGGCGACCACTCGCGATCCCCGTCCGGGTGAAGTGGACGGCAAGGACTACCGATTTACCTCCCGCGAAGAATTTCAACGGATGATCGACTCCGGTGAACTTCTCGAATGGGCGGAAATCCACGGCGGCCTGCAGCGCTCCGGCACTCCCGCAGTTCCGATCGAAGAAGCACTCGAAGCTGGAAAGCCCGTTCTCGTCGAGGTCGATCTCGCCGGAGCACGAGCTGTCCGGAAGGCGATGCCCGAAGCTTTGTTGGTGTTCATGGCACCACCGAGTTGGGACGTTCTGGTGCAACGGCTGACCGGACGGGGCACCGAAACGGAAGACGTCGTGGCGCGCCGACTCGAGACGGCTCGAGTGGAATTGGCCGCACAGGACGAGTTCGACACGGTCATCGTGAACGAGGATGTAAGCCGTGCTTGCGATGAGTTGGTATCCTTGTTGGTCGGGAACTGATTCCGCAACCTTCGGAAACCGATTTCCGCCCCGTTTCTCAGATATCCGGAACGATAAATCTAGTTCTTCAACGAAGATCTAATTCAGGAGACACAAGAGTGAGCAGCACTTCAGCCGCGTCCGCAGCAGGTCAGGGCGCTCTGCCTGCCTACGACACCCCGCTCGGCATCACCAACCCGCCGATCGACGAGTTGCTCGAACGCACCTCTTCCAAGTACGCCCTGGTCATCTACTCGGCCAAGCGTGCGCGCCAGATCAACGACTACTACAACCAGCTCGGTGACGGCATCCTCGAATACGTCGGACCCCTGGTCGAGCCCGGTCTGCAGGAAAAGCCGCTGTCCATCGCGTTGCGTGAAATCCACGCTGATCTCCTCGAGCACACCGAAGGCGAGTGAGCACCACGTCTGCCGCACCCGAACCTCGTTCGGGTGTCGGGGGAGTGTCCGACGCACCCACATCGATACGTAAGCGCATCGTCGTCGGTGTCGGTGGGGGTATCGCCGCGTACAAAGCGTGCTCGATCATCCGCAGCTTCACCGAGAGTGGTCATCACGTCCGCGTGATTCCGACCGAATCCGCTCTGGAGTTCGTCGGCCGCGCCACGTTCGAAGCACTCTCCGGTAACCCGGTTCACACCGGCGTCTTCAACGACGTCCCGCAGGTTCCGCATGTCCGTCTCGGGCAGGAAGCCGACCTGGTCGTCATCGCGCCGGCTACAGCTGATCTGATGGCGCGAGCCGTCATGGGCCGCGCAGACGACCTGTTGACGGCCACTTTGCTGACCGCTCGCTGTCCGGTCGTCTTCGCCCCCGCAATGCACACCGAGATGTGGGAACACCCCGCAACGGTGTCCAATGTCGCGACACTGCGCTCGCGCGGCGTCCACGTGATCGAACCTGCCTCCGGGCGTTTGACCGGTAAAGACACCGGAGCGGGGCGACTTCCCGAGCCTGACGAAATCGTCGGTTTGGCGTCGTTGCTCCTCGAGCGCTCGGATGCATTGCCGCGAGACCTGGAAGGTCGCCGCATTCTGGTCACCGCCGGCGGTACTCGCGAGCCCCTTGATCCCGTGCGTTTTCTCGGTAATCGCAGCTCGGGCAAACAGGGATACGCACTCGCCCGTCTGGCCGCACAACGCGGCGCGCACGTCACACTGATCGCCGGCTACACGGCCGATCTCGCCGACCCTGCTGCCGTCGACGTCGTGCACATCAAGACGGCCGAAGATCTCCGACTGGCAGTGGAGAAGCACGCGCCCGGACACGACGGGGTCGTCATGGCTGCGGCTGTCGCGGACTTCCGCCCCACCACCGTCGAAGGCAGCAAGATCAAGAAGGGCGCAAACGAACCCGACTCGATCAGCCTCACTCGGAATGCCGACATACTCGCCGGCCTCGTCGAAGCGCGTCGTGACGGCGATCTGGATGCTCGAACGGTCATCGTCGGATTCGCCGCAGAGACAGGTGACGCTCACGGTGACGTCCTCAGTTACGCCCGTTCCAAGCTTGCCCGCAAAGGCTGCGACCTCCTCGTCGTCAATGCTGTCGGCGAGGGCAAGGCATTCGAGGTCGATCACAACGACGGTTGGCTGCTCGGTTCGGACAGTTCGGAGTCCGCTCTCGAGCACGGATCCAAGGCCCTGATGGCCAGCCGAGTGCTCGACGCCCTGGTCAAGCTCTTCCCCGAGTAGCGACACGCGCCCGGTGGTGAGAGTTACCCCACGATAATCGGGTGAGTGCAAGGGTGTTGCGCAGGCGGTCCAACCGTTATCGTCGGCTCAGCCCCCAGCTAACAAAGCATGACAAAACGGTCACCGAACGGTGATTCGGATACTTCAATAAGCTGTAGTCAAGAACTCAGTCGTCGAGAGGGAGATCTGTGAGCAAGTCCGGCAGTCGGCTATTCACCAGCGAGTCCGTCACCGAGGGGCACCCGGACAAGATCTGTGACGCGATCAGCGACTCGATCCTCGACGCGCTGCTCACCCAGGACCCGCGCGCTCGCGTGGCCGTCGAGACGCTGGTCACCACCGGCCAGGTTCACGTAGCCGGCGAGGTCACCACCACTGCGTACGCGGATATCCCGAAGATCGTGCGCGACACGGTCCTCGAGATCGGCTACGACAGCTCCGCAAAGGGCTTCGACGGAAACTCGTGCGGCGTGAACGTCGCGATCGGCGCCCAGTCGCCCGAGATCGCGCAGGGTGTCGATCACTCGCACGAGGCTCGCGTCGACGGAATCAGTGACGACGAGATCGACCGTCAGGGTGCAGGCGACCAGGGCCTGATGTTCGGCTACGCCACCACCGACACCCCGGAACTGATGCCGCTGCCCATCGCGCTGGCGCATCGTCTGTCTCGCCGGTTGACCGAGGTCCGCAAGTCCGGCGTGCTGCCGTACCTGCGCCCGGACGGCAAGACCCAGGTCACCATCGAGTACGACGGCGACAAGGCCGTCCGTCTCGACACCGTGGTCATCTCCACCCAGCATGCAGCGGACATCGATCTCGACAACCTGCTGACGCCGGACCTTCGTGAGAAGGTACTCCACTCGGTGCTGACCGACGTGAACCTCACCGACCTGGACACCTCCGACGTTCGTCTGTTGGTCAACCCGACGGGCAAGTTCGTCCTCGGTGGTCCGATGGGTGACGCCGGTTTGACCGGTCGCAAGATCATCGTCGACACGTACGGCGGAATGGCTCGTCACGGCGGCGGCGCGTTCTCCGGCAAGGACCCGTCAAAGGTCGACCGCAGCGCTGCCTACGCCATGCGCTGGGTGGCCAAGAACGCTGTTGCCGCAGGTCTGGCCGACCGCATCGAGGTTCAGGTCGCCTACGCCATCGGCAAGGCAGCTCCGGTCGGGCTCTTCGTCGAAACCTTCGGCACCGAGAAGACCGATCCGGCACGGATCCAGAAGGCGATCACCGAGATCTTCGACCTGCGTCCGGGAGCGATCATTCGCGACCTCGACCTGCTGCGCCCGATCTACGCGCAGACGGCGGCATATGGTCACTTCGGTCGCACCGACATCGACCTTCCGTGGGAGAGCACCGATCGTGCCGACAAGCTGCGTAGCGCAGCTGGTCTCTGATCACTGACGTACAGACGGGGCGCGGGTGGGCGCGGAAAGAGTAGCGGCAGAAGTCGATCCGGTCGCCCGGGTGCTGCCGATGCTCCCGCTCGCTCACCTCGACCGTGAATTCGACTACCTCGTTCCTCGTGAACTCGAAGCGGATGCGCAGCCCGGAGTCCGGGTGCGTATCCGCTTCGCTGGTCGGTTGGTGGACGGCTTCATCGTCTCGCGCGAGGCAACCAGTGACCACCAGGGGAAGTTCGGCTGGCTCGAACGCGTCATCTCGTCCGAGCGGGTCCTGACGGCCGAAATCGCGCAGGTAGTCGACCGCGTGGCCGAACGCTACGCCGGAACCCGTGCCGATGTTCTCCGCTTGGCGGTACCGCCGCGCCACGCGAAGGTCGAAGCCGAAGTGTGGGAGCCTGCCGAGCCGCCGTCCGCGCCGGAACCGATCGAAAATGGTTGGCATCTCTACAGATTCGGTGACGCATTCCTGACCGCGATTCGCGAATCGAAGAGTCCGCGCGCAGTCTGGCAGGCGTTGCCCGGCGAAAACTGGCCGTTGCGTCTGGCCGAACTCGCCGGCGCTGTAGCGGCAAGCGGGAAATCCGCGATTCTGGTTGTGCCCGACCAACGCGACCTGGACCGCGTCGTCGCCGCATGCACCGAACTCTCCGGAGCTGATGCAGTGGTGGGTCTGTCCGCGGGACTGGGACCGGCCATGCGATACCGAAAGTGGCTCGCTGCACTGCGCGGGACCGCCCGGATCGTCGTCGGCACGCGGAGCGCTGTTTTCGCGCCGACCCCCGAGACCGGTCTGGTTGTCGTCTGGGACGACGGCGACGACAATCTCTCCGAGCCGCGGTCGCCGTATCCGCATGCCCGCGAAGTTGCCGTCCTGCGTGGCTACGTCGCCGGGTGCACGGTTGTGATCGGCGGGTTCTCACGAACGGCAGAAGCCCAAGTCCTTGTCGATTCGGGGTGGGCGCATGATCTCGTCGCCACGCGGGACGTCGTTCGGGCCCACGCACCCAAGATCACGGCGCTGGCCGACAGCGATCAAGCCTTGGCCCGCGATCCAGGAGCAAGAGCGGCTCGTTTGCCCGCCATTGCATTCGCGGCTGCCCGGCGCGCCCTGGGCGAGGGCAACGGAGTCCTGGTGCAGGTACCGCGCCGGGGGTACGTACCGACCTTGGCCTGCGGAAAGTGCCGTGCCCCGGCACGGTGCCGTCGGTGCAACGGCCCATTGGCGCTTCCCGCTGCGGCTGGTCCGGACGGCGCCGGGACGCCGGCGTGCCGCTGGTGCGGGGTTGCCGATGCCGCCTACCGTTGTCATGCGTGCGGCGCGAAAGCACTGCGCGCAGTGGTTGTCGGCGCCGGCCGCACTGCAGAAGAGCTCGGGCGCGCGTTTCCCGGAGTGAAAGTCGTGCTGTCCGGGGGCGGTGACGTGGTCAAGGAACTGCCGCACGGGCCCGCGTTGGTGGTTTCGACGGTCGGTGCGGAGCCGGTGATGACGGGCGGCTACGGCGCCGCGCTTCTGCTCGACGGTTGGGCGTTGCTCGGCCGGCCGGACCTGCGCGCCGCCGAGGAAACGCTCAGACGCTGGATGTCGGCTGCTGCCATGGTGATTCCGCTGTCCGAAGGCGGGGAAGTTGTGGTTGTCGCGGACTCGGGTATCCCGACGGTGCAGGCGTTGGTCCGGTGGGATCCGGTGGGGCACGCACAGTCTCAATTCGAGGAGCGAGACGAGGTCGGCTTTCCTCCGGCCGTGCACATGGCTGCGATCGACGGTGGATCCGCGGCGATCGCGGAGCTGGTGGAGTCGGCTGAGCTACCGGCGAGTGCTGTGCTGCTCGGCCCGGTGGAATTGCCTGCGGGGGAGCGGCTTCCGTATTCCGGCGAGGACGAGAGTGGTGTCGCGCCGGAGCGAATGCTGGTCCGCGTCCCACGTAAGGACGGTCGCGGCCTTGCGGATGCTCTGGCACATGCGCGTGCCGCGCGTAGTGCGCGGAAGTCTTCGGGTCCGGTCCGCATTCAGATCGATCCGCGCCGCATCGGCTGAGTCTCGCATTGGCAGGTGGGTCCTTACGCGTACCGGAAATCTTGCGCAACCCAGTATGGCGATATATCGTCGAACTATCAACGATAGTGATGGAGGTTTGACGATGGATGCAAGTTTCCCGAACGAGGGGATGTTCGGCCGTCGAGGCTTTTTCGGCGCTTTCGGACGTGAGCAGCGGCCGCCCTTTGCGATGTGGGTGCCGACGGACGACGGCACGCCGGATGACGGTCCCCGCGATCACGACGGAGGGCGTCGTGGTCGACCGCACGAGCGTCCGGGCTTCGGCGACATGCCACGCAGAGGCCACCGACGAGGACGGTTCGGTCCCGACGGCGGACCCGGCCCCGGCTTCGGTCCGGGCGCACAGTTCGGTCGCGGGCGAGGACGTGGTGGCCGCGGTCGTCGCGGAGACGTGCGCGCCGCGATTCTGCTCTTGATCGCCGAAGAACCGATGCACGGCTACGAATTGATTCAACAGATCGTCGAGCGCAGCGGCGGCGTCTGGAAGCCGAGTCCGGGCTCCATCTATCCCGCCCTGTCCCAGCTCGAGGACGAAGGTCTGGTGATCATCGACAAGGTCGCCGGTCGCAAGACCGCGAAGCTGACCGAAGAAGGGGTCGTGTACGTCGAGGAGCATCGCGCCGATCTCGGAGCGCCGTGGGATGACGTTCGTCTCAGTGTCGGAGAGCCGGAGCAGGACCTTCGTGAGCTGATCGGTCAGCTGATGGGCGCAGCCGGTCAAGTGGCCGCTGTAGGCACGCCCGCGCAGGTCAAGGCCGCAGCCGACGTGCTGGTCGAGGCACGCAAGTCTCTGTACCGAGTACTTGCCGGTGACGATGCCGGTGAAGGCGGCAATTGAGACGTCAGATACCTACTGTTCGGTAGGGTATGCGCCCCGAACTTTCTGGTGTTACGGTCAGCTCCCTCGTAGGATCAGAGCAGGAGCAGGAACAATGTCTGGCGTCAAACGGTCTGTGGGACTGACATTTTCGGTAGCGGTGGCGCTGCTGATCGGAGCACCGCCCGCGATATCGGCTGCCGCACCGGCGCTCCCGTCCGCGAGTGCCGACGCGATGGACGTTCCCCTCGACATCGGCCCAGGCCAGGTGTCCCGTTCCGTGGCCACCGCATTCGCGCATGCGCATCCCGGATCTGCCCCAGCCGGGTCGAACGATTTCGGATGTGCGCCCTCCGCAGCGCATCCCCGGCCGGTTGTGCTCGCCCACGGGACCGACACCGAGGCGTACGCGGATTGGGCGGCGCTGTCACCCGCACTCGCCGAGGACGGCTATTGCGTATTCGCCCTCAACTACGGCGGTGCGATCAAAGAAGAACGCGGGGACGTCGCACACGAGACGTACGGCGTCGGCGACATCGTCGGTAGTGCCGCCGCGTTCGGCTCCTTCGTCGATCAGGTACTGACTGCGACAGGCGCGGAGAAGGTCGACGTGATCGGCTACTCCCAAGGCGCGACGGTGACGCGGTACTACGTCAACAAGATGGGCGGGAACCAGTACGTCGACCATTGGGTCGGGTTGGCATCGCCGACGTACGGCGGTGTGATGTTCGGGTTGGTTCCGATCGTCCGCGCGATACCCGGCGGAGAAGACTTCGTCGAAGAAGTCTTCTCCCGAGCTGTCCGCGAGCAGATGCAGGGTTCCGATACGTTGAACGCCCTCAACGACGGTGGCGACACCGTGCCCGGTGTGCGCTACACGACAATCGGGTCGACTGTCGACGAGATGATCCAGCCGTCCTCGAACATCGCACTGCGCGACGCCGGTGCGGAGAACATCGTCCTCCAGGATCTGTGCCCGTCCAACCTGACCGGTCATTTCCGCATGCCGTACGACCCCTACGTGATCGACGTCATCCGGACGGTCCTCGACCCCGATGCCGAGCGGCACGCTTCGTGCAGCGCGGTGCCGCTCGGCACGGATATTCCGCAAGTGGTCATCGACGCCAATTCGTGAGCGTCGAGTTCACGTGGGTCGGAATCTCTACTCGGCGAGCTTGGCAGTGGCCTGTGCCCAGAGGAAGAACTTGTTGGTTCCGAGATCGCGGACGGTCTTGATGTTGAACGCTGCCTTCAAATGCTCTGCATCCGAATCGCTTACACCGTTGAGTGCCGCGACCGGGGCATCCGCCAATTCTTCGACGGACTTTCCTGCGTAGGCCTTGTCGAACTTACTGTCGATGCCTGCCATCTAAGTTCCTCCGTGTGATCGGTGTATCCCGTATCAGCCTTCGCCGAGTGGCGACGACAGAGACAGTCAATACCGACAACCGGTGAATCTGCAGGGTTCTGATCAAAGAAATTCTCGAGAAAGTGGTTCGGTGTGGCGCGAGGTAGGTCGCAGCTCGTGCAGTCCTTAGACTGAGAGTTCCATCCACCGACACATCCGGGAGCATTTTCGTGAGTTGCAGTCCACCGCGTTCGACAGGCCGATCGGCTGATCAGAGTCCGAAGAGCCCACCGAAACGGGAGAGCTGACATGCGCGTCGTGTTCGCCGGGACGCCGGAACCCGCTGTTCCCTCCTTGCGTCGGCTGATCGAGTCGGCCAACCACGAAGTCGTCGCTGTCGTCACGCGTCCGGACGCCGTTGCCGGTCGAGGCCGAAAAGTCACCCGATCGCCGATCGGATTGCTCGCCGACGAGCACGACATCCCGGTGCTGACCCCGACCAAGGCGTCCGATCCCGACTTCGCGGCCGAACTCGCACGGCTCGAACCGGACTGCGCACCCGTCGTCGCCTACGGAAACTTGTTGCCGCAGAACGTACTCGACATCCCGAAATTCGGTTGGGTCAATCTGCATTTCTCCCTGCTCCCCGCCTGGCGCGGTGCCGCGCCTGTGCAGGCCGCGATCAGTGCCGGTGACGAGGTGACCGGAGCCAGCGCGTTTCGTTTGGAAGCCGGCATGGATACCGGCCCGGTGTACGGAGTGATGACCGAGCGCATTCGTGACACCGACACCGCAGGCGACCTACTCGGGCGTCTGGCGGAAAACGGCGCCGCTCTGCTCGAATCGGTACTCGACGGGCTCGAAGCCGGCGAGATCAACGCCGTTCCACAGTCTGCCGACGGCGTCTCGTACGCCCCCAAGGTGACGGTGGACGCTGCCCGTGTGAAGTGGGAATTGCCCGCGCGCACCATCGACCGTCACATCCGGGCCGTCACCCCCGCGCCCGGCGCGTGGACGATGATCGGTGACCTACGGGTCAAGGTCGGGCCGGTCACCGTCACGGACGAGACCCTGGCAATCGGTGAGATCTCGGTACGCAAGGATGGTCTGTACATCGGTACCGCGACCACCGCGGTACGACTCGGGCAGATTCAGCCCCCGGGCAAGAAATTGATGTCGGCAGGGGACTGGGCACGCGGTGCCCGACTCGACGCGGAGGTACGAGCACAGTGACCGAATCACGACGACCGGCACGACGGACACAGGGTCCCGGAGCCAAGAACGCGGCCGGTGGAAAGAACACCAAGCCGACGCAGGCCAAGCGCCCGGATCCGGCCACCGCCGGGCTCGATCAGCCGCGCCTGGCTGCGCGCGACGTACTGCGCGCGGTTCGTGAACGTGACGCGTACGCCAACCTGGTACTGCCCGGACTGCTTCGCGATCGCAAGCTCGACGCGCGCGACGCTGCGCTGGCAACCGAACTCGCGTACGGCGCCGCACGCGCGCAGGGTCTGTTGGACGCGGTCATCGCGCACGCAGCGGGTCGACCGATCGAGGAGATCGACGGAACCCTGCTCGACGTTCTCCGTCTGGGCTCGTATCAACTGCTGCGGACCCGCGTTGCCCCACACGCCGCTGTTGCCACCTCGGTCGACCTCGTTCGCGCCGAAAACGGTCAGGGCCGAGCAGGATTCGTCAACGCAGTCCTGCGTCGTGTCTCCGAACGCACTCAGGACGAGTGGGTCGAGTTGCTGGCCCCGAAGGACCCGATCGGCCGACTCGCCTTCGAGCACGCTCACCCTCTGTGGATCGCGCAGGTGTTTTCGGATTCGCTCGGCGCCGCAGCCGGAGAGCTCGAAGACGTCCTGATCGCCGACGACGCCCGCCCCGCCGTGCACCTCGTCGCCCGCCCCGGTGAGATCTCCGCCGAGGAGCTCGCGTTGGTGACCGGCGGCGAGATCGGGCCGTACTCGCCGTACGCCGTGCATCTCGACGGCGGTGACCCCGGACAGCTCGAGGCGGTTCGCCAAGGCTTGGCGGGCGTGCAGGACGAGGGCAGTCAGCTGGTTGCCCGCGCCCTCAGCATTGCTCCTCTCGAAGGTGACGACGCCGGCCGCTGGCTCGACCTCTGCGCAGGTCCAGGAGGCAAGGCGGCGCTTCTCGGCGCTCTTGCCGGTATCGAAGGCGGACGGCTCGACGCCGTCGAGCCCGTCGAACACCGTGCCGAACTGATCCGCAAGACCACTCGCGAGCTTCCCGTGGACGTGCACGTGGCGGACGGCCGCGAATCCGGACTCGAACCCGGATACGACCGCATCCTCGTCGACGCTCCCTGCACCGGCTTGGGCGCCCTGCGCCGGCGCCCGGAAGCTCGTTGGCGTCGCCAGCCGTCCGATGTCGCGCCGCTCGTGAAGTTGCAGCGCGAATTGCTCGCCGCTGCAATCGAACTGGTACGCCCCGGCGGAGTGGTGCTGTACTCGACGTGTTCGCCGCACCTGTCGGAAACGCTGGCAGTCGTCGCCGACGCAGTGAGGCGTCACGGCGTCGTGGAACTCGACACCAAGGAATTGGTGCCCGGTGTTCCGGACGTCGGAGACGGGACTTCGGTTCAGTTGTGGCCGCACCGGCACGGCACGGACGCGATGTTCATGGCCGCTTTGCGCAAGCCGCTGGCCTGATCGGATGACTTCTGGGCATCGGTAGTCGTATGGTGCCTACATGGTTACGTGGGAACAGGTTGTAGTACTGGGTTCGGCTCTTCCCTCCGTGGAGGAGTCGACCTCGTACAACACCCCGGCACTCAAGGTGGCAGGCAAGACTTTTGCGCGACTCCGCACCGAAGCGGAGGGCGCTTTGGTCTTGATGTGCGGTCTGGACGAGAAGGAAGCGCTACTCGCCAGTGGTGAGGCGCCTTTCTTCACGACAGATCACTATCACGGGCACGGCTCCATCCTCGTGCACCTCGAACTGATCGACGAGGTGCAATTGGCGGAGATGCTCGAAGATGCGTGGCGAATCAAGGCACCCGCCAAGGTGCGCAAGCTTCGCAGTGTCGTGAAGAACTGATCGGATTGCGCCTGTCCAACGGTGTGGCCGTTCTCTGATGACGGGCATGCACGGTCGGCAATGAAGCACAGCTAAACTCGGCGTCGTGGCTTCCCCGATGATTGCACCGTCCATTCTGTCCGCAGATTTTGCTCGACTCGCCGATGAAGCGACTGCCGTGTCCGGCTCCGACTGGCTTCACGTCGACGTGATGGACGCGCATTTTGTTCCCAATCTCACGCTCGGTCTGCCCGTCGTCGAGAGTCTGCTGAAGGCGACGGATATTCCGCTCGACTGCCACCTCATGATCGAGAACCCGGAGCGCTGGGCACCGCCGTACGCCGAGGCCGGCGCGTACAACGTCACGTTCCACGCCGAGGCCACCGACGATCCGCGTTCGGTTGCCCGTGACATTCGTGCAGCGGGCGCCAAGGCCGGACTGAGCGTCAAGCCGGGAACCCCGATCGACGACTACCTCGAAATCCTCAAGGACTTCGACACCCTTCTGATCATGAGCGTCGAACCCGGCTTCGGCGGCCAGTCCTTCATGCCGCAGGTGCTCGACAAGGCACGCGCAATTCGCAAGCTCGTCGATTCGGGTGAGTTGACGCTGCTCGTCGAAATCGACGGCGGCATCAACGCTTCCACGATCGAGCAGGCAGCGGAAGCCGGTATCGACTGCTTCGTCGCCGGTTCGGCGGTGTACGGAGCCAGCGATCCCGGTGAGGCGGTGCGCAAGCTCCGTGCGCAGGCTGCCTCGGCGTCGCCGCACCTGACGCTGTCGGTCTGAGCCGCTCGATGGCAAAGGGTGGACAGGCGTCGACGGCTGATCTCGACGCCGCGATGCAGATCGCGCTGGCCGCAGCTGATTCCGCGCGCGGATTCACCAGCCCCAACCCGCCCGTCGGCGCGGTCATCCTGGCGGCCGACGGCACCATCGCGGGCGTCGGTATGACGCAACCGCCCGGCGGACCGCACGCGGAGGTCGTGGCTCTCGACGAGGCCGGCGATGCAGCGCGTGGCGGTACGGCAGTGGTGACTCTGGAACCGTGCAATCACCAGGGACGAACCGGCCCGTGCTCACAGGCGTTGATCGACGCCGGAGTCTCGGCGGTTGTCTACGCAGTCGGTGATCCCAATCCGGAAGCCTCCGGCGGCGCAGCGACGCTCATGCGAGCCGGCATCAGCGTGACGGCCGGCCTGCGAGCACCCGAGGTGGAAGCTGGTCCACTGCGACCCTGGCTGCACAAACAGCGGACCGGTCGCCCGCACATCACGTGGAAATACGCGGCCAGTCTGGACGGACGCAGCGCCGCCGAGGACGGAACGAGTCAGTGGATCACCGGTCCGCAGGCGAGAGCGCGCGTGCATGCGCAGCGGGCACAGATCGACGCAATTGTGGTCGGCACCGGCACCGTGTTCGCCGACGACCCGTGGCTGACGGCGCGTCAGCCCACGGGTGAGCTCGCGGGGCACCAGCCCGTGCGCGTCGTCGTCGGAAAACGTGAAATACCTTCGACTGCAAGCGTTCTCGATGACACCGCACCGACTCTGGTACTCAACACCGACAACATCGACGAAGTAATCGAGGCGTTGGGGGAGTACACAGATGTACTGCTCGAAGGTGGGCCACGTCTGGCCGGAGCATTCCTCGCCGCCGGATATGTCGACGTCATCGAGGCGTACATCGCGCCGATACTTCTCGGCGCGGGCGCTTCGGCGCTCGTCGATGCCGGCGTGCACACCATTACCGACGCCCACCGATTCCGTTTGGAGTCCGCGGTAACGATCGGCCCCGATATTTTGTTGAGTCTGGTTCCGGAGAGTTTTGCTCCGGGGAACGAGGAGTAGGGCGCGTGTTCACAGGAATTGTGGAAGAACTCGGCGAAATTGTCGCCAAGGAAGAACTGGTCGATGCTGCACGGTTCACGGTGCGCGGGCCACTGGTCACCTCCGACGCCGGTCACGGTGATTCGATCGCGGTCAACGGGGTGTGCCTGACGGTCGTCGACGTGCTTGCCGACGGTTCGTTCACCGCAGACGTCATGCAGGAAACGCTGAACCGCTCGAGCCTGGCGAAGTTGGACGTCGGTTCTCGCGTCAACCTCGAGCGCGCCGCGGCGCTGAACAGCCGACTCGGTGGCCACCTGGTTCAAGGGCACGTCGACGGAACGGGCCATGTCATCTCCCGCTCGCCTTCCGAGAACTGGGAGGTAGTGCGGATCGCACTGCCGGACTCCATTTCCCGTTACGTCGTGGAGAAGGGTTCGATCACCGTCGACGGTGTCTCGCTGACGGTTTCCGCGCTGGGCGGCGACCGTGGGTTCGAGTACTTCGAGATCTCACTGATCCCCACGACGTTGGAGTTGACGACGCTCGGTACCGCGGTGGTCGGTACTCCGGTGAACCTCGAGGTGGACGTGATCGCGAAGTACGTCGAGCGGCTTCACTCTGCCGGTCGGTAGGACCAGGCTGATCGGACCCGTCCGATTGGTCGTAGGGTTGTGAGTGCATCCGTCGGATGCACTCGTTGTATTCGATGATGTGAAAAGTCAAGACTTTGGAGTGCGAGCACGTGACCAGGTTCGACAGTATCGAGCGCGCAGTAGCAGATATCGCTGCAGGTAAAGCTGTTGTCGTTGTGGACGACGAGGATCGTGAGAACGAAGGCGATCTCATCTTCGCCGCCGAGAAGGCCACCCCGGAACTGGTGGCGTTCATGGTTCGCTACACCTCCGGCTACCTGTGTGTGCCGCTCGACGGTGACGATTGCGATCGGTTGGGCCTGCCCCCGATGTACGCCACCAACCAGGACAAGCACGGCACGGCCTACACCGTCACCGTCGACGCCCGTGAGGGAATCGGTACCGGCATCTCGGCATCGGACCGCGCTGCGACGATGCGTCTGCTCGCCAACCCCGAAACCGGCGCCAACGATTTCACTCGTCCCGGCCATGTCGTGCCGCTCCGCGCGAAGGAAGGCGGAGTACTGCGTCGTCCGGGCCACACGGAAGCCGCAGTCGACCTCGCCCGCATGGCGGACCTGCGTCCCGCCGGCGTCATCTGCGAAATCGTCAGCCAGAAGGACGAGGGCGCGATGGCTCAGACCGACGAGTTGCGAGTCTTCGCCGACGAACACAACCTCGCTCTGATCTCGATCGCCGACCTCATCGCGTGGCGTCGCAAGCACGAGAAGCACGTGCTGCGTATCGCCGAAGCCCGCATCCCCACCCGTCACGGTGAGTTCACCGCTGTCGGCTACACGAGCATCTACGACGAGGTCGAGCACGTCGCGCTGGTGCGCGGCGACATCGCGGGCCCGGACGGTGACGGTAGCGACGTACTCGTCCGCGTTCACTCCGAGTGCCTCACCGGCGACGTCTTCGGTTCGCTGCGGTGCGACTGCGGCCCGCAACTCGATGCTGCACTGGACATGGTCGCTCAGGAGGGCCGGGGCGTTGTCCTGTACATGCGCGGACACGAGGGTCGCGGCATCGGTCTGATGCACAAGCTGCAGGCTTACCAGCTCCAGGACGCCGGTTCCGACACCGTCGACGCCAATCTCGAACTCGGGCTACCGGCCGACGCCCGCGACTACGGCATCGGTGCGCAGATCCTCGTCGATCTGGGCATCTCGTCGATGCGCCTGCTGACCAACAACCCGGCCAAGCGTGTCGGTCTGGACGGCTACGGCCTGCAGATCACCGACCGCGTTCCGATGCCACTGCGCGCGAATGCCGAAAACCTCACCTACCTGCGCACCAAGCGTGACCGGATGGGCCACGATCTGATCGGACTCGACGAGTACGAGGCGAACCAGAACTCCGCACAGCCCGGAACCGCACTGTGAGCGGCGAAGGTCAGCCGCAGCTCGCGATCGCCGAGGCCAAGGATCTGAAGCTGGCGATCGTTGCCGGGCAGTGGCACGCGACGATTTCCGAGGCCCTGATCGCCGGCGCACAGCGCGTCGCCGAGCAGGCACAGATCAAGGACGTGACACTGGTCCGTGTCGCCGGTGCGATCGAACTGCCGGTCGTTGCGCAGGCGTTGGCTCGCACCCACGACGCCGTTGTTGCACTCGGCGTCGTCATCCGCGGTGGTACTCCGCACTTCGAGTACGTGTGCGACGCGGTCACCGCCGGCCTCACACGCGTCTCGCTCGACGAAAGTACTCCCGTGGGGAACGGTGTCCTGACCACCGACACCGAGCAGCAGGCTCTTGACCGTTCGGGTCTGCCGGGTAGCGTCGAGGACAAGGGCGCACAGGCCTGCGCCGCCGCACTGGACACCGCAGTGACCCTGCGTCATCTCCGAGCACCATGGACCGAGGATTCGTTTCGATGAGCACACCCGGCGACAACGAGAACTGGGAACTGATCGCCTCACCGCGTAAGTCGACGCGGTACGCGATCGGCGTCGCTGTCCTTCTGGTGATCGTTCACGTCACACTTGCGCTCCTGCTCCGTCAGGGGTCCACCGGCGTGTACTTCCGCGCCGCGGACCAAATTGCGATGGCAGGCATCGGCACCGTTCTTGCTCTCGGTGTACTGATGTTGACCCGGCCTCGGGTCAAGGTGGGTAAGCAGGGAATCGCCGTACGAAACATCCTGGGCGAGAAGATCGTCGACTGGGATCTGTTCGAGGGGCTCTCGTTCCCCGACGGCGCCGCCTGGGCACGCATCGAATTGCCCGACGACGAGTACATGGCAGTGATGGCGATCCAGTCCAACGACCGCGAGTACGCCGTCGACACGGTCGGTAAGTTCCGCGAACTCGCCGACCGCTACGCACCGGTCGCGCACAAGAGCAACTGACGTCTTCCGGCCGGTTCGGTGCCCGCATCCTGCGCGTTTCCGAGTCGGTCGGTGGCGGCGACTAACCTGAAACCGTGCCGGATCCCTCGACTTACCGCCCCGCTACCGGAACCATTCCGGCCGCGCCGGGCGTCTACAAATTTCGTGATCCGCATGGTCGGGTCATTTACGTCGGAAAGGCGAAAAGCCTCCGTTCACGTTTGAACTCGTACTTCGCGGACGTCACGACGCTTCATCCCCGTACGCGGCAGATGGTGACCACTGCCGGCAGCGTCGAGTGGACCGTCGTCAGTACCGAAGTCGAAGCGCTTCAGCTCGAGTACAACTGGATCAAGGAATTCGATCCGCGGTTCAACGTGCGGTACCGCGACGACAAGACATATCCGGTTCTCGCTGTGACGCTCAACGAAGAGTTCCCGCGGTTGTTCGTCTACCGCGGTCCGCGGCGCAAGGGCGTCCGGTACTTCGGTCCCTACTCCCATGCCTGGGCGATCCGCGAAACTCTCGATCTGCTGCTACGAGTCTTTCCCGCACGAACGTGCTCGTCCGGAGTCTTCAAACGGCACAACCAGATCGGCCGTCCGTGTCTGCTCGGCTACATCGACAAGTGCTCGGCGCCCTGCGTCGGCCGCGTCAGTGCCATCGAGCATCGACAGATCGTCGAAGATTTCTGTGACTTCCTCGCCGGCCGCACCGACAAGCTGGTCAAAGACCTCGAGAAGCGCATGCAGCAGGCTTCCGAGGATCTCGACTTCGAGACCGCAGCTCGTCTGCGCGACGACATCGGAGCCTTGCGTAAGGCACTCGAGAAGCAGGCAGTGGTGCTCGGTGACGGCACCGACGCCGATCTCGTCGCTTTTGCCACCGATGATCTCGAGGCCGCTGTCCAGGTGTTCCACGTGCGCGGCGGACGAGTGCGCGGTCAGCGTGGATGGGTCGTGGAGAAGGCAGGCGACGCCATCGACTGGGCTGCGCTCGACGCCGAGTCGGACCTGCCGATTCTGGTCGAACAGTTCCTCACGCAGTTCTACGGCGAGCAGGCGGCCCTCGACCCGGGAGCGGGCTCCGGGGCCGGGATCAGTGCCGTACCCAAGGAAGTTCTGGTGCCGGTTCTGCCGGCAAACGCGACCGAGATCCAGGCGTGGTTGAGCGAGCTTCGGGGATCGCAAGTGCAACTGCGGGTTCCGCAACGCGGCGACAAGAAGGACCTCGCCGAAACAGTCCAGCGAAACGCGAAAGAGGCTCTGGCGCAGCACAAGCTGAAGCGCGCCGGGGATTTCACTTCACGATCAGCGGCGCTGCAGGGCATTCAAGAAGCGCTGGACCTGGATTCGGCTCCGCTACGAATCGAATGTATCGACATCAGTCACGTCCAGGGAACCGACGTCGTGGCGTCACTGGTCGTGTTCGAGGACGGGCTCCCGCGCAAGTCGGACTACCGGCACTACGCGATCAAGGAAGCTGCCGGCGACGGTCATTCCGACGACGTGGCGAGTATCGCCGAGATCACCCGCAGGCGGTTCCTGCGCCACAACCGCGACCTGGGCGTCCTCGCGGCGTCGGCGTCGACCATGGACGCGGACGGCGGGGATCTCGCTCCCGAAGCGGCGATCGACCCGGCCACCGGTCGGCCTCGGCGCTTCGCGTATCCACCCAATCTGTTCGTCGTGGACGGCGGCGCCCCTCAGGTCACGGCGGCAGCTGCTGTCCTCGACGAGTTGGGGGTCACCGACGTCGCGGTGGTCGGGTTGGCCAAGCGCCTCGAAGAGGTATGGGTGCCGGGCGAGGAAGATCCGGTGATCCTTCCCCGAACGAGTGAGTCGCTGTACCTACTGCAGCGCATCCGCGACGAAGCTCACCGCTTCGCGATCACCTTCCATCGCAGCAAGCGCTCGAGGCGCATGACGGCTTCGGCGTTGGACTCGGTCAAGGGGCTCGGTGAAACCCGTCGTACCGCTCTGGTGGCTCACTTCGGTTCCGTGGCGAAGCTGAAAACGGCAACGGTCGAGGAGATCATGCAGGTCCCTGGTATCGGTGAGACCACCGCCACAGCAGTTCTGGCCGCACTGGGAACGGATTCGGCTGCGGCCGATGCGGGTGCTGAAGCTCGAGCGCTGCCCGCCGCGGTAGGGGATGATGAGCTGGACACGGAATCCGAATCGTCTGTTACGTCTGCTGACGCGCCCAGCGCTGAATCCGGTAGCGGTGACGAGGGCTCCGAGTCGCGAGAATTGTCCATGCCGACGACGGGGCCGAGTGCACAGTGACTACCGACAGCGCCAAAGACAGTCGAACGATGGATTTCCTGCTGGTGACGGGATTGTCCGGAGCAGGTTTGAGTACCGCGGCCAAGGTGCTCGAAGACCTCGGCTGGTATGTCGCGGACAATTTGCCACCTGAGCTGATTTCCCGGATGGTCGGTCTGAGCTTGACCTCCGATCCGCCGGTCGATCGTCTCGCCGTCGTGATCGACGTGCGAAGTCGACTCTTCACCGGAGACCTCGGTTGGGTGCTCACCGAACTCGAGGCGGAACCGATCCACACCCGGGTGCTCTACCTCGAAGCATCGGACGACGTGTTGATCCGGCGGTTCGAACAGGTGCGCCGCAGCCATCCCTTGCAGAACGACGGCATCGACGGCACGTTGTCCGAGGGGATCGCAGCCGAGCGTCGGCAGTTGGCCGTGGTGAAGGCGGCCGCCGATCTGGTCATCGACACGTCGGCGTTGAAGGCTCATCAGCTGCGTCAGAAGATCGAAACCGCGTTCGGGAACGATGCAAACCGCACGATGAAGGTGACGGTTCAGTCGTTCGGATTCAAGTACGGCCTGCCGATGGATGCCGATCTCGTCTGTGACGTTCGATTCCTGCCCAATCCCCACTGGATCCCCGAACTTCGTCCGCACACCGGTCAAGATGCCGACGTCCGCGACTACGTGTTGTCCCGAGAGGGCGCCGAAGACTATCTCGACACCTACCGTCATCTGGTGGATTTGACGATCGCTGGATATCGACGAGAAGGAAAGCGCTACATGACAATTGCGGTCGGGTGCACCGGCGGTAAGCACCGCAGCGTGGCCATGTCCGAAGCTCTCGCGAGGCGTCTGGGTTCCGAGGAAGACATCTCGGTCAGCATCGTGCACCGGGATCTGGGGCGCGAATGAGTGAACCGACACAGCGCTCGCCGGAAGCACTCGAGGGGCCGGCCATCGTCGCTCTGGGCGGCGGGCACGGATTGTTCGCCACCCTCCAAGCCGTCAGACGCCTGACTGTCGACGTCACCGCGGTGGTCACGGTCGCCGACGACGGTGGTTCCTCGGGCCGGCTGCGCGCCGAGCTCGGCGTCATCCCGCCCGGCGACCTACGGATGGCGCTGGCGGCTCTGGCGTCCGACGAACCCGAGATAGTCGACTGGACGCGGACCATCCAGCATCGCTTCGGCGGGGTCGGCGCGCTCGCCGGGCACTCGGTGGGCAATCTCATCCTGGCCGGCCTCACCGAGGTGCTCGGTGATCCAGTGGTCGCGCTCGACGAGATGGCGCGACTGCTGCGAATCCGCGGCCGTGTGTTGCCGATGTCGCCGATCGCGCTCGAGATCGAAGCCGACGTTCAAGGACTCGAAGAGGACCCCCGCGTCAGCCGCTGCATTCGTGGACAGGTTGCCGTCGCGACGACGCCGGGCAAGGTCCGGCGCGTGAGACTGCTCCCGTCCAATCCTCCCGCGTGCCCCGACGCCGTGACCGCGATCGATCGTGCCGATCTCGTGGTCCTCGGACCCGGATCGTGGTTTTCGAGCGTGATCCCGCACGTCCTGGTACCCGAACTCGTCGAATCACTCTCGTCGACGAAGGCTCGAAAAGTGCTGGTGCTCAATCTCGCCCCCGAGCCGGGGGAGACCGCCGGATTCTCCGCAGAGCGTCACCTGCACGTACTCTCCCAACACGTGCCCGATTTCCGGGTCGACTACGTGGTGGTCGACTCGGCGTCGGTACCGGCCGGGCGCGAACGTGAACATCTGCAGCGTGCGGCGGATCAATTTTCGGCCGAAGTGAGGTACGCGGAAGTCGCGGACACCTCACCGGGCGCAGCGCATGTACACGATCCGGCGAAACTGGCCGACGTGTTGGCCGAACTGTCGAGCAGTGCGGCAGTGGGGGATTCGACACAGCGTTCCCGGCAAGACCAGCCTTCCCGGCAAGACCAGCCTTCCCGGCAAGAACAGTATTCCGAAGAACAGAGGGAGAACGCTTCGTGGCAATGACAGCGGAGGTCAAGGACGAACTGAGCCGGTTAGTGGTGACTCAGGTCAGCTGCCGCAAGGCAGAGGTCTCCGCGTTGCTGCGCTTTGCCGGTGGACTCCACATAGTCGGCGGCCGGGTGGTCGTCGAAGCGGAGGTCGATCTGGGCTCCACGGCGCGACGTCTGCGCCGGGAGATCTTCGACCTGTTCACTTACAGCGCCGACGTTCACGTACTCAGTGCAGGCGGACTTCGAAAGTCCGCTCGCTACATCGTGCGCGTGGCGAAGGAAGGTGAGGCGCTCGCCCGCCAGACGGGACTACTCGATCTTCGCGGACGCCCGGTTCGCGGCTTGCCTGCGCAGGTGGTCGGCGGAAGTGTCGGCGACGCCGAAGCAGCTTGGCGCGGAGCGTTCCTCGCGCACGGTTCCCTGACCGAACCCGGCCGTTCGTCGGCGCTCGAAGTGAGCTGCCCGGGCCCGGAAGCCGCACTGGCATTGGTCGGAGCTGCGCGGCGTCTCGGGATCTCGGCGAAGGCACGTGAGGTGCGCGGAACGGATCGTGTGGTGATCCGCGACGGCGAGGCCATCGGCGATCTCCTGACCCGAATGGGAGCCCAGGACACGCGTCTGGTGTGGGAGGAGCGACGGATGCGACGCGAGGTCCGCGCCACCGCCAATCGCCTCGCCAATTTCGACGACGCGAACCTGCGACGCTCGGCTCGCGCTGCCGTTGCCGCTGCTGCACGCGTCGAGCGTGCGTTGGAGATCCTCGGCGAGGACGTGCCCGATCACCTCGCCGCGGCGGGCGCACTGCGCGTCGAGCATCGACAGGCGTCCCTCGAGGAACTGGGCCAGTTGGCGGACCCGCCGATGACCAAGGACGCCGTTGCCGGACGTATCCGTCGCCTGCTGTCCATGGCTGATCGCAAGGCAAAGGAAACGGGCATACCCGACACCGAATCGGCAGTGAATGCGGAGCTACTCGAAGAGGGGTGACCTGCCCTCCGTCAGGGTGGGCTGCGCACGTTCGGGCCACGCGCATTAGGGTATGAGTCACATCGACCGATGAACCCCACGTCCGCGTCGTGCACACACGGATTCGGAGTATGCGTGGGTCAAGTTGCACACCAGAATCATGGTCAAAGGAGCGAATTGTGACTGTCCGGGTTGGCGTAAACGGTTTCGGCCGTATCGGACGTAACTTCTTCAGGGCGGTGGATGCGCAGAAGGCGCTCGGAACCACCGATATCGAGATCGTGGCAGTCAACGACCTGACTGACAATGCGACGCTCGCTCACCTGCTGAAGTACGACTCCATCCTCGGCCGTTTGCCGTACGACGTGTCGCTCGACGGTGACGACACGATCGTTGTCGGCGATCAGCGCATCAAGGCCCTCGCACACCGCGGCCCGTTGAACGAACTTCCCTGGGGCGAGTTGGGCGTCGACGTCGTCGTCGAGTCCACCGGCATCTTCACCGACGCCGCAAAGGCCAAGGGACACCTCGAAGCCGGCGCCAAGAAGGTCATCATCTCGGCTCCGGCCAAGGGTGAAGACATCACCATCGTCATGGGCGTCAACGACGACAAGTACGACGGCAGCCAGAACATCATCTCCAACGCGTCGTGCACCACCAACTGCCTCGGCCCCATCGCCAAGGTTCTCGACGACGAGTTCGGCATCGTCAAGGGTCTGATGACCACGATCCACGCGTACACCCAGGATCAGAACCTGCAGGACGCTCCGCACGCAGACCTCCGTCGCGCCCGCGCAGCCGCCCTCAACATCGTTCCCACCGGCACCGGTGCAGCCAAGGCAATCGGCCTGGTCCTCCCGCAGCTGCTCGGCAAGCTCGACGGCTACGCACTGCGCGTGCCGATCCCCACGGGCTCGGTCACCGACCTCACCGCGAACCTGAAGAAGTCGGCCACCGCCGACGAGATCAACGCCGCGATGAAGGCTGCTGCCGAAGGACCCCTCAAGGGCATCCTGAAGTACACCGACGCACCGATCGTCTCCTCGGACATCGTCACCGACCCGCACTCGTCGATCTTCGACTCGGGTCTGACGAAGGTCATCGACGACCAGGTCAAGATCGTTTCCTGGTACGACAACGAGTGGGGCTACTCCAACCGCCTCGCCGACCTCATCGGCCTCGTCGCCAAGTCTCTCTGAGCGGAGTTTCGATAACAGTGGCAGTTCAGACGCTGAAGGATCTGCTGGACGCTGGGGTCGAGGGGCGCACCGTACTGGTGCGTTCCGACCTCAACGTCCCGTTGGATGGCGGAGAAATCACGGACCCGGGCCGCATCGTCGCGTCCGCTCCCACCCTGCGGGCACTTGCCGAGGGTGGAGCGAAGGTCATCGTGACCGCGCACCTCGGGCGCCCCGACGGTCAGCCCGATCCCAAGTTCTCCCTCGCACCGGTTGCTGCGAAGTTGGCCGAAATCCTCGGTCGCAACGTGCAACTCGCCGGTGATGTCGTGGGACAGGACGCGCTGGCTCGTTCCGAAGGACTCACCGACGGTGACGTCCTGATGCTCGAGAACATCCGTTTCGACCCTCGCGAGACCAGCAAGGACGAAGCCGAGCGGGTCAAGCTCGCCCAGGCTCTCGTCGAGCTGGTCGGTGACGACGGCGCATTCGTCTCCGACGGATTCGGTGTTGTTCACCGCAAGCAGGCGTCGGTCTTCGACGTCGCGAAGCTGCTCCCGCACTACGCGGGTTACCTCGTCGGCGCCGAGGTCGAGGTGCTCGCCAAGCTCACGCAGGACGCAGCGCGTCCGTACGCGGTGGTGCTCGGCGGCTCCAAGGTCTCGGACAAGCTGGCCGTCATCGAGGCACTGGCACCGAAGGTCGACACTCTGGTGATCGGCGGCGGAATGTTCTACACGTTCCTCGCGGCTCAGGGTGTGTCCGTGGGCAATTCGCTGTGCGAAGAGTCCATGATCGGGACCTGCAAGGATCTCCTCGACCGGTACGCCGACGTCATCCACATCCCTCAGGATGTTGTTGTCGCGGACTCCTTCTCGGCCGATGCCGAGTCGAAGATCGTTCCGTTCGACGAGATTCCCGACGGTTGGATGGGTCTGGACATCGGACCCGAGTCGGTCAAGCGCTTTGCCGCGATCCTGACCGGCGCCAAGACCGTGTTCTGGAACGGCCCGATGGGCGTGTTCGAGTTCCCGAAGTTCGAGGCAGGCACCCGCGGTGTCGCCGAGGCAATCGTGGAGGCAACCGAGAAGGGTGCCTTCAGCGTCGTCGGCGGCGGCGACTCCGCAGCAGCCGTTCGTCAGCTCGGTATCCCGGACGAGGGCTTCTCGCACATTTCCACCGGTGGTGGCGCTTCCCTCGAGTACCTCGAGGGCAAAGAGCTGCCTGGCATCGCAGTACTGGAAGGCTGATCCGACATGGCACGTAAGCCGTTGATCGCCGGCAACTGGAAGATGAATCTGAACCACCTCGAGGCTATCGCCCTGGTGCAGAAGATCGCTTTCTCCTTGCCTGCGAAGTACTTCGACAAAGTGGATGTCACGGTCATCCCGCCGTTCACCGACATCCGAAGCGTCCAGACGCTGATCGAGGGCGACAAGCTCCTCCTCACGTACGGCGCGCAGGATGTCTCGGCTCAGGACTCGGGCGCGTTCACGGGCGAGATCAGCGGCTCCATGCTGGCCAAGCTCGGTTGCACCTTCGTCGTGGTCGGTCACTCGGAGCGTCGCACCCTTCACGGTGAGACCAACGAGACCGTCCTCGCGAAGACCAAGGCCGCTCTCAAGAACGGCCTCACGCCGATCGTGTGCATCGGCGAAGGCCTCGAGATCCGCGAGGCCGGCGATCACGTCGCCTACAACGTCGACCAGCTCAAGGGTTCGTTGGCGGGCCTGAGCGCGGAGGAGATCTCCAAGATCGTCATCGCGTACGAGCCTGTCTGGGCCATCGGCACCGGCCGTGTCGCTTCTGCCGCAGATGCACAGGAAGTGTGCGCTGCGGTGCGAGCAACAGTCGCCGAACTTGCCGACGCCGAGGTCGCAGCCGGCGTTCGCGTCCTGTACGGCGGTAGCGTCAGCTCCAAGAACGTCGGAGAGATCGTCGGCCAGACCGACGTCGACGGTGCTCTTGTCGGCGGCGCGTCACTCAAGGCTGACGAGTTCGCGACACTGTCTGCGATCGCTGCAGGCGGTCCACTCCCGTGATGTGATCGGGTCGTGAGCTGAAACTGCTCGAGACTGAAACTGCGGGCGTGTGACCGAATAG